>CAYSDC010000020.1:18836-21019 GCA_964429765.1 uncultured Pseudomonadota bacterium
CATTTGCACAAGATGAAACTGAAGGAACTCTTGTAGCTCGCTATCCATTTAACGATGGTGCTGTAGTTATAGCTGGTCATTTTGTCGAATGTGACAAAACAGACGTAGATATGTTCACACCAGAACTGGTTCGTACCACTGTTGACTATTCAACACCAGCCGGTATTCAGGCAGTCTTTGCAGTATGTGATATTGTTTGCAGCGATGCTTACAAATGTCGTACCGCAGCAGATCGTCGCGGCTTGTTGGTTATCAACGATGTTGCTAACCATGGTAAGCTTGCGTGCGATCCTTATTGGGACTTGTACCAGGAGCCATTTGATCCAATTACAGGACAAGGATGTATTGGTGCGTTATACGCATACTCGAATCCAAACAAGTTCACCAAAGACCCATTTGATTGTGGCGGTGAAACTGATGTATTCCCTCCAATTCCTCTTAACGTTCGTCGTGGTTTTGTTCTTGGTGTTAACGGTCTTGTTGATGTTTGCCATGACCTGTTCCTTGATTATGTTGCAGGTTCTTGCAACAGAGTTGATGACTTGGCTGCATGTTGCTATGACCCATGCTCAATCAAAGAACGTAACCCATCAGCATTTATTGTTGACGGTTTAGATCCTCGCTTGTTCTGCAAGCCTGGTTGTGGAGTACTATTTACCGGTAATCCATATACCTGCGCAACAAGTGAATTTGAAGCTGCAAATCCATTTACACAAGGTGATGCTGTTCGCCAAGCAAGCATAAACTTGCGCGGTAATGCTGCAGTTTATCTGCGCAGCAGCGTATCTTCTGTAGATTGCTATATGTTCAACTTCTGGTTCGAATATGCCGGTGAGTTTGTTCATGAAGCGGATGGAACTCCAGCTCCAGAGCTTGATCCGAATCTTGATTATATCAAACATTTGTCAGTAGGTGCATTTGTAGCATCATCAATTGGTAACCCAAACTGCCCAACCGATATTATTTGCGCAGAGAAGTCATCATATGATGGTCTTGCATTGACTGGTAATACTCAAACAGAACTTACACCTTGTGGTGGCGTTCACGTTCTTGACGTTGAATGTGACTTGAATATCTGTTCATCACCAAATACCACAACCGCTCTTGATCCATGGGCTGTACCATGTGAAGCGCGTGATTATGGTTGCACGGTTGACGCAGCAGGTGTTATCAAGATGTTAAGTATTGTTATTGATCATGCTGGTAGAGAAATCTATTTTGATGAAAATAACAATCCTGTATTGGTTAATCGACCAATCTTTGCAGATTGCACAATTGATACAACGTGCCCAGAAGATAGTAGCTTGCCATGCATCACTGGTCCAAATGGAGTTCCTCTCCAACTTGACCAAAAGATCTATTGCCGTTACAACTCTCCAGGTATTTTCTTGAATGCTAACATGTCATTGTATGAGTCAAACTTAGTACACTCAGATGCAACTAAAATTGTAGATGGTGTTCCAAGCAGCTCAGAGCCAGCAATCACCGGTGGTGAGAAGCTGTACTACTCATTGACATCGCTTCCAGAAACAATTGTTGATATCGCTTGTGGTACACAAGGTACACCAGCTCGGGCTGTTGATTGCGATCCAAATCGCTATCGCTTCCCAGAAATCAGGCTGTATAATTCAAGAGTACATCTTCATGAATCGCTTGCATCAACCGGCTTACGCTGGGTTGTAACCGATCGTCCAAATGTTTGCTCTGATGAAAGTCATCCTGCTGGCACAAACATTTCAGCAATTGAATTCTCTGACCATGGTGATTGTTGGGATACCCAACGTACATCATGGGGCCGTATATTCATGCTTGGTAGTAACTTAAGCAAGATGTCCGGAACAGAAACTGTTGAAGTTCTTGAATGCTTGTTCTGCGATCGTCCATGCACCAATGATATATTACAAAGCGCTTACTTGAACGTTTTCCGCGGTCGCGCACCAATACCAGGCGCACTCGTTCCAGAAATCCGCTTGTTGTTACAGAATTGCGATCAGTATGACACGTGTGTTCCATCAGACTTGTATGACCTTGAACGTGCGCAACATCTGTTCATACTTGGTATGACAGACAAGGGCAAATCAAATGTTCACCTTGGTTGGCAAACAGGAAATGCAGACATCGATCCATATGGCGATGGCAAAGCATTCCCTCATGTGTATCCATACCCAGGTGATGCTTTGATT
>CAYSDC010000021.1:0-1056 GCA_964429765.1 uncultured Pseudomonadota bacterium
CGCTCTTTCAAAGAGTGCAACCGGTTCCGAGCTGGAGCAAATTTTTACTGTTTTAAAATCGCAAGGAAATCAGACAGGTTTAATCTGTTGCAGCGATGGCAACTTAAAGCAATTTGCCAGTTTGGTTGTGAAGCTTCCTTTTCAAGGAGAAGCATGTTTCATGAACCTTGCTCCTACCAGCAGCTCGACGCTCATGATAGCATTTGGTGATGCGATTGCTTTGGCCGTAAGTAAGAAAAAGGGTTTTGGACAGAGCGACTTTGCTCGATCTCATCCAAGCGGAGCTTTAGGAAAAAGATTAACGCTTACCGTTCGTGCGCTCATGCATTCTGCACAAACAATTCCATTGCTTCCTGCCCATATGCCATTTAAAGAGATTTTATCTGAAATATCTCTCCACAAGCTGGGAGTTGGGTTGGTTCTTGATGATGTAGGTCATTTGGGTGGCATTATTACTGATGGAGACTTGCGCCGTGCTTGTGAGCAGGGGCCATCAGTATTTGATCGTTGTGCTCATGAAATTATGTCAAAGATGCCCAAGACTATCGATGTTGCTCTTTTAGCATATGATGCGCTCTTAATGATGGAAAAATTTAATATAACCTCTCTTGTTGTTGTGGATAACCAAAAGCCAGTTGGTGTTGTTCATATCCATGAACTGGTTAAAGCGGGATTACGTTCGTGAGGCCACTTCTCATTCTGAATGAAATCATTATTGTTTTATTTGGATTGGCGTGGGGTTCATTTTTGAATGTTATCGCGTATCGCATTTTGTATGACCAGCCATTTTTTTCTGTGCGCTCATACTGCGCTTCTTGTAATGGCGGTATTGCTTGGTATGACAACATTCCTCTCTTTTCATGGGTGATACTGCGAGGTAAATGTCGTTTGTGTCAGGCATCTATTTCATGGCTCTATCCATTTATTGAAGTACTTACGGCGTTTATAGCATGGAGCATTTTTTTTAGATTGCCCGTCGAAGAACTTGCTGTATTTGAATTTGATTTTTTCAACCAACCATGTGTCGATCTTATTTTACAAATTCCGACCTACGTC
>CAYSDC010000021.1:1132-4448 GCA_964429765.1 uncultured Pseudomonadota bacterium
GTTCCTGTTGGGATTATCTGTGCAGGGCTAGGACTTATTCCAATTTCCTTGTTGTCCAGTATAACGGGTGCTTGCTTTGGGTACGGAATTCTATGGATCGTTGCAAAAACTTTTACCTATCTAACAGGTAAAGATGGCATCGGTGTTGGCGATATGGAGCTACTTGCTCTGATTGGTTCATTTACAGGCCCTTCAGGAGTATGGATTTCCTTGATGCTTGCATCAATTATAGGTACACTTTGTGGCGGTATCTATTTAGCAGTGACTGGGCAGGGAAAAACAACCAAACTTCCGTTTGGGCCATTTCTTGTACTTGGTACTGTTGGATATGTTCTGTTCGCTTCTTCGTTTCTTAATGTTTTGCTTAATTAAAGCACATTTTTTTCAATGAACCGGATAGTAATTGACTACGATCCTATCAATGGACTGCGTAAGTTCGATACCATTAAAGCAATAAAAAAAATTATTTTTAGGTTAAAATTTTCCGAATTAAAGGAGTCCGTTATGGCTGAATTACTTAAAACAAATCTCGAGGCTCGTTCAGTTTCGCTCAGTTCTGGATTATCCAATTTATTATTATTTAGTGATGAATCGGTTAATGCTCAAGGTATCTATTTAAATCCTCGTCAGTCATATGAAAATGTTATTGATGGGCAAAATGTTGTCATTTTGCATGTTTTTCAGGGCGTTGGAGATTTTGAAATGAGCCAAGAGGGGCAAGAGCCGTTTAAAACTCAAATTTCACGAAGTGATATTTTGGTGCTACCTCAAAATTCTTCATACAAAATTTCTAATCAACTTAAGTCAAATTTTATAGCTTCTGAACTTACTGTTCAGCGATAAAATTTTGAGTATTAAAATAGTTGTGATAAAAATCCCCCGATTAAAAACCGGGGGATTTTTATTTTTAGTCTAGCCCATTTTGTATATGTACGATATTTCTATTTTGGTCAATTTGCCAGATATCAAGCTTACCGTTACCAAGTAAATCTGCGGCAGCACGAATGGTAAAACCAAATCTGTCTGCGCTTGTTTGACCTAAATCATTTTTTGAAGCGCCACATTTTCCCGTGAAGTAGTTAATGCCTTCTGAGCTGTCCGAATTATTAAATCCGTAGGTGTAATAAAAGCGTTCTTGCTTGCCACCACTTAAATATCCTTCTGGCTTCCAGCCTAAGCCTTGTTCTCCAGCAAGATTACTGGTGTATTCGCCATGCTGTGCGTAGTATGAAGATTCTGCTGTGTGGAGCGATGCCAAAAAGACAGCGGCTTCTGCTTGTTTAGCTCGTGCTTGATATAAAACATTGTGGAATAGCAACTGCTGATAGAAATGCAACAATTGCAACAACAATCATTAATTCAATCAGTGTAAAACCTTGTTTCATAGATCCCCTTTCCCCCAAAGATCATTTCTTCTAATGTCTCAAGTATCGCATAGGGGAATACAGAGGTGCAACTTTTTTATGAGAGGCAGAGCATGCTATGATATGTTGTGCTCTGGGAGCATCTGGACAAAGATACTAGCAAATGTATATTGTTATCAAAAAAAGGAGAAGCGATGCTGGAAAACACTCAAGCCCAGGCTATTGTTAGCCTTGACCTCAAAAAACTTCTAGACATGCTTAATACCGCCTATGCGGATGAATGGATTGCTTACTACCAATATTGGCTCTGTGCAAAATTGGTAACTGGTCCAATCCGCCCAGCCGTTGTCATTGAGCTGGAAGAACATGCTGGCGAAGAGCTTAAGCATGCTCAAAAGCTTGCAGATCGTATTATACAGTTGGGAGGAATTCCGCTTGTTAGTCCAAAAAGTTGGTATGAGCATGCAGGGTGTGGCTACGATGCAACCAGAAATTCTTATGTTCGAGCAGTACTTGAAGAAAACATCAAAGGCGAAAAATGTGCTATTGAGTCATACAACAACATTTTAAAATTTGTTGGAGATAAAGATGCAGTAACATACGATATAATTTTAAGTATCTTGCAAGATGAAGTAAAACACGAAGAGGATCTGGTCAAGTTGCTTCAAGATTTGAATGCACTTGAACAAGAGGTACAATCACAATAAGAAAGAATCGACCATGAATTGTTTTTACCGTTTAGTTTTGTGCAGCGTTGTAATGTTTGGGGTTCATGCATGTTACGGTGTTAATACAGAACAAACAGGACAGTTGCTTGATGCGCTTAAAACCATTATGCAAGAAAGCAATAATGCGGCTTCAAGGGAAGCTCAAGAAAAGGCGGCTTTGTACGATGGTAGTTGTTCAGAAAAAGAAGCTGTATCAGCTGTTCTGAGGGCTGTAGAGAAAGCGGCTCATGCGTATATGCCAGGAATTATGGTTGCGATGAAAAATCTTGGCGATATCGGAAGTGGCTTGAGAGTTGAATTTAAAAATATACGATCAGATCTTTTTGTGTCAGAGAACATTGCTACGGTTGAACAAGCGATTCAAAATATTGAATCTCATAACAATCGAGTACTAGAAATCATAGAAAAAGCTAAAGCTGGTCTTGATCAAGCTTCATAAAAATTCAGAGTAACAAAAAAGGGGCGTATAATTCACGCCCCTTTTTTGGTGTTTTTAATACTAAAAAATTATTCTTCGTACTTATCTCATGATATACTTGCCACCCCTTATAATTTATTATTTTAACTCAGGATGTTTATGATGATACGAGATATGAGCGTTGCAATAGTATTTGTTCTCATTGCTTCGGTTACGCACGTTTGTAGTCAAGGTTTTAGTGGCGAATTAGATCGTTTTGAATTGACTTCTGTTCCCAATCGTATTGATATGATTACAATCGATTTTTACGCAATCAAACGATCTGCTTATTCTAATGCTCAGTCTCTTGCAAATAAATATCGTAAGAGTTCTAGAAATGAAGAAGCAATTGAAAAAATTATAGCAGCAGCATTGCAAGGCGAAAACTCTTGTAATGCAGACCTCAAGCATGGGCTGTCATTTTTTCCAGAAGAGGTTCAACAAGAGGTTAGTGCGAAAAGAGAAGAACTTTTCGACCTCTACTGCCGCCCAAAGTCCATTAAAACTGTTGAGCAGGCAGTGGAGTCGATTCAATCTTTTTATGCAAAATATTCATATTCAGTGAATAGCATCTTGATTCAGTGGTATGAAGAATGCATCTCAAAATACAGGTAAATAAATTACTCTTCGTATCCCGCTTGTTCAAGCTCTTTTGCTAGCTCAGCTCCGCCAGAACGAACAATTTTGCCTTTCTGGAGAACGTGAACCGCGTCTGGGTTTAGATATTCAAGAATGCGAGGATAGTGAGTAATGAGCACCAGAGACAT
>CAYSDC010000021.1:4458-7890 GCA_964429765.1 uncultured Pseudomonadota bacterium
GATTAAATTCTTTAATGCGCAATTGCTTGTCTGTTCCATCGTACAAGGCGTTATACGCTTGGCGTAAAAAGTCTTTAAATGGGATTCCATCAATTTCGTGAGGGTGCTGCATCGCCAAAAATAGCCCTAATTTTGCACGTTTATCCGGGGAGAGTTCATTAAGCAGGTCGTTACCAAAGGTGATTTGTCCTGCCGTAATTTCATATCGTGGGTGCCCCATGGTGGTGTAGGCAAGAGAGCTTTTTCCTGAGCCGTTGGGTCCCATGATTGCATGAACTTGACCAGGGTTGATGGTGAGCGAAACACCATTTAATACCTGTTTATCTTCTACTGTAACGTGAAGATCATGAATTTTTAAAATATTTTCTGTATTGGTTGCCATATGACTTTTCTTAAAAATAGTTGTGAAATCGAGGTTTTATCTTAGTCTTGCCCGTTCAAAACGGGTATTCTTTAGTATAAAAGGGCATGAAAAGTTTGCAACCGCCAAAAGGTATTAATACTGCTGAGTAAAAGAAAAAAGTTGAATAAAAGAAAAAGCGCGTTCGCTGACCGCTTCCCGTTCTTCAAATCGTCATAACAACGACTCTGAAGTAGGAAAGAGGATTTTAGCAACGAACGCGCAACTTTTTATCTGAATATTATGGGGTTCTTAGTCTTCATAGTAGCGGCGTTCCCGTCGATCATAATCTTCAGGGTCGTCACCCATGCTGTTTCCAATCAAGCCACCGCCAACACCGCCAATGATACCACCAGCTATAGCGCCACCACCACCACCTGCGGCTGCACCAATGCCAACACCGACGCCGGCTCCAATAAGTGCACCAGTAAGAGTTTTTTCTTGTTTAGTGCATGATGAGATCAAAGCTGTGCTGCTTAAGACAAGGCCTATAATGAAAAATTTGGAGTTATTTTTTATACGCATAAGCTCCCCTTATTAATGAAAATTTTATTCAGATTGATTTTCTACATCCTGGTTATACTGATCTTAGATTAATTTCATATAGTAAATAAATAAATTTAATAAATTGATCAAGATAGCTTTTACTTTAGTTATGGAGTTATGAATCTTTGATTAGTTTCAGTATAGGTAGATACAGTTCTTGCATTTAACATCAAAAATTATAAAAATGTGATGGTATGTATAACAGACTATTACAGTTGCCCCTGAATGGGGAGAGTAGTATTTTTCTTTTTGGCCACCGTGGCACGATGTAAAACATCATGGATTAAAGCGATGATGAAAGATGCTTTATAGATCTTTGATGGTGTGTTATTGACTTAAAGAGCTTACGCCTTTAACTTTTTTTCCGCTAACATGAAGGTTCAATTCTGAATCATAAAGCATTTGAAAATTACTATGTCCTTCATCATCAAAATTTATGATAATGATTGAGCCTCCCGCTGAATTTTCTATAAATTGAATAGAATCTGTGCCTGTCAGAAGTTCATCATCAATACTGTGTGTATCAAGGATTTTTGTTAATATGCCACTTTGAAGGCGAAGCAATTTTGCAGGTTTGTCTTCGTCATAGTAGATGATAGTAACCACTTGAAATGGTGAATTATCAATAAAATTTAGCGATTCAATAGCCATCAAGTCGCTAGCTTTAAGATCAATCTGAGAGCTTATTTCATGTAAGCTCTTATTTTCTTGATCCAAGCAATAAAGAGCGATTTTTCCATTTTCAAAAGAAATGTACACGTATACTTGGTTATCAGGCATATTGATGAGATTAACAGATTGTATTCCTGTTAGATTTGCTAGTTCAGGATAATTGCTTGATATGTCTGCAAATGTTCCATTCGAAGTAAAAGAAATTATTTTTGCAGCCTGATTTCCAGAATATCCAATAAAAGCTAAAGGATTATCAGGGTGGTTATTAAAAGCAATAGCCTGCAAAAAAGAAATATTGTTTAGATCAAGAGGACCGGTAATATCGGTAAATGTGTTATCACTTATGGCGAAGAGCTTTTTAGATTGATCGTGATATCCTACAACAGCCAATCGATTGTGTGGATCGTTATTAAAAAGAGCAGATTCAATATTTTCTAAATCTAAGCCGGTTTGTTCTGAGATGTCACTAAACTTGTCTTTATCCCATGCAAATATTTTAGAAGCTTTATTACGAAAATAGTTAAAAATAACCAATGGATTTTCAGAGTTTTTAGTAGTAATGATATTTTTAACATTTTTTAGATCTTTTCTGTCAATACCACACGTTTTGGTAATGTTTTTAGTTTTTCTTTCGTGAGTAAACTGAAAGATTTTGGTTTTATAGTTATCGTCACTATCATTGATAAAAACTAATACATTTCCAGAATCATCGATATTCATTGTAGATGCATGACCATAACAATCAAATAAATCGGTTAAGTCTTCAATTTCGGCATAGATATTGCTGATGGCTAAAGAACTTACCGCTACTAATAAAAGTTTTTTTAAGAAATTCATTCAGAGGACTCCATTTTTTTGATAAATCGTGCTTCTAAAACAGTTGAATTAAGCAGAATTACGAATACTTTTCTCCATAGATCAATCGTATCAAAGATTTGAAAAAATGTCAAATTGAATTAAATGCTTGGGATTGATTGGATTCTGGCGGTATTTTAGGGTTGATATAGGCATGGAAGGAGTATTAAAGGGTATTATGAATACATAAAATCCCACTTTAAATTTGTCAAAAAAGAAGATGGAATTATTTACAGGGTGTTAAGCGAGTATATACTGGCTTTAGCTAGGCAATTTCCGGCCCTTGCTATTCTAGTTTCTCTGAAGTGGGAGCTCGTTTGATTCTGCTCGCATATTCATAATGGTTGGTTTCGTCAGAATCATAAAGTATCCATGGTTGATAAGTAGAGCTTTTAACAATTAACATTGTACCAAAATCATCTTGTATAATTTTAATAAAATCTGGGTTATTTATATCAAAATTTTGGATTGTAAGTTCATCAGATACATCGGTAAAGATTCCACCGGAGAAACTAAATAATTTTATGCGATCTAAACCATGACGGTAATGCATGCCAACAAGCTTTTGGGTTGATGGATTTTTGAATGCAATAGACTTAATAGTAAGTAAGTACTCACAAGGAATGCCACACGTATCAGAAATTTCATTAACGCTTTCATTTTCTCTATCAATACAAAAGAGTTGCTTAAGTCGCCTGTCAAGCCAAGAAGCATATATATAAAGTTTATTTTCAATACTCATCATGTCGATGGATTGAACGAATGCATCACCCCTGTTCTTCCACTCCGTCTTAAAGTCGTGCTGCTTAAAGAGGTCTAAAAATTGGCCTTCGGATGAGCTAAGGTCTATCAATATTGGAGCTTTATTGGCAGACGAGTTATATAGAATCAACATTAATGAGCTTCTTGGGTTAGTATCAAATGCAACAATTTGAGCCTCTTGCAAATCTACTTCATGG
>CAYSDC010000021.1:7900-10469 GCA_964429765.1 uncultured Pseudomonadota bacterium
ATGCATCTCATTGCGTGCAAATAGTTTTATTGTTGAGTTTTCAATTCCGTATCTAAGAGCAACAACTTCAGTATTAGGATTGCTGTTAAAAGTAATAGACTGAACATTGTTTAGATCCAGACCACACGTATCAGAAATATCAACAAATTGGTTGCTATCCCAAGAAAATAATTTTGAAGTTTGATGAGGGTTATAACCGATGTAAGTAAATAGAGCTAAAGGATGCTCTTTATTATTATTTAACCTGAAAGAATGTATTGCCTGTAAATCGTTTGATTCAATGCCGCAATTGTTCGTAATGTTAGTAACTTTATTTTCGGGACTAAAATGATAAATGCTGACGTTATATTTTTGATGTGCCTCAATAAAAATTAACTTTTCACCAGTATTTCCATTGATGGGCATTATTTTGATACGTCTTGGGTTTTGAGCGGAGAACTGTTTAGAGATGTCTTCAAAATTTGAATAAAGAGTATTAACTGAACTTGCAGTGATAGCTACTAAAAAAAGCATTTTTAAAGTTTTCATATTATCTCGTTATTTGATGTATATATTTAATTTTTGAGCCTGAAGTAGCAGCGCTTGGAATCAGAATTTTGAGGTTATAATGACTTATCATCATAAGATGGTGAAGCTTCCAAATTCAGTTGGGACTTCGCTGGTATGGTCATAGTTTCTCATATCAGCGTCATAAAAGATGCGAAATTCTGAATTATCAAAGGTTACCATCATTACCAATGTTCCATATTCATCTTGTATAACACGTACAGATCTTGGTTTGTGCATGCACAATCTATGAAACTCATGTTCATCGGGCAGATTAGAGAATAATCCGTTACAAAAATGAAAGAATTTCAGACGTGAGAACTGGCTATCATAGGTAACGCTGACAAGTTTTTTGGAATCTTTATCATTGCACTCAAGATTAATAGATGATATCCCCTCTAAACGACCAGAATTAACACCGCATGCATAAGTAATTTTTTCTACTCTATTTTGTTCATCAAGACTAAAAAAATGTTTTTCGTTATTTGTGCTGGTGATATAAAGATAATGTTTATTTTTTATAGTCATTAAGTCAATCTTTGTCGGGTAGCGTGATAATACTTGGTACAGAGACCGTTTAGGGTTGAGTTTATCAAGTTGATTTGGATTGAGGTTGCTAAATAGGTTTAAAAATGTGTTATCTGGTGAATTGAGCCGAATAAGTGCAGGGATTTTTTGAGAATTATCTTCATAGGTAATAAGCATTAGTGGCTTGCTTGGGTCATTATTAAAAATAATATTTTTAGCACGATATAGGTCTACTGATTCACTGATATTAACTGCTGCAATAAGAAAGGTATCGCATTTATTTAGCTGAAATAATTGTATGCTTCTTTTTGTATTTGCATAATATTCAAGAGCAATTAACTGCGTATTTGGGCTATTGTTAAAAGAAGCAGAGCTGATGTTGTTGAGGTCCAACCCGCAGTCATACGAAATGTCTAAAAAATGATTTTGGTTGAATAAAAATAATTTTGCTGATTTATTTGAATTTGCATAAACAATAAACATTAATGGATTGGCTCTGTTTCTATTTATTGAGATAGAGTTGACGTATTGTAAATCCTCTATTTGGATACCGCAGGTCTGGGTAATATCGGTAACAATATTTTCACAGTTCAGATGAAAGATGTTACTGATGTCCATATCATGATTAATGAAAATACAAACTTTTTCACCTGAATCTCCATTAACTGGCATCATCATGATTTGTCTTATATGAGTATTTGCTTGATAGAGTGCTGGAAATAAATGAGTTATTTCTTGAAAAGTTGGATAGATGGTTGTAAGTGCAGATGTAGTGGTGATTGCAGCTAAAACAAACGTTTTTAAAAATGTCATAAAGACTCTCCTTTTCATTTTATTATTTGATGAGCTTACCTAATTTCTGCACTTAAAGTGGCAGCACTAGCTATTTGCCTTGTAGCGGTATAGCTTCTCATTTCAGGATTATGAAATATACGAAATGATGCTCCATTTTGATAGTTAATAATAATTGTTGCGCCGTAATGATCCTGCATAAGCTCAACAGAATCTACAGAACAAAAAAATTTTTTATTAATTTCACAAGTGTCAGTGATATCGGTAAAAATTCCATGACAGAATTCAAACAATTTTGCTTGTTTGTTTTTATAAAGAATACAAACAAGTTGATCGGATACATTGTTGCTTAAATTGATGCAACGAATATTCTTTAATTCATTTGGTGTAAGACCGCACTCATGAGTGATATCAATAATCTTATGATTATCTTTATCAAAACAAAAAAATTGTGCCCTTCCATCGAGAGTAACTGCGTAAACATAAAGTTTGTCTTCAATGTCTACAAGATGAGCAAATTCTAATCCAGACAGATTTTGCAGTTCTGGATACTGATCAGATATGTTGAGCATTTGACTGCTTGCACCAAGCTGAAATAATGCCGGAGACTTGTCAGAGTTACCATAAATAATGAGAGCTAATGGGTCATTTGGGTTGTTGTTAAAAGCAATGTCTGAAACATTTTCTAAGTCTATGGAATCAG
>CAYSDC010000021.1:10490-14542 GCA_964429765.1 uncultured Pseudomonadota bacterium
CTTTTAGAATTTTCAGAAATATCAACAAATATTTCTTCATTGTGGCGCGTAAGAAGCCTCTCTGTAGATTCTTGAAGGCACTTGAGGCTTATTAATTGAATAGTTGGATCGCTGTTAAATGTGCAGAAACTAATATTCTCTAGAGGTCTGTTGCATTGGTAAGGAACAGTGATAAACCCATTTTGTTTAAATGAGAATAAGCTTGGTTGCTGGTTCAACGTATAATAATAATCAAAAAGTACAAGAGGCCTTGCTGCATTTTTGTTGACAAAGATTTCTGCTAGGGTGTTTAGGTTAAGACCAGATTTTTCAGTGATATCTAAGGGTTCGGTTTCAGGAGTTAGGTGAAAAATTTTTACTTTATTTTCAACTTTTAAAGGAGAACAAATAAAGATAATTTTTTCTCCAGAGTCCTCACCGTTGATTTGCATTGCCATGCAACGGCCGCGTCCTAGGCATTGAAATGATTCGGTTATATCTTTAAAAGTTGGATACAAAGTCATAACGGCAGTTAGGATAACTGCCGTTAAAAAAGATGTTTTTAAAAATTTCATGAAAAATTATTTTCGATTTATCGCATACTCAGCAAGACTCTGCCGCGACAATAAGGGCAGTATCGACAGGATGAGTCTGGTGTAAAAGTAGTTGCACAAGAGCGGCAGAACTTTTCACGCCCGAGTTCATCACCACAAGATGGACAGCTAAGCGCTCCCAGAATATTAATTTTTTTCTGACAAGAAAAGCACCATTTTTTTAAATTCTCACGTAAGTGATTATTTTCTTCTTGAAGCTCAGCAAACATTTGCTTTGCTCTTCGAGCATTTGCAGCTCGCTTGATTTGTTCTTCTTCTTTGTCGGCAGCTTGTCCGATTTCTCGACCAAAAAAGTTTCCAATAAGTGCGCCAACAAGAGTTCCGGTGCCTTTATCTTTTCTACCTGCAACGGCATTTCCAATAATTGCGCCGGCTCCAGCACCAACAGCCCCGGCAGAGCTTTCATGCTTGCCGCAGCCGCTAATCAGTGTGGCAAAACAACAGACTGTACTAACCAGCAAAACAGATCGACTTTTGATATCCATGGCAACCTTCAATAGCAAAAATACTGTATGAGAAAAACGACTAATTCAGCTCTTTGAGTATGAAAGATGCTCTAAAAAAATCAACCGCCCCTTCCGCTCAGGGCATAGAGTTAATCGGATAAAATATTGCTGTCAAGTTCTGGGCATGACTGTTGTAGATAATTAAAAATAGCTTGAACGACCTCTTTGGTATTTGTGTTAAGAATATTCTGAATTTGTTCGATGTATATTGATAATTCATCTGATAAAGGAACGTTTAATTTTAGAGAAGGTTTTGTTTGAGTGGATATTGTAGTGAGTGTTGTTAAAAAATTTTGAGTTTCCTCTGTAGATATCTCTTCAAAGATCTTCAGCATTTTCTTACTATTTACGATATATTGTTGTGCCTCGTTTAACCCTACGTTATTGCAATAAGTAAATATGAAAAATATTAACTCGACTTTTTCTTTTTCAGATCTATTTGCTTGAGAAAAGTTGTCTTTATTGTTTTTCAGAGCCTGCAGAGCAGTTTGAGCAATTTTTTCATTGGCTTGTTTGAACGACTCTTTTATTTCTTGGATCACTACGGTTGCATCGTTACTTGATAATGAATAAACAGAGCAAACGGGCAAAAGAACAATGAAAATGAATAAAAAACAAATGTTTTTTTCAATCATGAAATTCCTAATTTTTTAATTAATAAGCATCTAATGTTTAAATGGACTCGAGCTCTTTTTCAGATATCCAAGCGATAGTTCCTCGCGCTGTTATCTTATAAAAATTATCAATTTTTTTAGAAATTTGCATTTCATCGCCTTGAGAAACTTCTCCTAAAATCTTGTACGTATCGCCCGGGCCAGCTCGAAGTGTCCCCTGCTTTGAAACGACAACGCCATATTGACGGAAGTTAAGAGCATATTTGAAGGTCAACATTCCAGCAGCTATCGCCAGAAAAAAGAATAAGCATGCAATGATGAGCGCTCGTCCCTTACGATGGAGGTAGTGCAGATATAAGAATAAAAAGAGCCACATCAGGAGAACTGCAAGCTGTAGCCAGAGCAAAGGGATAGCTGTAATTAATGAAATTACGTGGTTTGAAAGCGTTTCGGATGCTTTTTTTATACCAGATATTTTTTTATCGGGAGCATCAGACGACAGCTCTTTTTTGACCAATTTAATATTTTTAAGAAGTTCATCTCTGCCGGAAAATCCCCAATTGTGTTCAGCCTTGCGCCAATATAAAAGAGCATGTCCAAGCTTGTTAAGCTTATATGCACAGTTTCCCATATTATAAAAAACCTGAGAGTTTTTATGTTGGATCTGTTCATATTGTTTGAGCGCTTCCCTGTAGTCGCCTTTTTTATAAAGCTCATTTCCATACAAAAAAATCTCAGTGGGGTTTTGATGCTCTCCGTGAACAGAGAGGTAGCTAGCTATAAAACATATGAAAAGAGCGAGTACCCGATTAAACTTCATCATCCTTGTTTGTCCTTTTATTTTCCTAAGAAAATAATCCAATATTTTCCTCGTTTGAGTAGATTGCGTAACTCTGCAATATTTTTTGTTTGTGCAACAAAGTTTAACCCTGCGCATTCATTTAAGTAATCCATAAATTCTTGAATTTTTTCAGCAGGAATTTCATCATCACTTAATTTTTGAACTATCCAATCGTGTGTTACAAAGCTAGCAGGAGCATCAAATTTTGCTGCTAAAAATGCAAGCAGTAGCTGGTATAATCCCTGTGCAGACTCTTTTTTGATCATAACATCAATGCGTTGATCAAATTCATCGAGTCGCTTTTTTGCAGAAACTCGAAAAATACGATAATACCATTTACGTAAAAAAGGAAGCATTGATTTACTGAGCACAAGTGGTGGAATCCATAACAAGAAAATAAAGAGCCACCAAGGCAAGGCTGGAGCTGCTTTTTTTCCAACACCACTATCTTCTTGAATAAAGTGAATGTCTTTATCAAGCGAGGGTGCTTTTTTTTCTGTCTGATTTTCTTGTTTGTGCAATTCACTATCATCGGCAACTATTTTTGTATCCGATCTGTCTGATTCCGTTGGGGCAAGTGGTGTAATTGAAATTGGTAGAGGTTCACTGTAGAGCGTTCTATAGCGACCATTTGTGGTATCAAAAAAGGTAAACGCTTGTGGAGGAATTTTCCAGTCACCTGAGTTTGGAATTTGGATAACATATTCGAATGTTTTTTTCCCTGGAACAAAATCTATCGACCAATCTTCTTGCACTGAATTTTTGGATTCATACTGCTTAAAGTTTTTAGGGAGAGCAAGGGTCGGCGCGGTAACTTGATCAAAGTTTCCTTTACCTTCAACGGTCAACTGTAACAAGAGCGCTTCGTTTGCTTGAGCATCTGATTTATTTAATGTTGCTCGTAGCTGAGTAAATTCGCCAACTCCGTTAACTTTCCCTTTGTGAGGAGGAAGAGGATCAACCGAAATGGTTAAATCATTAGACATGGCTGTACGTTGTTCTGCACGAGCAGGAAAAAAATCACCAAAAAATGCATGGTCAAAAAAGTCACGTGATTTACTTCGTTGTACGCGTACCGCATAGCGAATGAGTAATGGGTCTATTCGTTTTTCACCAGCTTGTAAAGGAGTAAGAACAAGCTTTTTTTCGGTGACGGTATACATTTTATCATCCCGTTTTTCTTGACGTACCTTTGCTTGCGCAACTTCTTTCCATAAGAAGTTGGTGAATGATGGAGCCTCTGGAATCATTTCTAAAATTGGGCCACGTGAATAAATTGAAGCAATTACTTCCAGGGGCTCACCAACAACAACACGTTGTTTGCTTGGTTTTAATTCGCAAAAAAGTTCAATGCTTTGATCTGCAGCCGTTTTTTGATTTTGAGATTGATATCCAGCAGGACGTTTAATAACCTGAATAGAGATTGCTTCAGAAGAAAAATCTTGCCCGCGCTTATTTTTGATGGTTGCAGGGCCGAGCGTAAAGCCCCCGTCATTTT
>CAYSDC010000021.1:14552-20744 GCA_964429765.1 uncultured Pseudomonadota bacterium
TATAAGCGTATATTTATAAGCATGTTCAATCGATTGCTGCCCATTGATGAAGGTAATATTTGAAGATCGCATGGTGCTTGCGGTAATGAAGCTATTAATTCCTGCAATTGAAAGATCTTGAGCCTGTTGGCCGATATCTTGTACCGTTGCTTGCAAGATAAATGATTCACCAACAAAGGCTGTTGGTTGATCATTTCCCGTGGCAGAATTTTTAATGTGTTCAACATTTTTTACATCAAGCGAAATTCCTTGAGCATCCACGTTGTTGCCTGCAATTTTCACTAAAAAGAGGCAAGCGAGTATAATTTTTTTAATGATTGTGTGATTCATGAAGTTCCCTTTTGCAAAACCATTTTCCGTTCAGATTACCATGGCTTTTGCATATTCCCAACGGGAGGCTTTTGCCCTTTGGTTTTTTGCATGATCATATGCTTTTGTAATTTTGATTCGTTAGTATTTAGGTTGTCAAGAATAGCCTGGAATACTCGTTTTTCTGTTCCGTCTACTTGATCTGCTGATTCGGCCATTTCTTCATACTCTGTACCATTATCTTGTTTTTCATCTTCGGGTTGGCTACCTTGAGAAGGTGATTGCTGCGTATCTTTGGGATCATTGTTAGGTTGTTCATCATGGCCAGTATTATTTTTATCGTTTTCTTTTTGTTCCTCTTCTTCTGGATTTTCTTTCCCATTATCCTTGGAGGCATCGTCATTGTGAGAAGAATCTTTTTCTCGACCTTGCTCTGGTTTACTTTCCTCGCGGCCTTGTTCACCTTGCTGTTCATTGTCTTTTTTTGATGATTGATCTTGGTCATCAGATTGATCTTTTTGCTCTTGCTTTTTGTTATCTTTATCTTTTTTTAGACCAGAATCATCGACGTTTGGATCTTCTTTGCCATTTTTTTTACCAGAGCTTTTGTTCTGTTTTTGATCTATGCATGAGATCTCTTGATCACTCTTTTTATCTTGGTCTTTCTCATTTTGATCTTGATTTTTATCGTCTTGGTCTTGATTATCTTTATTTTTATTTTTTTTATCTTCTTCTTCTTCTTTTTGTTGCTCTTGCTTCTTTTTTTCCAAAATTTTGCTTAATAACTTGGTAGCTTCTTTTCTATTCGATATCGCTTTTTCATTTTTTTCATTGATTGCAAGCGCTGAGTCGTACTCTTTGATTGCATTACTTGCAAGAACTGCCGCTTGCTCAAGAATTTTGATATCAACGTCCTGATCAGAAGATTCCCAGTTTTCTGGCATGATACTCAGTGCATTTTTATACAAGCAATTACCCAAGTTAAAATAGGACTGCTCCTTGAATGCAGAGTTTGTTGCATGAAGCGCTGCACGTTGGAAGTTGCTTTTTGCTTCATCGAAGCGATTACTTTTATACAGAGCAACTCCAAGATTGTAGTTGATGTAGGGATCTTTTGGATTGTGTACAAGTTGATCTTCAAGATCTCTGATGGCATCTACAGGTTTTTTTTGTTCGTACCGTTTGAATAAATTACCAAAACTAAATGCTTGAAGCGGTATATTTCCGATAATAAGTGATGCTCCAAGTAAGCCAAGAATGCGGAAAAGTGTGCAGTTCTTTTTCATTTATTTTCCTTACAAGATCCATTCCAGTGCCAATAGTGCTGCTGCAATACCAAGAAACCAAGGGTAATGATCTTCGTACAATGATAATTTTTTATCGGTAAATTGTTCTTTTTCGAATTTTTTAATAAGCGTGACTAATGAATCAAGATCATCATCTTGATAGTGAGCTTTGAAGTAGGTTCCCTTGAGCGTTTGGCAAATATTTTTCAGCATTGTTTCATTGAGTGCAGAGAGCTGGATATTTCCTTGAGCATCAGTTTCATGCCCTACTTGCTTACCCATTGAGTCAAGAATAGGAATAGGGGCGCCTTGCGGAGTTCCAACACCAAGTGCAAAAAGTGTTATCTGATCTTGGACAGCCCGTTGCTTGGCTTCATTCATGTTGAGTGAAAAATCTTCGCCATCAGTGATTAATAAAATTAATTTATTTTTACGTTCTGGAGCATGTGCAAAAACATCAACTGCACGATTAAGTGCTGAGCCGATAGATGTGGTTCCAGATGATATTGCTTCAGCATCGACATTTTCTAAAAACATTAGAAAAGCTGCTCGGTCTCCGGTGAGTGGACACTGCACAAAGGCAGAGCCGGAAAAAAGAATGAGCCCAAGCCGTTCAACGGTAAGCTTATCAAGCAAGCTCCGTATTTTAAGTTTTGCAAATTCAAGACGGTTCGGCCTCATATCCTGAGCCAACATGCTACGCGATACGTCCAAAAGTATCAGTAAATCACGACCTTCTTGTATAACAACCTGTTCTTTTTTCCCCCATTGTGGTTGCATGAGGGCGATAAAAAGTAATAGGAGCGAAATGCTTAAGCAGCAGGTTTTAAGTAATTGCTTTGTGCGTGAAAAGTGAGGAAAAATAATTGAACGCAGTTTGCGATGGGCAAGCTGTGTAAACGTTCTACTGATACGACGATAATTTCGTATAGCAAGACCAATGAGTATTAAAAAGAGCGGAAAGAGAATTAGTCGTCCACTGCCGCCAAAATGTATTCCAAAAAGATCACTCATTTACCATACTCCTCGCCACAATAAAAGTTTAAGCATCAATTCAATTCCAATGAGTGCTAACACAAACCAGATAAAGGTAATAAATGCTTCGTAATAGTGATGGAAAAGATTTGTTTCATATTCAGTTTTTTCAAGACGATCGATTGTGCTATACACATCGCGCATCTCTTGTGCATTATGTGCTCGAAAAAACTTGCCACCTGTTGCTGCGGCGATGTTTTTGAGAAGTTCCACATTTATAGGAGAGGACATTTGTTGCAATGCACCTCCGAGCATTGGATGAGTAAAAAATCCACCTTGCTCATTACCAATTCCGATGGTATAGACTTTTATGCCAAATTGTTTTGCCAGCTCCATGGCCGTCTGCACGTCAATTTTTTCATGCTGTGTTGGAATTCCATCGGTAAGTAAAATTACTATCTTGCTTTGAGCCTTGGAGTTTTTAAGACGGTTAACAGCAGTTGCAAGACCTGTACCAAGCCATGTTTCAGAAGAGTCGATCATGCGTAATTGCAATCCTCCGACAATTTCTTTCAAAATATTTTTATCAAGAGTGAGTGGGCAGCATGAGAGAGCCTCTTTTCCAAAGATAACAACACCAATTGGGTCGTTGCTTCTTTTTTCGATAAATCGAATTGCCTCTTGCTTTGCTACCTCAATGCGAGGTTGGCGATCGCGCAGATCATCAAAAAAAACCATGCTTTCAGAAACGTCGATAGCAAGTATTATATCAATACCGTCAACATTTATTTTTGAGCGCTCATCAACCCATTGTGGCCGTGTTATTAAAAAAATAAGACCAAGTAGGGCGGAGGCACGTAATCCAAATAAAATGTGCTTATGATAAGCGACAGTCGAAAGCTTTTCATCTACAATTTTGTTTGTTAAAGGATAGCGATAAACCGGTGAACGGTATAAAAACCAGCGATAGAGTACAAGTGCTATAAATGCAGGAATAAGTACGTATAAAAGTTCAAAATAGGCACAACGCAGTAACATTATTTCCCCATCAACTCAACAAAAACATCATGGTTGATAAAACGTGCAAAAAACATTAAACGTATTTTTTGTACTAAACCTCTTTCAAAAAGGCAACAGATACTTTTGGTACATAAACTTATCGCGTAACATTCTGATACCGAATGTTTAATCAACAAGCAGTAACTTCTAAGTTTTGGAAGAAGTCTATTAAAATTTACTCTGACAAGCCTGATTTATCAAGTGTTTGTTCATACCATGCATGAATACGATTGATAAATTCTTGGCGAGATTCACCTTCATCCATGAAAAATGGTTTTCCAATATGGACTGAAATCTGATGCTTAAAACTGTGACAAACGATTCTCCCTTTAGGAAATGCCTCGTGTAATCCTGCAAGAGCAATAGGAATAATAGGACGACGTAATTTTTCTGCAGTGATGGCAAAGCCTTCTTTAAATTCACTAAGCTTACCGCTTGCTTGACGAGTCCCTTCGGGAAAAATAACAAGATGTCGTGTATGACCCTGTACGCGTGTAATTGCGTTGATGAGTGCTTGAACTGCTTTGCGTGGACTTTCACGATGAACAATAATATGCATTGCTCTGACAAGGCGACCAAAAATTGGCATCTTGCCGTATGACTCTTTAACCATCCAGACGTGAGGATAGGTGTTTAGCAGCATATCAATAATGGCGATATCGATAGCTGACGTGTGGTTTGCAATAATGATTGCGGGCTGAGCAGGATAGCTTGGTAGGTTTTCAAGCCCTGTGAAATGAAACTTAAGAAAAGTTGGCCAGATAAAAAAACGAGCCATCCAACCGGTAATAAAAAAATAGACTCGATTATCGTATCGAATGCTGGTTGGCAAAAAAGTCAGCGGGTAGGCAAGCAGCATGAACAATGGCTGAAAAATTATCCAGCTTATATACATTATTATGCTACGTATAAGGTTGAGAGAAAAGACAAAAATATTCTTTCGAAGCATTTTTTTACTCATTGTTCGGTTCTTGCTCAAAAAAACTGCGCGTATAGGTAATGCTACGGCGTTGACGATAAACACAAAAAATTATACTAATCCATAAATATTCAAAAATGAATCGTAAATATTTGAAAGAAACCATAGCGATGGTCGATAAACCTGTTTTCGTTAAATTAGTTATTTCAATCCGTTGAGAAAGCGTTATTGATGAGAGAGATCCATCGGGATTCGATCCAAAAATAACCCAATTAATAGCATGCTCAATACTCCATAAAAACAAGAGAAGTACTGCAAAAATAGGGAGATTGTAAACGAATACGTTTACCGCTTTTTCAAGTGAAACAAATGTGTCTTTAAGTGAAAAATGAGAATCAAGCCAACAGAATACGGTTAATAATTCAAGAGCCCGTATGGTGAGTGTAATTGGCGCAGGAAACGAAGGAAGCTTCGTTATCCCCATGCTCAAAAGAATACAAAGTCCAAATAAGGTGAGTCCAAAAATAAAGAGTGAGAATTGGAGATAGCGGAAAAAGTAATATTTAAAATACGGAATAGCGGGTGAAAAAGGCTCTTCTTTACGAATAAAGAGTAACAGTGCGCTGTGGGTAACAAGCCCGATGATGCTTAAAATAAATGAAGCTATAATGAGCCCTGGAGGCAGGGTAACAGTATTTTCAGCAGATGGTGCAAGCTTTGCAAGGGAACCGGCAACAGATGTAAAGAGTATGCATTCTGCAAGTAATATCCAATAAAAGTGTTTTATAAGCAGCCACATTGCCGTGCCATAAATCCAAGCGGAGCTGAGGAGCATAGTTTTAAGTGACCCTGGTGTGAAAAAATATAATGATCGAATCCAATGATGAAGCAATATGCGCATTAAATTCCCTATTCAAAAAAGAGTGAAAAATGGCCATGTTTAATTTTAGTATAGAGGACTGAGGTCAGCGCTGCATGGAGCCCTGAGGTTGTTAAGGCTGCAACAAGCCCAAGCACGCCGACGTTGACATTCAAAGTGTAGACGACGAGCGTTCCCACTAATCCAATCATGAATGATAAGATTATCGAAATAAAGAAAATAATGAGATTAAAAATGACAATTCCAGGTAAAAAAGACCATACAAGCGTGATTCCTCGTTTGATGCTTGGTAGTAAGGATTTCAGTGAAAGGTCTGAATCCAGGAAAAAAAAGGTGCTGTAGTTCATGCAAATGAATAAAAAGTGGCCTATTAAAGAACAAAGCAACCAGACAGCTAGGTTTTGATTGCCATTCAATAGATACGGTAATCCTGAAAGCATAAAAATAATAAGTCCTGAGAAATATCTAAAAAAATAGCAAAAATCTTTATTTTCTACAGAAGGTCGGACGGCTAATAAGAAATAAAAAAGATACAAATTCATCAACACTATTGATGAATAGAGAGCAACTTCATGAAAAAGGCCGGCTTCTTTATAAAGAGCTCCTATATTTAAAGCCATAATTGCAACAATTAACCACCAAAAATACCGCATCATTAGGCTTATTGCACGAATAAAAGTATTCAGCGATGCTAGGAGCAGGAGTTTTGATGTATTCCAGCGCACAAGCATGAGTGACTCTTGCCACAAGGATATGAGTGTTGA
>CAYSDC010000022.1:0-11020 GCA_964429765.1 uncultured Pseudomonadota bacterium
GAGATGAATATGAGATCGATTTAAGTCAAGAAGGCATGCATGAGAATTTGAAGCTTTGGCTTGAAGGAAAAGGTTATGAAAACTTTCAAGAGAAGTTTAATAACGTACAACAATTGACCAAGGTAAGCCTAACCAATTTTTTTAAAACGCTTGGTTTTACCGATGTATATGAGTTAAAAAAAGAACGAAAAATTTACCTTTCAGGTGATTTTGAAATAGCATTGGATACCTTGTCAGGTATTGGCTCATTTATCGAAATTGAGCTGAAATCTGATGAGCAAGATGTTGTAACGGGAACTCAACTCATACATGAATTTTTGAAAAAGGTCGGTATTACTCAATTTGTTCAATACGATCGCAGCTATTTGCACATGGTCGTTAACCCGGAATATAACTTCGGTCTGAAAATGAATATTGCAACTGATTTTTCTGCGCATAAAGAATAAAAGGTGTTTTGTATGATTAACGAATTAATGCTTTGGACAAAAAAATTAACCGATGGGTATGAACTTGCTTCTGATTTTCATGAGCATTACGAAAATGTTCTACCAAAGAATCCAAAGAGACTTGTTTTTGTTGGCATGGGTGGATCTGGAATCGCAGGTCGAATATTTAAAACATTTTTTGAGCAGCGCTCAGAAATTCCTGTGCATGTCGTTGCCGGTCCAACAATGCCGAGTTACGTTGACTCACAAACACTGGCCATCGTCATTTCGTACTCCGGTAATACGTGGGAAACGCTAGATGTTCTTAAGCAGCTTTCAGATCGACATATACCCATGTTTGTTTTGGCCCATGGTGGTAGAGCTGCTGAAGTTGCTCAGCTGCGCAATATTCCTTATACTCTTATTCCAGAGTCATCAACTCCTCGTTCAGCCTTAGGAATAATTTTAGGATTTTTATGTTGCCTTTTTGAAGCGATGAATCTTTTGCCAGGCAAGGAAATCTTTGATGCATTTTATAAACATGCAGGTATTTATCTATCAAAGTTTTCAAATGAGTCCTTTTTTGAGGACTTTATTAATAAGGCTAAGGGGTATGATAGCTTCCATATTTGGGGTATCGAAGGGTACACCGACGCTGTTGCTTACAGAGCACAGACCCAATTTAATGAAAATAGTAAAGTAGCAGCGGTTTTTGGTTCTTTCCCTGAAGTATGCCATAACCTTATTGTCGGATTTACCAAATTTAACCAAAAGCCTCTGGTAATGCTGTGTGAGACCAGTTTTCTACCGGCTCACCTTGATATTGCACTGGACGCTGCAAGCGAATTACTCTATGAAAAGGGGGTTGTCCTTTACAAATCGCCTATTTTGGGCGATACTTTTGAAGAGCAACTTTTTAATATTATTTTATGGTCAGACTTTGCTTCGTGCTATCTTGCCCAGGAACGGGGGGTTCAAGCTCGACCGAATCTCTTTATTGATGAGTTGAAAGAGAAGCAGAAGCAAAAAGGTATCAAGTAGAGGTTAAGCGGCATGAAGAACGAAATTCATCCACAAATAAATGAGATCAGTGTTCGCTGCGTATGCGGCAGCAGTTTTGATTCAATATCGACCGAAGAAAAAATTTCAGTTGATATCTGTTCTCAATGCCATCCCTATTTTACAGGGCAGCAGAAGTTCATTGATACTGCTGGTCGTATTGAGAAATTTCAAAAGCGCTTTACCAAGAAATAAACAGGAACACTGTTTATCTTGTGTTATAAGTTATAAGGCAATAGCGTAATAACGCTGTTGCCTTAGCTATTTAGATTGGTTTATCTTTAGAGGATCTGGAAGTCCCATCGTATGGGTAAACGCCTGTTTCTTTTCATTAAAATCACCGAGTACAAGACTTATGTTGGATTGGATACTTCTTCAAAAAGAATATGATGAGCTCATTGCAAAGCTTGTAGACCCTGGATTGGAGCAACGGCAGCGAGCCATATTTCAAAAGCAGGCGTCACAGTATGGACATGTTCTTGATGCACATAAGCAAATTGTTGCTGCTCAAAATGAGTTTGACAGTAATAAGAAGCAGCTTGAACAAGAATCGGGCGAAATGCGACAGCTTTATGAAGAAGAAAACGCACAACTTGAGTTGAAAATTAAACAGCTCAACCGAGATCTTGAAGAGCTTTTATATCCAGCAGACGAGCGTGATGAGCGTTCCGTTTTTATTGAAATTCGCGCCGGAGCTGGTGGACAAGAAGCGGCTCTTTTTGCGGCCGATTTGTATCGAATGTATCAAAACTATGCATTGGCAAAAAATTGGGAAACTTCGGTTGTTGATTGTAGTACAACTGACCTTGGTGGCTTCAAAGAATTGGTTATGCATATCAAGGGCAAGAGAGCTTTTAAGGATTTAAAATTTGAATCTGGTGTGCATCGCGTTCAGCGTGTACCAAAAACTGAAACGGCTGGCAGAGTTCATACCTCAACAGTTACCGTTGCGGTGATGCCCGAAGTTGATGACGTTGATGTTCAGATTAATCCAAGTGATTTACGTATTGATACTTATCGTTCAAGCGGTGCTGGTGGGCAGCACGTAAATACTACCGATTCTGCAATTCGTATCACTCACATTCCAACTGGTGTTGTTGTGACCTGTCAAGATGAGCGCTCACAGACAAAAAATAAAGCCAAGGCTATGAAGGTTTTGCAGGCCCGTATTTATGAAGCTGAGCGTGCAAAGCATGAAGCACAAGAGAGCGCCGCGCGTAAGCAACAGGTGGGCACTGGAGATCGAGCAGAAAAAATCAGAACCTATAATTTCCCTCAAAATCGAGTTTCAGATCATCGTACCGAAGTGACGCTTAAAAAACTTGATTTGGTCATGCAGGGTGATCTTGAAGATCTTATTGAACCACTCTTTGAGTGGGATATTCAGCAACGACGATCACGTGGTTCCCTGTTTATCGGTCAGATTGGAAATAAATAGACATCATTTATTTTTAATGGTGAGCAAAGATTAGATGTAAGCCTTGCTCACCACACTATTATTACATAAAATCTCTTGGAATGACTCTGTTAAAGCTTCTGCTTGCACATTGAGTTTCGTTTTCAAAAATATCTAAACTTCCAGTCAAGTAAAAATCCGTTTTACTTGAACTCATTTTAATATTTGATGTAATTGTGATAGTGCTCTTTGCTTGAATCATCTGATACGTTTGTGTCAGGAGATAACTTGCTGATAATGGGTCATCTTTATCAATAGAAAGCTCTCGCTTGAGGCTATGTGAAAGTGCTATGCCAACATCGTCGAGTCTGACTACATCTTCACCAAACATTCCTCCTTGACCATGCGTTACATAGGTTGCTTTACCGGTTAAAAGATCAAATTTTACAGAGCGTTCCATCGTGCCCTGAGCAATTTTTGTAACCGCTGGAATATAGGTTGATGTTGGTTTTTCAAAGTGAACTAATGCGTCTTCTGGTCGTGGGTGACGGACTGGTAGTGTAAGCGTGGTTTCTTGTGTGCGCAGCGTAAGTGTTGCTGCTTCAGGTGATGGCCATATCAGTGGCCAGTATGCTGTGCTGAGTGCTATTCTTAAACGATGCTTCGGTTCAAAAGCATAGCCGCAATCATTGAGCTTTATGGTAATTGTATAAAAACGGCCTGGCTCAAGGAACTCAGGATTTTCATGACTATCGCGATGGGTAAGATTAAGAACTTGATATGATATGCGGCGTGATGATCCATCAGGTGCAACATCGCAAAGTCGTGCACAGATTTGAGCAAGTGGTGTATCAGATGCAATAGTAAGGATTAATTCTGGTGCTCCAAGAACTTCTAAGCGATCAGTCAGTGGTGCTGTGTCAAAGGTCAGCGAGCAGCCATCATCGTGTCGTTGGTCTAGAGGCATATCACCAGCAACACCAACACCCATCCATTCTCCTGTATCTGATCCCGTCCATTGAGGTGATTTAATTGAAATTTCTATGCCATCAGTTTGAGGTTGCAAATTTAAACCGTAATCAGAAAAATAGAAAGTGCGCTTTTTGATATTTTGTGATGGCCACACATCTTCACTTACCCAGCGACCAGGTGTGGGGTTGCGCCATCCAGATGGCGGTGACCATTCTTCGATGTAGGCTCGGAGCATTGGCTCTTTCATAATTCCGTTATCAATTCCTTTAAGCCAATAATCCCACCATCGACACGATTCATTAAGAAAATCGATTGCAGGGCCGGGGACTCCATCATCGGGATACAGATGAGCCCATGGGCCTATGAGCCCAAGACGAGGAACTTTTAAATGTTCAAGCATACGGGGGATTGTATTGCTGTAGGCGTCGTTCCAACCTCCAATCACAAAGACTGGGCATGTGACATCATTCCAGTTTTCACAAATAGATCCCTGCTTCCAATAAGCATCTCTCCGTTGATGTTCTAGCCAAAGTGCCGGCCAAAAAGGCATTTCTTCAATGCGATTGATCCATTGTTTGTACCATTCATCTCCTATTAAATTTTTATCTGCAGGGCGTGCTTGATAAGCAAGCATAATTGCTCCCCACCACAAATTATCGTTAAGCAAGCAACCGCCCATATAATGGATATCATCAGCATAACGATCATCAGTAGAGCAGACCGAGATGATTGCTTTCAAAGCGGGTGGTCGACGAGCAGTCACTTGCAGCGCATTAAAACCTCCCCATGATTTGCCGATCATGCCTACAGATCCTGAGCACCATGGTTGTTGTGCAATCCAGTTGATTACTTCAAGTGCATCATCTTGCTCGATCGGGAGATATTCGTCTTTAAGCAAGCCGCTTGATTCGCCCGAACCTCGAAGGTCAACACGAATGCAGGCATATCCTTTTCTTGCAAGCCAGTTATATTTTGACTCATCACGACAGCGTGTCCCATAGCGTTTTCCATAGGGAATATATTCAAGAATTGCAGGAATAGGTTGACTTTGAGCATCGACTGGAGCCCACATGCGTGCAGCAAGTTTTGTTCCGTCAGCAAGAGGAATCCAGAGGTGTTCTGTAACTTGAATAGATTGATTTAACGTAAGAGGATTAAGATTAGTTAAGCAAAAATTAATTGCTAAGAAGTGGAGTAAAAGTTTAAAGAAACAATTTTTTGAGATCATTTTTCAAGTTCCTGTTAATACAAGGTAAAAGAATTATTTTTTAGTTGCTTTGATAGCATACGTTTTTTTCTTTGAGTTTTGTTTATAGGTTACTTGGGAATAATTGTTTGAATCGATCAGTGCTGCAACAATGAGAGAGCAGTTGTCATTGCTGTCATCTAGCCAAAGGTAAAATTCTCCTTTGGTTTTTAGACTCTGAGTTACGTTGGTAATAATCATTGCGATAGTGTTGATATCATGAGTCCATTCTTCAGAAAAAGGACAAATGATCATGTCTAATTCTTTATTAAAATCAAAGCACAATGCATCCATGTGGATCATGTGAAGATTTTCTATGCCTGAATAATCTTGAGTAGCCCTTTT
Source organism: uncultured Pseudomonadota bacterium (assembly GCA_964429765.1). Classification (GTDB taxonomy): domain Bacteria; phylum Babelota; class Babeliae; order Babelales; family RVW-14; genus JAFEAY01. Next base: position 5,444 of record CAYSDC010000022.1, read on the forward strand.
TATTTTTTTTTCATCAGGATCAATGCCAATAATGAACCCTTTTGAAACATAATTTCGAGCAATATAAGCATTTAAATCTTCTTGTCCATAGCCAATATTAAGCACGTTTTTATTTTGAGTAAGGTTAATTTTATCTAAATAATAAAGGGATGTTTGAAATTGCTTACTGTTAAAATTATCGATAGTGCTAATTCTTTCTCCTGTACTTGTGCCACAAAAAGAGAGTACTGCAAGAGATGTAATCATAAGAATGGAAAATATTTTTTGTTTCATCGATGACTTCTGTAAAAATATATAATTAAAAAATCATTAATATTAAATGCTATTACCGTTTTCTAGCTATAATGACTCTGCAGTTTATCTCTTGTTTGAATGTTCCATTTAGTAGAAATTATGGGCAGTCATGCTACAGCCTTATAACAAAGAGTACTGGTTCTATTTTTTCAGGCAAGGGTAATAATTTTTTGGAACTGAGTAATAATTTAAATTTTTAATATAGAAAAATTACAGCGTAATTAAACAAAAAATAGTAAGCATGAAGAATTTGTCTGAAGTTGTTGAGATATAAGTCTTAATTATGAGGCTCTGTTTGATTATTAATTACAGAATTATTATAACGCAAGGTATATTGTTCCCAGCCTCCATACTCACCTTCAGTATCTTCAGATTCATATTCAAAGCCAAGGCTTTTAATTAAATGAGTATAATTTATAGTTGTTCTTTTTAAGATTATGCAGGTAATGTTTATTTTTCCATATTTAGCTTGTATGTGCTCTAAAATTTTTTTTAATGCCAATATAATTTCGGCATCATTTTTTTCTTGATTATAAGTATACATAAGAAGCATTGTTGAGCTCTCTTCTGCATCAAAGCAATAAAAGGCCGTTGTAATGTATTCATCACCCGACCTGACGATCGCTATAGACTTACACTGCTCTATAATGTGTGCAAAAAGTTTTTTGAGCAGAGCTTTTGAATTTTCTGAGTGTAGATTATAAAATGATAGTTTTGTATCTTCATTATCTTCTTTATATTCGGTTAAGTCGCCTGGATCAATAAGAGTAAGCTCCATAGGAGTGCACTGTGTTATTGAAACAAACATGAAAATCAAAAGGACCAATAGCTTCATAAATTGCTCTCAGTAAAAAATTTTATGATAACGCAGGGAAATCATACCTATCGCAAAAGTTTTGTATCTTATCCCTACTATCGTTGATGTGTTTTACGCCAGCATTCAAGTACTGGCGTAAAACATTGAAAATTATGTGCAATTTTTGTGCAAAAGTAGAGGCTTAAGAATTATCTTTTTCAGCTACAATCACAATACATGGAATGGTTTGTTGATACGTACCATCTGGATTTTTTAATCCAAGATTTTCAAAAACTACGGACATTTCTTCAAGAAATTCTTCTTGGCGCTCTTGTGGGATTACCTGTCCAAATGGGATCACCAAAAGTGCTGCATTACGTTCTTCAGCTGAGATGGTTCTTGCTGGTGGATTAAAGATAAAAGCTTTTCCTTTGAGTCCAGCACCGGCTATAATTTCTTGATACTTTGAAAGTGGAATATCATTACCAAGAACCATTCTACCTTCGTAGTATTGACGCCATTTATCAGAATTCATGACGACACGAGCCGCTTTATGAAGTTCAACTGGGTGTTCTTCATGGTCTTGAATGTTGGCGATTGCAACAAACTTCCCACCAGGCTTGAGGCTTTGAGTAATACCTTTCATGGTATCCATCATTTCTTCCTCACTTGGAATCCAGTGTAGGCAAAAGACTGATACTGCTGCATCAAACTCTTCGTTAAAATCAAGAGCGCGCGCATCTTTGAGTTGAAATTCAAGATTTGCTAAAGGCTCTATTGTTTGTTTGCGTAAAGCTTCATCGATCATGCTTTGGTTGTTGTCAACTCCAACTACGGTGCTACCTTGAGGGAGCGTTTGTGCAAGCCGCGCTGCCAGCCTTCCTGTTCCTGTTCCCAATTCAAGTATTCTTACTGGACTGTTTACGTTAAGATGTCGATCGCATAACATAAGCCCCGCTTGAAATTGCCCTTCAGAGGCTTTATCGTATTGCGTTCCACTCCAGCCAAAAGCTCTGGCATCGGGTTGCATGCTCAATAGTGGTGTTGTAAAAAATGATACGATAACATATGAAAAAAATATCGATTTTTTCATTACAGGTTTCTCCTTTTTGGTATTAAAATAGTTATGACGTTTGTTGCTTATGTGCAATGATTATCCCTATATCCCATCCAATTTGATACTTGCCGGCCTCATTCTTTAAACCAAATTCATCAAATTTACTCAATAAATCTTTAAAAAAATCATCGATTTGATCTTGCGGAATAGCCTTAGTAAAAGGGAGACCTCTCAGTCCTTTAATTAACTTTTCTTTTAAAACGTATCGATTGTTTCGTTTTAAAATTTTTGCTTTACCTATAAGTCCTGCTTGTTCAAGTGCTTGATTATAGTCATCTAGGTCAAGGTTATTTCGGAAATATTTTTTTCCCTCTTCTCCTTCATAGTAGTGTGCCCATTGCGGACTTTCTATTATTTCTTGAAGTGCTTGCTCTGCGTGAATAGGATGTTCGTTTGTATGTTTAATAGAAAAAATGGCTCCAAATAGCCCAGTTGGTTTTAAGCTTTTAGTTACCACCTTCATAATTGCTATGATGTCTTCCAATGACTGTGTCCACTGAATTGAATGAACGGCAATGGCAAGGTCAAATTGTTGGTTGTATTTAAGATCGCAAGCATTTTTATTAATAAGAGTAATGTTTTTTACTTTGTTAGATTTTTTGTTTCTTTTTGCTTCGTTCAGCATGCTTTCATTGTTATCAACTGCTACAACATGACCAAAGGGGAATACTTGCCCAGCCATGTGTACAGCAAGTCTGCCAACCCCACAACCAATTTCAAGAATAGTCCCCTTGGCATTTTCGATGCAGTTTGTGTAGTTCATGAGCTCCCCAAGTAGAGCTATTCCTGATTCAAAGGTTAACTCAGAAAGCTGCTCATATTCTTTTGCATTCCAAGGGCAGGGGCTTTGTTCGGAGTTAAGCTCTTCATGCATCGCATGCAGCAATCCAAAACTGAGTGCAATAATGGAAAAAACAAAAAGTATTTTGCTTCTCATAAAATCTCCCCTTTTTTAAAATTTTACTGACGTTTTTTATAGCTTGTGTATTCTTGTGCCAGTATTTTAATGCTGGTTTTAGTTCTATCATGAGGTTTTTTTATGGTCAATATTGTTCATTATCTAATGGCTGACAATCGATACATGAGCTTAGTAGGCATCGTTGCAATTCTTGGGATTGCATGTTTATTTTCACGTAACCGTAGCAAGATTCGCTTGCGCCAAATTTTTACCGCGCTTGCGATGCAATTTGGTATCGCATTTTTTATTCTCAAGACATCTATTGGTGCATCGATGTTTATGGGCATTGCTCATGGCTTTGAATCGCTCTACCGCTTTGCAGACCAAGGTTGTGCTTTTGTATTTGGTAACTTAGCAAACATTGAAGGTCCATGGGGTTTTGTGTTTGCTATAAAAGTGGTGCCTATCATCATCTTTTTTGGTGCACTTATGGCGTTCATGTACCATATTGGTGTTGTTCAATTATTTGTTAAAGGGTTAGCATTTGTTATCCGTCCACTGCTTGGAACATCTGGCGCAGAGACTCTTTCGGTTGCAGCAAATAGCATGCTTGGGCAAACCGAAGCTCCATTGTTGATTAAAAATTATCTAGCTCGCATGACCGATTCTGAAATGTTGACGGTTATGGTGAGTGGCATGGCGCATTTGAGCGGTTCAATTTTGGCGGTTTATGGATTGATGGGTGTGCCTATTGTACATTTGCTTTCAGCAAGCATCATGGCTATTCCTGGCGCAATTTTGTTCGCAATACTCTTAATACCCGAAGGTGATACACCGGTTACGCTTGGTGGTAGCAATATTAATATGAAGCCAGACACTAAAAATGTGCTTGATGCGTTGTCATCAGGAACCAGTGATGGATTGCGTTTAGCCGTCAATGTTGCAGCAATGTTGATTGCATTTATCAGCTTGATGGCTATGGCCAGCGCGCTGCTTGAATGTTGTACCGGTTTTACACTCAGTGCAGTATTTGGAAAATTGTTTTACGGCGTTGCCTATTTGATCGGCATTCCAGGCATTGATTGCCAAGCTGCTGGTGTGCTCTTAGGTGAAAAGCTGGTGATTAATGAGTTTGTTGCTTACTCACATTTTATCGCATCAAATCTGACACCGCGCTCAATTGCAATTTTGACTTATGCACTTGCAGGTTTTTCAAATTTTTCATGCATCGGAATTCAGATTGGTGGCATCGGTGCTATCTGCCCAGAAAAGCGTGAATTGTTGACGCGTCTCGGCTTGATGGCATTGCTTGGTGGCACACTGGCAAATTTGCTGAACGCATCAATTGCGGGGTTATTTATTTAGGGTTTTAAAAAAGGAGAACAGGAGAGAGTAATAAAGCTTTTAAAGTAGTAATGAATTTTAAAAATGAAAAAGGAGAGTTTTCATGATTAAAAAGTATCTATTGTTATTTATTCTTGCAACAACATCATTTGCTGCTCGCCCAGATTTGGAACAGGAGAAAAAATACATTGTTTCTGGCTCTTTTAGCCCGGGAAGTATTTTTGTATTTGATCCGATGAATAATAATCTTGTTCATCAGTTTGATTCGTACAATCAAAGAAATGTATGGGGACTTCTTTATTTTGAAAATAATGGAACCATGCAAATTTTAGCTCGCTTGGATGATCCAACAATAGTTATTTACAATTTAGATGGAACAATTGCCCAAACTTTTTCAGTTGCAGAAAATTCAGAATATCAAACATCAATAAATTCTTTTGGTACGTATCCAAATACATTAGCTCTTTTGCGCAACCAAGATGGCTCGTTGGCCCTATTAGTTGGGTACAGATGTGGTAAAATTGCACTGTGGGATATTCAAACAGGGTTGATTGTACGAGAGTTTGAAGGGCCGCAATATGCAAGCCCTGGTTATGGTATAACAGCTTTCAGTTTATATGTTGATCAAGATGCAAACAAGAAAGATGTTATCTGTCTTGCTGCATCAAGTTGTGATGGGACCGTTTGTATCTTTGATTTTAAGACAGGTACAAAGCTCAAAACATTTTCAGGGTCTAACGATTGGGTTTCATCAGTTGCTGTTTTTAAGGATAATGAAGGTTTTAACGTTGTTGCCGGTTCTTACGATAAAACAATTCGATGCTGGGATATTAAGACTGAAGAGCTGAAGTATACTATTAATGCGATGGATCATTTTAAAGGAAAACGACTTCAACAAAATATGATTGCGCAAGTTCAGGGATTTGTTCTTTTTAAAAATAAGTATGGTATTTTTATTGCCTCTATTGAAAATAATAATGACGTTGTTATTTATAACGCTCAAACAGGAGTGTGGAATAAAAGTTTGAGCGGTCATACATCATGGATTTTTGATCTTCGTGTATATCAAGAACATTCAGACACTTACTTAATTTCTTCAAGTATGGATTCCACCGTGAGGCTCTGGAA
>CAYSDC010000022.1:11030-17623 GCA_964429765.1 uncultured Pseudomonadota bacterium
ATATGCTATGCTGCTGCTCTAGCAGATGTTGAAGGTAAAGGAGTGGGGGGTACCGCATTTATTGATGTAAAAAGTGACAAAATTGATTATTCCGAGCCTATTTCAAAATGGATGCAATCTGTTGCAAGTTTTGATCAAAACTATGAACCAAAGAGCCATATTGTAATATCACCTAATATGCAAATTTTAAGTTACATTGGCATGTATGACCTTGCAAATATTCAGGTTATTGATGTGAGTTCAAGCCAGAAATAATCAATCCAAAAGAATTATCAATTTTAAAAATGAAAAAGGAGAGTTTTCATGATTAAAAGGTATGTGTCGTTGCTTATTCTTGTAGCAACATTTTGCATCGTTCATGCACATTTAGAAAAAGAAAAGAATTACATTGTTTCTGGGTGTTATCAGTACAAAGATGAGAGTGAATCTCAATTTTATCATCCAGGCACTATTTTTGTTTTGGATATCAATAATCAAAAACTCATCAACCAATTTAAAACACTTAATGAAAATACCTGTGGAGGGTTGGCTTACTTTGAGTATGCTGGAGCCATGAGAATTTTGGCCAGGCTTTGGAATGAAGCGATAGTTATTTATAATCTTGATGGTTCCATTTTTAAAACGTTTCGGTTGCCTCTTTATGAGATTGTTTCAGGGACTCTTTTTCTAGCTGTTGCTGATGTTGCTCCATTTGCCAAGATTGCTTCGTTATTTCCAACTGCTGTAAATATTCTACGTAGTGACGATGATAGTTTGCACATTTTGGTTGGCTATCGATGTGGTAAAATTGCTGTGTGGGACGTGAACACGGGAGATTATAGATGCTTTGACGGTAACCAGTCTTCTGAAGAAAAAAGTTATGGCATAACAGCATTCAGTTTATTTGCAGATAACGGTGTCGTGTATGTTGCTGCTGCAAGTTGCGATCGCTCAGTGTGCATCTATAACTTTAAAACTGGCGAAAAACTTAAGACATTTACTGGATTTAAAAATTGGGTGACATCAGTAGCTGTTTTTAAAGATGATACAGGGTTTAATGTTGTTGCAGGCGCGGAAGATAGAACAATTCAATGCTGGAATATTGAAAGTGGTCAGCAAAAATATATCATCAAAACGCTTGATCATTATAGTGAAGGAGCTCAGGTTCTTCCTCAAAGGGGGCAAGTTGAAGGGTTTGTTCTTTTCAAAACTGGTTCGAAAATTTTCTTAGCAGCGATTGCAAACAATCTTGATGTTGTGATTTATGACGCTCAAACAGGAGCTTGGGTTAAGAGTCTTGTTGGGCATACGAATTACGTGACAGACCTTCGTGTCTATCAAGATAAAGAAAGTAATAGAACTAAATTAGTTTCTGCAAGCTATGATGCAACAGTCAGACTGTGGGACTTTGAATCTGGTGAGCAGGAGCATTTATTTGATCAGGCAGAGCTAGCGGTTAGAAACCTTTGTTTATTTACCGACAATAACGGTCATATGTGTTGTGCTGCAGCGCTTGGAAGTTTGCAAGGAGCAGAAACTGGAGCTCTTGGATTTATCGACTTAACAAATAAGACAAATTCAGTTGGAGACTCTATTGGTGCTTGGATGCAAGCTGTCGCTAGCTGTGATCAGAGCTTTGAGCCAAAGTCTTACGTGGCAATATCACCAAATATTCCAATTGGAAGTTACATTGGCATGGATAATCTAGCAAATATTCAAGTGATTGATGTGAGCTCAAGCGAGCAATAAAAAGTCTTCAGATTTTAAAAAAACAGAGAGAATTTCCATGATTAAAAATTATGCGTTGTTTTTTATTCTAGCAACATTTTTTGTGGCGCGAGCTGGTTTAGAAGAAAAAAAGAGATATATTGTTTTTGGTTGCTATGAGAGCAAAGTCTATGGGAAAAAATGCCCCGATAATCCAGGGATGGTTTCCATTTATAATTATGATTCTGGAATTAAAAATCCAGTCTTGGTTGAAAGCTTTGGCTCCTACCAGAGATCAACTGTGTATTCGGCTGCTTATTTTGAAAACAACGGTGAAATGCAGATTTTAACTAGGCTTTGCAATAATGCAGTTGTGATACAAAAATTCGATGGATCTTTTTTTAGAAAATTTGAATTGCAATCAGAGGATGTGCAAGCAGAATTCGCTTCAGAATTCGCTTCAGAATTTGATTCTGCTTTGTTATTACCAAGTTCTATAGCTCTTGCGCGAGATATTGATGGGTCTTTGCATATTTTAGTAGGATATCGATGTGGCAAAATTGTATTGTGGAACGTTAATACGGGAGAAAAAAGATTATTTGAAGGCAATCAATTTCGAGAAAACAGTTATGGAATAACAGCGTTGAGTTTATTTTCTCACAATGGCGTAATAAAAGTTGCTGCAGCTAGTTGCGATGGTTCAGTGTGCATCTATAACTTTCAAACTGGCGGAAAACTTAAGACATTTACTGGATTTAAAAATTGGGTTACATCGGTTGCTGTCTTCAAAGATGCAACAGGATTTAACATTGTTGCAGGATCCAACGATGGAACCATTCGATGTTGGAATTGTGACGATCGTGAAGATCAAGACCCGCGATATATTATTGATAATCGATCTTATTACACTGGGCCTCACTTTGAACCAAACGATCCAAGGAATCAAGCAGGTTTTGTGTATGGCTTAAATCTTTTCAAAATGAGCAATAATCGAATTGCAATTGCTCCGATTGCGATTAACAATGATAATGTTTTATTTGATGCTCAAACCGGACATTACATTAAAGCACTAAAAGGACAATTCTCACCCAGCACTGATATTCGAGTGTACAGACATAACGACAACACTATTAAACTTGTCTCTGTTTGTAACGGCTTTGTTAATCTATGGGATGTTGATTCTGGAAGCTTGGAGCATACGTTTGAAACAGATATTTTAGGTAGAAATATTTGTTTATTTGCTCAAGATAATTGTATGCACTGTGCTGTTTCATTTGGAGATATTCAAAACTTGCAGTCAAGCAAGATTGGTTTTTTTAACTTAGAAAAAACACATCAATATTCTGTTGTTAAAACCTATCACCCTTGGATGAATGCTGTTGCAAGTTTTGACCAAAAATTTCAAGATTCAACTTTTGTAGCAGTATCGCCTTCCTATTCAACTGGAAGTTATATCGGTATGTATGATCTTGGAGATATTCAAGTTGTTGGCCAGTAATAAAGTTAGCAACAAAAAGTCTCTGCCTATCAATCTTAAAAGTGAAAAAGGAGAATTTTAATGCTTAAAAAATGTTTTGTATTACTTGCTTTAGCAACGAGTTTTTTGGCAGCGCATGGAGCAGCAAGTGAAGAAAAAAATTATCTTGTAGCGGGAATTTCTCAGCGTCTTCGACAAGAAACTAAAGGAGAATGTTTTGTTGTTGATTTCACAAATGGAACAGAAGTATCTTCATTTTATGCATATGACGATAAAACGGTCGGTGGCTTAGTCTATTTTGAAAATAATGAGACTATGCAACTATTATGTAGAACTACTGGCACAACGCTTGTTATTTATAATGTTGATGGATCAATTTTTAATCAATTTAGCATTGATGCTCAGGATGAGCTGGGAATTTCAGAATGCCAGGCGCTCCTTCGTAATTCAAATGATGATACATTGCAGCTTTTATGCGGGTATCGGTCTGGGAAAATAATACTCTGGGATATTAACAAAGGAAATAAAGTAAGAACATTTGATGGCGATCAATATGAAAAAAATAGCTATGGTATAACGGCTTTTAGTCTGTATGAAGATCAAGGTGCTATTCGTGTGGTTGCAACGAGTTGTGATAAAACCGTATGTATTTATGATTTGAGTACAGGAGCAAAGCTTAAGACGCTTACAGGGTTTGCAGGCTGGGTTACATCGGTTGCCGTTTATAAAGATGAAACAGGATTTAATATAATTGCAGGAGCACAAGACAGAACTGTGCGTTGTTGGAACGCTGAATCAGGTGATGAGCGGTATGTAATTGATATGGAACAATATTATACAGGGCCCTTAGATGATCAATCGGCATTTGTTTATGGGCTCGTGCTTTTAAAGATGAATAACGAGCAATTACTTATTGCTCCTATTGCAAATAGTATAAATATCGAGCTGTTTAATGCTCAATCGGGATCGCATGTAAAAACGTTAAGTGGAAATCAAGGTTGGGTGCAAGACCTACGATCTTACAAATGTAATGATGGTTTAGTTAAGCTGGTTTCTGGGAGTTATTATGACAAAGCGGTGCGGCTTTTTGATGTTGCCTCTGGCATCTTAGAAAACACATTTGTGTGTAAAGCTCCTATTAGAAATATCTGTTTATTTGGACAGAGTGATGCTATGTGCTGCGCATCGGCGCAAGGTGATATAGGCCAAACCGGAGAGATGTTCGGAGCGCTTGAAGCTTTTAATTTGGAAACAGGTACATGTTTATTTTCTCAGGATTTCAATACTTGGGTAAATGCTGTTGCAAGTTATGACCAGAAATTTGAAGATAAAATGCAATTTGCAGTATCGCATGATTCGATAAAAGGGTGCCATATTCCAATATGGTGGGACCTCCCAAATATTCCTGTTATTAGTGTGAGTTTAGTATGAACAGAAAGCTAAAATAATGAATAGAACCAAGTTTTTTTTATTGATTGGCATGATAATCAGTTCTCTATTGTCTGTGCAAGCTGCTCAGAAAATTGGGTTGATTAGAGCTGTGCAAAGTGGAGATTTGGAATGTGTTGATAGTATGACCGATGATGACACGGTTAATCAACAAGATGAAAAGACTAGAACAACTCCATTACATGAAGCAGTGAAGTTAAAAGACAGAAAAGCTGCGTTGCAAATTGCCGAAATTTTACTGAAACGCGGTGCGAATGTCATGGCAGAAGATAAAAATGGAAGAATACCTAGTGATCTTGCATTTTTGAGTCAGTTTCATGCAATGAATACCCTGCTTATGGAGTATGGAGCGCCAGATCATTTGCAGGTTACAATTTCTAATCCAGTTTCTAAATTATAAATATGGTGTAAAAGAAAATAGGGGCAGCTTGTTTGCGGCCCCTATTTTCTTTTACATTTTAATAGAGCTTAAATATTTTTTAATATTTTTGCTTCAAGAAGCTCTCTGCATCGTTCGAAATTTGCTCTTGAATTAAACCAAGGACAATCGTATGCCTTGCTCTCTGCCGTCTCAAGATTTTTCAATGAATTTTGTGTTATTTGTAATCGATTTAAAGCAATAATTCTTTCAATAATTTCAGGTATTCCGTATTTTATTCCCACATTAAGCTCAGCACAAAGCGGCCTAAAAAAATTTATTCGAATTGCTTTTGATATTTCTTTTTCTAAAATAAGAAGATACTCATTTACTATAGTTTCAAGATCATGATAGTCAGCTTCCTTGATTTCTTTTTCAAAGCATTCTATGTGCTTTTTATCATCAACAAATTGTTTAAGCTCTTCTACAATTTGTTGCCTTTGCGTTGGTGAGCCTGCGTGGTTAGATGATAATTTTCCATTTTCAGCTATTTTTAATAGTTTGTTTACTGTTGATTGAGAAAAAGAATCAGGATATTTTCCTACTAATTTTTTAGTATTTTTTCTTTCTTCTTTCTTGAGGGTTGTATTCGTTTCAATTTTAAAGATAATTTTTTCAACTTGATCCAGGGTTACTTCCGCCTTTGTTTGCAATGAGCAGAAAGTGGTAAGAAAAGCCACTAAGTAAAAGCATTTCATAATAAGATTATCCTTTGTGAGAAAATGTGTGTAAAAAAATAATGTAAAAGCGTAACGGCAAGAGTACTTGATTAGCAAAAATTTTTGAATAAAAAATTACCTAATACACCAAATTTTTTGATGTGCGCTTAGCTTTTATTTTATAATGAGATAATATGAGTAATCTAGAAATATACAATAGTAATAAAGCAATAAGGGCTTGTATGTCGACCTCTTCTTCTCATCTTACTCATGATCCATCGATGATCACGCTTATTTTGTTAACATCGTTTGCAGCAGCAGGAGCAATGTTTTTGACGCCAGCACTGCCGTTGATGGCAGCATCGCTTGCAATAACTGCGGAGCATGTGCAGCTTGTTGTCAGTGTTTACTTGGCTGGGTATGCGCTTGGTATGCTTCCCTATGGCCCCTTTGCAAACCGCTATGGAAGAAAGCCTACGCTCTATTTTGGATTGATTTTAGCAATTGTAGGTGGGCTGATAAGTGTTATTGCTGGTAGCTTTCAGCTCTTTAATTGGCTTGTTTTTGGCCGCTTGGTCACCGCAGTTGGAGCATCAGTTGGCTTAAAAATTGCTTATACCATTGTTGGCGATTTGTACTCACATGGGCAAGCAACAAAAAAGATTGCAACGCTCATGCTTGGGTTTCCTGTAGCCTCGGCAGTGTCAATGACAATTGGCGGCTTTTTGACGCAACATACCGGCTGGATAGGCTCATTGTATGCATTAGTCATTTATGGGATCATCTTGCTTTTACTCAGCATGCGCTTACCTGAAACGGCACCTGAGCTTGATCCTCATGCGTTGCATGTTAAAAAAATGGTTCGCGGCTATGCTCGTGAAGTTTTCCACTGGCCGATGATTTT
>CAYSDC010000022.1:17633-18062 GCA_964429765.1 uncultured Pseudomonadota bacterium
TATGTTCGCTTCAGGTTGGGATGACGTGCTCGATTTTGTATGTCTTTGCGGCAAAAGCCCCATTTTTGACAATTAACATTCTTGGCATTCGTCCCGATGTGTATGGCACTTTCAGCTTTCTTCCTGCGCTTGGGCAAGCGACTGGTTTGTCGTTGAGCATTTACTGTGCTCACCGCTTGCATCAGTTGCAGGCTATGTTTATTGGTGTTTGTGCTCTCAACCTAGCGATAATACTTTTTGTTTTAAGCTTCTGGTTTTTTGGTTTTTCGCTCCTTACCTTTTTTCTTCCTGTGCCACTCATGTTTATGGGCAATTCATTGGTGACATCAAATGCAACGGCCTATGCGCTTGTAATGTCGCATAAAAAGTCGTATGCATCCGCTTTGGTCAACTCGCTTGGGCTTTGCATCGCATCTGGCGGTGTTTGTT
>CAYSDC010000022.1:18099-18518 GCA_964429765.1 uncultured Pseudomonadota bacterium
CAGCGGCTTTGCTTGCACTTATGTGGTGGGTTGTTTTGTATTGGCGGGCGTTGAAAAGCTAAATTTAACTTTTTATAAAACATTTTACAATGTATATACATTGTGATATGGTAAAAGATATTAAGGGTGAGCGTCGGGATCTTCTAAAAGGATAAATCTTTATGAAAAAGAAATTAGTAAAATACGGAAATAGCACCGCATTGGTAATCGATAAACCTATTTTGCAACTTTTAAGCATCGATGAGACTGCAGAGCTTGAGATATCTACTGACGGTGAATCTCTTATTCTTACACCGGTTAAGACAAAAAAAATAAAAAAAGAATCCTTGGACAATAAGTTGAATCGTATTGTTGAAAAGAATATTAAACGTTACGCTCCAGCTGTGAAAAAGCTTGCAAAGAATTAGCTGTGTGCCATG
>CAYSDC010000022.1:18528-19873 GCA_964429765.1 uncultured Pseudomonadota bacterium
AGCTTTTGGTGGAAGCTATGGATTGAGAGATCAAAATTTATTAGAGTCTGCCCTGCATCAACCTCAATTACAATTTGATAATCGTTATGTATGCGATGATTTATGTTCTATGGCTGCTGCATATGCGTATCACATTATCAAAAATCACCCATTTGTTGATGGGAACAAACGGACAGGTGTTTTTTCTGCAATAACATTTCTTGAATTTAATGATCAAATGATTGATCTTGGTAATCAACAATTGTACCAACTTGCAATTGACATTGCAGAGTCTAAGATTCCAAAAGATGCAATAGCAGAGTTTTTGAGAAAAAATGTGTTGGAAAGTTAAAATTCAGAAATTTCATATTCCAAGAGAGCCATTGCAGATCAGCAGCTCTGACGATATAATTCAACTATGAAGATAGCAGTTCTTGTTTCTGGTGGAGTCGATAGCTCCGTCGCCCTAACACTTCTTAAAAATCAAGGCCATGAGCTTGAGGCATTTTACCTCAAAATCTGGCTTGAAGATGAACTTTCCTATTTGGGTAATTGCCCTTGGACTGAGGACCTTGAGTATGCTCAGGGGGTATGCGACAAGCTCGGTGTTCCCTTGCATGTCATTCCATTACAAAAAGAATATCACGAATTAGTCGTTGCTTATGCTATAGAGCAAGTGCGCATGGGTAAAACGCCCAGCCCAGACTTGATGTGCAATGAACAGATTAAATTTGGCTGTTTTTATAACGCCATTGATGCTTCGTTTGAGAAGGTTGCCACCGGCCACTACGCTCAGCTGGAAGAGCGTGACGGGTTAGTGCATCTCATGCAGGCAAAAGACCCTGTTAAAGATCAGACCTACTTTTTATCTCGTTTGAATCAAACCCAGTTGCAACGTGCATTATTTCCTATTGGTCACCTTATGAAGCCTGAAGTTCGTGAACTAGCTCAGCAGTTTGACCTCCCAACAAAAGCACGAAAAGACAGTCAAGGGATCTGTTTTTTGGGTAAGATTCATTTTGGCGATTTTATCAAACATCATGTAGGAACAAGAGTTGGTGATTTGATTGAATTTGAAACAGGAAAAAAGCTAAGCCAACATGAAGGCTTTTGGTTCTACACCATTGGACAACGTAAGGGCATTGGTCTTTCGGGAGGGCCATGGTATGTAGTTGCCAAAGATGTCGAAAAGAATATCGTATACATTTCAAGTAAATATCATGACTCTGAAAAACTACGCAACCAATGTGATGTTGAGTTGTTTAATTGGACCTGCGGTTCAAAGCCTGACAAGCAACAGCTTGGCCTGAAGCTTCGCCATGGGCCCCATTTTTACCAATGTTCAATTTCTTTTTCATCTGATGGA
>CAYSDC010000023.1:0-4398 GCA_964429765.1 uncultured Pseudomonadota bacterium
AAGCGAGCTGAAAAAAATCTTCATTCTTGATACGAACGTCTTACTTCACGATCCCGATTCTCTTTTTGCTTTTCAAAGCGCTGTGGTAGGCATCCCCTATGTCGTTCTTGAAGAACTTGATACCTTCAAGCGCGAATCTGGAGAGCTTGGCCGCAACGCTCGAGAAGCAATCAGAAAATTGGACGAACTCCGAACCAGAGGATGTCTTGGAATTGGAGTCGAGCTCAACCACAACAGCAACGCTGTTCTCAAAGTCTACCCCACCCCCAAACTCACCTTCTCTCAAGAAAATAACTATAGCCTAAAAGATAATCTCATCATTCAAACGGTCATGGACATCTCAAAAGAAGGTTATGAAGTTAAACTTATAACCAAAGATATAAACGTCCGCGTCAAAGCGGATGTTCTCGGACTAGATTCAGAAGACTATACAAAAGGAACAATCAGTTATTCTGATTTCTATACCGGATGGGTGCGCGTCCCAATTGCCGCTAATGACTTACGCACATTGACTGCCCGTCGTGTCTCTACCATCGTTGCACCCGAATCACTCTTGCCAAATCAGTTTGTTATAGTTGAAAGCCAAAGCAACCCAAATAACTACCGATTATTTCGTTATTTAGGCGACACAACATTTAAAGAAGTGCAAAACATCACACTTATGCAAAGTTTTCAAGCAAAAAATGTCCAACAACTCATGGCGCTTGATCTTCTGATGGATGACTCTGTGCAACTCATTACACTCCTTGGACCAGCTGGAACAGGCAAAACCTTTTTAACGCTTCTTGCCGGACTTTATAAAGTTGCCTATGAAAAAATTTATCGTCGCTTTTTGGTAACAAGACCTGTTGTTGCATTGGGCGCAGATGTTGGTTATTTACCGGGCGATCTTCAAGAAAAGCTCCACTACTGGATGCAACCTGTGCACGATAATTTAGAATTTATTTTTAGTCAGATGATGCGAGGAGCTGAAGAACAGTATAATTTGGGCTCAAAATCAAAAAATAAAGATGGCAGAAAAGATAGACGTCATACTCATGACAGCAACCATTCTCATGGTGGCCTGCCACACATGGAATCTCACACGGTCGAGCGCCTTCAACAAAAGGGAATTTTAAGCCTAGAAGCTATTACTTATATGCGCGGGCGTTCAATTCCGTATCAATTTGTATTCATTGATGAAGTACAAAATTTAACACCACACGAAGTAAAAACCATTGTCAGTAGAGCTGGAGAAGGAACGAAAGTAATTCTTGCAGGAGACCCATATCAAATAGACTCGCCTTATCTGGATTTCACAAGCAATGGATTAACCGTTACAGCAGAAAAATTTAAGGCTCAAAAAATCTCAGGTACTGTCTTCTTAGAAATTAGTGAACGCTCTGAGCTTGCAAAACTTGCAGCGGAGATTTTATAAAAAATAAGAATATGAGCACTACATAGCGGGCTGATGCATGAGATCAGCCCGCTTTTTTTATGATAATTTCTAAAAATTTCTCTACGGTCTGATCAAAGGTCAGTTCAGAATTATCAATTACCACCGCACCTTTAGGAACAACCAAAGGTGCAATTGCTCGAGTACTATCAAGTTTGTCTCGTGCAATCAGTTTACTGCGAACATTGTGCTCATCCTGTTGAACTGCACTTCGGTTACTATCTTTTAAAATGCGCTGAACACGAACATCGACGGTTGCAGTCAGAAAAAATTTAAAATCTGCATTCGGAAAAATAACCGACCCAGAATCGCGGCCATCAACAACAATATCATATGTTTGCGCAACAGCATGCTGCACATCAAGCAGCCGTCTTCGCACTTCAGGAAGAGCACTCAACGCAGAAGCCGATTGACTCAAGCTATCGTCAGATAAAAATTCGGAGATATCAACACCTTTAAAAAATACCTTTCCGGCTCCTTCTTTAAACTCGAATTTTATTTCCGAAACAAAGCTCAGATCAATAGTTTGAATATCCGCTCCATGATTGTTTAACTGGTCATGATGCATAAAATGCATGACTATGTATGCAACTGCTCGATATAACAGCCCTGTTGAAAAATGGTGAATATGCAACCGACGAGCAATCTCCTTTGCAACAGAGCTCTTGCCGCTCGCAGCAGGACCATCAATAGTAATTATCATTGTTCCGCCTTTTTTATACCACGATAATATCTTGGGAATACCATGCACCCAACACTGTATCACAAAATCAGCTTTACTCATTAAAAAAATAACCCACCCCTACGCAGTTTTTATCTTTTTTAATGACGTGCAACCTATTTCATGATACTTTGTGAAAAATTTCGGTAACGCACTTCACCAGTAATACATGGAAATCATGGAAAAAACAGCTCCTGAAAAATTAACCCCGTTGATGCAGCAATACTTCGATATCAAGCAGCAATTTCCCGATACACTGCTCTTCTTTCAAGTAGGCGATTTTTACGAACTTTTTTTTGATGATGCAAAAATTGCTGCAGCATATCTTGCTATCACCTTGACCAAGCGGGGCAAAAATAATGGCATTGATATTCCACTGTGCGGTGTTCCGGTACATGCGCTTGATCACTATTTGGTTAAGCTGATCAAGGGGGGATTTAAAGTTGCACTGTGCGATCAACTTACCAAGCCTCAGCCCGGTACCGTCGTACAACGAGCGGTCACTCGTGTTTTTACTCCCGGGACTTTAATTGATGCCGGCTTGCTTGATGACAAATCTGCCTCCTACCTGCTCACATTTTATCCAATGCCCGACCGTTGGGGGATTTTATTCACTGAGCTTTTAACCGCCCAACTTTTTGCAACCACGGTTCCTGTTGATTCATATCGTCATGTTGAAGCAGAATTAATCAGGTTTTTCCCCGATGAAGTCATTTTGCCAAAAGTTAAAAAAATAGAACAATTTGATACCTATTTTAAAAAGATGGGCTATTGCACCAGTTTTATTGAGGCTCAGGTTGGAACGAATAGTTTGCAATCAGAACAAGAGCCTGTAACTACCGAATCACATGCGTGGATTGAACAGCAGTTTCCGGCACAAACAGTGCGCACTATTGCGCAACAGCCTGTGCTTGAACAATCACTCACCACGCTGTACCATTACTTAAAAAGAAACCAAGCCGCTTCGCTTCAACAATTCAAATCAATTCAGTTCTATGAGCCGGACGATTATTTGATTCTCGATGCCGCTACACAAAAAAATCTTGAAATCATCAACAATACGCAAGATGGCGGCCGGAAGAATACGCTCTTTTCTGTCCTTGACTGCGCCAAGACCGCAATGGGTTCACGCACCATTAAAAAATGGCTTTCTCGGCCGTTAGTCCAAAAGACAAGTATTATTCAACGGCAAGAAGTAGTCAGCGAACTGGTCATAAATCTTGAATTGACTCGACAACTTGAAAACAATCTTTCAAATATCGCCGACATAGAACGCATTATTGGTCGCATAGCTCTGATGCGTGCAACACTTCACGATTATAGTGCTCTAAAAGTGTCTCTTACCTTCATGCCCAAAATCAAACAGCTCCTGGGGAAGATTACTCACGTATCGCTAGCTCAAGCCATTGCTGAAAAAATTGCTGATTTCACACCGCTTGTGCAACTCTTAGAACAAAGCATCAATGATGACATGGCCCTGGGATATACTATTAAACCTGGATTTGATTTAGAACTTGATCGACTCCGCAGCTTGTCTACCAACGGGCACGAAGAAATTTTGGCGCTTGAGCAACAAGAACGCATACGAACAGGCATTACAAGCCTCAAGATTGGTTACACCAATCAAACCGGATATTACATAGAAATTACCAACCCTAATTTGGATAAAGTTCCCAGCTATTTTATGCAACAGCAAACGATGGTGGGGCGTAAACGATTTATCTCACAACAACTCAAAGCGTTGGAAGTTGAAATTCCGCAAGCAGCTGCACAAATTGAACAACTCGAAGCAACCATTTTTTCTCGTATTAAACTAGAAGTTGCTCATTACCTTGCTCCCTTGCGGCATGCGGCACAAAGCATCGCCTATCTTGATGGGCTTTTTGGCTTTGCCACAGCCGCACATCAAAATCGCTACGTAACTCCAAAATTTAACGATCAACAACAGATCAACATTCAAGCTGGACGCCACCCCGTTGTTGAAGCAAGCTTGGGGCACCAGTTTGTCCCCAATGATACCACGCTTACAACTGACGAATCGCTTTGGGTTATCACCGGTCCAAACATGGGCGGCGGTGCAACTGCGGCCGTGAGGAGTGGGGAAGGGAACGCGGGTGGGAACGCGGGTGTGGGCATGGGCAGCAACCCGCTAGAGCGCAACCAACGTACATGCAGTGCAAGCAGCCACCGGCAGCTTCTGCAGCTTCAGACGAGCCTCATATCGATCTTCAGGGGACAGCTT
>CAYSDC010000023.1:4408-6982 GCA_964429765.1 uncultured Pseudomonadota bacterium
ACATCGTGCAGGGGCGCCACCCGGTGGTCGAGAATGCGATCGAGCGCTTCATTGCGAACGACTGCCGCCTGACGCCCGAGCGCCGGCTGCTGCTGATCACTGGCCCCAACATGGGCGGTAAGTCGACCTATTTACGTCAAGTTGGCCTTATCTGCATCATGGCTCAATGTGGCAGCCTTGTTCCCGCGCATACTGCAAGCTTACCTATTCTTGATAGAATTTTTACGCGCATTGGCTCTGGCGACGACGTTGCACAAGGCAAAAGTACCTTCTTGGTTGAAATGGAAGAGACAGCTGTCATTTGCACACAAGCAACCGATAAGAGCTTAGTAATTCTTGATGAAGTTGGACGTGGTACCAGCACCTTTGATGGCATAGCGCTTGCTCAAGCAATTATTGAACATATTTTTACCCGCATTAAAGCCAAATGTCTTTTTGCAACGCACTATCACGAGCTCACTGAATTAGCCGCGACACTGGATGGCATTAAAAACTATCATCTTGCTAGCAGTAAAAAAGGGGACACCCTTTTATTTTTGCATAAAATTGAACCGGGAATAGCGCCTGGAAGCTTTGGCCTTGATGTCGCCAAGCTTGCACAACTCCCTTCATCGATTATTAACCGGGCAAAAACCATCTTAAATGAACTTCAAGCCACAAGCGATGTGCACCACCCTTCAGCTCAAAAATTGAGTGCTTATGTGCCTGCACATACAGCTCAAGCACACGATCAAGAAGAACCTTATCAAATAATCAAAAAACTTGAGCAACAAGTTTTACAGCAACAAGATCTTGTTGCTCAACTAACTCATCTTGACATGAATGAGCTCACTCCCCGACAGGCGCTGGAATTTATCTGGAAAATAAAGGATACATTAAGCGAGAAATATTAGGATCTTTGGTAAATAACTAGAGCAGACCGTTTATTAATTCAGCCATTCTAGCTCGTCTTGGATCTTGGACAAGATCACGTAAATCTTCATTATCCTCCATCCAGTCGTTAAACTGTGCAGGCATTAACTCCGTTAAATTCTGAGGCATATCGCCAAATTGATTTTCACACGCAATAACTTGAGCAATATCTCTGTTTCGAAATGCCTGAATAGACTGCCTCAAAACAACTATAAATCGAGGCTCATATTCATGAGAATAAAGCTCTACAAGATCACTAAAACGTTCCAAATAAGTTATTTGATCATCAATAAAGTCTTGTTGATTAAAAAGATCAACTAACTCGGCCGGAAAATCTGGTACATCAGGAACATCAATCACATCAAGTGTATCAGGAGCATTTATCAGATCGATCGCATTTTGCTGTTGTTGCCCATTTTGATTATCAGGCTGTTGCCATTCTGGTCCATTTTGATTACCAGACTGTTCTTGCTGACTCTTTTTATGCATAAAATAAAAAGCGGCATATCCAATTGCTCCAATGCTAACAACACAGCCACCAATGGCCATTAAAAGAATCTTTCTTTTTCTTGCAGTTCTCATTCTTGTATTTCTCATGCTTCCTGGCTTTTCAGAACAAAGCTCATCGCTCATGAGGCTTTTTTTAAAAATTTCTATAATCCTATCGCGTGGAATTCCCTGTTGTGCAAGATAATGAGCTTGTTCAAAAAGAAACAGAACCTCTTGATCCACTAATGAATTTTCAGCATGAGTTGCTAAGTTATTTCCCAAAATCAGCAGCAACACCATGAATACTATCTTTTTAATATCAATCACTTAAAAAATCTTTCAATTAATATATTTTTAATTTCATCGGATAGATTATCTATGATCTCTAAAAAATCAACAATTAGCCCATTTGTCTATGTTTTTCATAGGTAATTGCTTGGTAGCGCACTTCTATACACCAAAAACCCTTTTTCAGCTCAGTTCACAAGGTTACGAATAAATAAGCATGACTCCAAAAATCACCATTGAATTGTTCACAATAAAATAATTATTCCCCATCGCACGCTATTTTTAAAAAATATTTACATTTGTAATTTTATAAATGCATAATGGAGATACGGAGTATCATGAGCAGCCTCATGGTACTGTACGTACATACATGTTCGTCTTTAATGTTTTTTAAATAGTTACAAAAAAAGGGATCCCTATTATGAAATTCTCTTGGAAAAATATACGACCAGCGGTCTTGATTAGCCTTGGGCTTACAATGATCCTTATGAGTGTTGCATGGGCAATGGACCCTCTTGCTCCAGCAGCAGGAACGCCAGCTCCAGCACCGGTACAAGTAACACAACCGGATTCAACTGCTGTACAAGCATCAGCATCAGCACCAATACAAGTAACGCAACCAGATCCTACTGCTACGCAGGCAACACTAGCACCTGTTCCGGCAGCTGCAACCACCACGTTAACCCCTTTACCAGCGGTAACAACCACAGCAAGCTCTCCAGCACCGACATCTCAACTTGCGGTTATACCATTAACATCAACAGCACCACTTGCCTCAACAGATAATGGGTCAACCGGACTACCATCTTCTGGCGCAACTTCCACTGCAGCTAATGCCGATACTGAAATTGTTGAAACGGAAATAACCGATGAAGTAGCGTCACC
>CAYSDC010000023.1:7100-10102 GCA_964429765.1 uncultured Pseudomonadota bacterium
AACGTAGACGCAAAGTACGCCGTCGTGTAAAAAAAGGTCGTGGAAAAAAATCCGCAAAAGTTCGTGGTATCAAGTATCCACATCGTATAAAAAGTAAAAAAGGCGTCGCTGGAAGCACAATGACTATGGGAAAAAATCCAAGTCAGATGACACCTCAACAACGCCAACGATGGGAAATTGCCCGCCGCAACCGGTTAGTGCAAGCACAACGCAAACGAGCCCTCATGCGCATACAAAAAACACCCCAAAGCAACCTTGCAAAAATGCGAGCTCGCCAAGTGCAACTATTACCTCAAAAAAAGAAAAAATATGGTTCAAGAAAAACAATTGGTATGACTCCAAGAAAAAAGAATGCTAAATCAACAGGTCAAGGTGCTCAAACAGCTCAACCCGATGCAGCTGTTGATGACTCAAGTCAAGCTTCAACTGGTGTAACAACTGATGACGGATCAACCGATGCAACAATTGATACAACAACTGATAGCCAATCGACTGATGCCTCCACGGGCTCATAATTTGTGATTTTATAAAGCATATTTCAATATTTTAAAAAAGGAAAAACCGATGACCAAGTGTTATAAGCTATTGCTTAAGAAGCTACTTTTGAGTGCCTTTCTCATAAGCAGCACACTCGTGCATGCCGTACCCGAAGAGGTAAATTTAATAAGCGAGCTATCTCAAGAAATTTTAAATCAAGGCATGAAACTAACAACATTACCCCAAACACAAGAAGGCCTTGGAAGAATAGCTCTTTACCAAGAAACACTTAACGAATATGAGACGATGATCGATAAATACGGCCGTACTGACGATGAAAAAAACAGAATACGCACTATGATCCAAAGACAGCGAGATAGACTTTCCGCTCAAGAAAAAAGTATAGAAAATATGCTCAATCCAGCAATAGTCAATGCACCTTACGCAGCACAAGAACAGCCACAAGCTGATCAAACTGAAGCTGAAGAGTGTTCAATCTGTTTTGAAAATTTAGAAACCGATGGTGACAACGCGCTCTTGAAGTGTGGTCATTCCTTCCACAAAAAATGCATTGATGATTGGTTTGCCAAACAAAGAAATTGTCCTTTATGTAGAAGAGAATTTGGTATTAGTGAAGATCCATTTATTCATCCCACAATTACCACAGTATCACTCGTTGAAGTTCAGTCTCCTACACCAGCAATTCCAATGGGCCCAGAAACATCCACTTCATCATTTAATGAACCTCATTTTGAGGGAAATTACTACGAAATTCTTGGTGTTGAATCTGATGCTTCTTCTAAAATTATTAGACAAGCCTACCTTGCCCATGCGCGCATTCATCACCCTGACAAAGGTGGAGATGAAGAAAATTTTAAACTATTAGACAAAGCTTACAAGACACTCATTGACGCCGATAAGCGCGCCGCATATGACCAATCACTCACATCAAAGCCGGCAACAGCCCCTGAACAACGACCTGCAGCTCATGCAGCTAAGGGTAAAAAAGTGGGTAAAGGTAAAAAAGCTACGCAACGTCGTAAAAAAGCGGCTCGCCGTAAAGTTGCTCGTAAAAAAGCTGCATCTAGAAAAGGTAAGCATACTACCAAAAAACGCCGTGCTCAAAAAGCTCATCCACGTAAAAAATATTCTCGTCGACGCGCAAAAGTACAAAAAGCTCGCGATTTTGATTATGAAGAATCATTAAAAAAACGTTCCTGAGCAAGTAAAAGCTAAAAAAGTTTCAATAAAAAAGAGAGGCGTCGGAATTTTAGATAACCGACGCCTCTCTTTTTTATTAGCAACAGCACAATGTGTAATATCCAAATTGAAATTGTTTTTAATAAAATATTTACATTTGAAATTAATAAGTGGTAGTCTAAAAGTAGAGAAAACGATGAGTACAACTGAATAAAACATACGATGAAACTGAAACAAAAAAGTACTTAATGTTATGAATTAAAACGGTAATTTAGTTACATTATTAAAGGAGATAGGACTATGAATAAAATCTCAAAGAAACTGCTTCTCTGCGCTCTGCTTATTGGGGGAATGACAACAAGTGACGTATTTTCTACAGTTGCTATAGATACCGAAGAGGAAGCAACTCCGACAAGTACGGATATTATTGTATCTGAATCAACTACAACGGAAGAACCTGCAAAAACTCGTTTACATAAGCGACGCAAAAAATCGGCCTCTTCAAAATCGACTCGCAAGGGCAAAAAAGGATCTCGTTCTGGCAAGCGAAAAAAGAATGCCCGCAAAACAAAATCTACACGTAAAAGCAAAAAAGCTCGTAAATCTAAAGGCAAAGCACAGAAAACTTCTCGTAAAAAACGTACCACAACGTCATGGCAGAATCGTTATAAAAAGACACAAGCTTCTCGCAAAAAACGTTCTGGTAAGACACCTAAGACAGCTGCACAACGCGCTGCAATGGCACGAAGACGTGCTGAGCACTTGTTAGCTAAGCAACCATGGACCCCTAAGCAGCTTGCAAGGGCAAAGAGGCTTCATGCTCGCTTAAGCAAGATGCTTAGTCGACCATATACTGAAAAAGATGCTGCGTTAATGGAACGACTTGAAGGTTCAATTGCAGAAAGAACGAGTACAGACATAATCGTCATAGACTAAATAAAGACGGTTTATTCTTAGATTATGGCGCCTCTCCATTCCCACACATCTC
This sequence comes from uncultured Pseudomonadota bacterium, assembly GCA_964429765.1. GTDB lineage: Bacteria > Babelota > Babeliae > Babelales > RVW-14 > JAFEAY01. Next base: position 9,766 of record CAYSDC010000023.1, read on the forward strand.
CTCCCCAAGGAGTTTGGAAGGCGCCCTCTCTTTTCTCCTTTTAACTACCCCCACCTTTTTACACAAATGACTGATAGCACATTGACTGCATTTTGGTGAAATTGGTACGCACATATTCTGCCCCCACATGACCAATAACTTATTCCAGGTGATCCAATCTTTTTTTTCTAAAACTTTTTTAAGCTCTGCCTCTGTCTGCTCAACCGTTGTGGTCTTAATCAGCCCCAAGCGATTTGAAATGCGGTGCACATGGGTGTCGACACAGATGCTGGGGACGTCAAAAGCCATCCCCAAGACCAAGTTTGCTGTCTTTGGCCCCACGCCCTTAATAGAGATT
>CAYSDC010000023.1:10239-12617 GCA_964429765.1 uncultured Pseudomonadota bacterium
ACGCAATACTCGAGCTTTATTTTGATAAAAGCCGGTTTTAAAGATGATTTCTCTGAGCTCAGACTCGGGCAATGCAAGCAACTGCTCAGGTGTTTTGACCCGGTTAAACAAAACTCGGCAAACATGAATAGTCGTAATGTCTTTGGCTCGTAGACTGAGCAAACATCCAATGAGAATGAGGTAGGGATCCTTTCCATATTCATCAATTATGCTGTTAATCAGCGGCTGCGTATATGCAGCCGTCTTCTTAGCCAAAATTCTGATAATCTCTTCTCTGATCATAACCAAATGTGCCACTGTTATTGACGGGTGCTTACACAAGAGTGAAAAGCACATTTATTTTTTATACAACAGGCTCTATACTAGCACACATTTATTTAAGAAAAAGCTCGAATTACACAAGGAGGACCAAACGCATGAACTTAGAAATGTTCAAAGGTAAAATGAAAGATTTTATCGCATTTCTTGAAGTTGAAAAAAATTCCTCACTTCATACTGTGCGCGCTTACCAAAGTGACCTCAAACAACTTTACCAGTTTTGGCTCTTAATCGAAGAAAAGGAAAAAGCTATCAAACACTCGTTTGATAAGATCATGCGACGTTTTGCCACCTCACTTTTTTACAAAAAGATCTCAAAACGGTCTCTTGCTCGAAAACTTTCCTGTTTGCGCTCATTTCAGAACTTTTTAAAGGCACAAGGAATTAAGCTGGGATTGCAGATTAAGTCGCCCCGTCCGGACAAAAAGCTCCCTATAACCTTGAGCGTTGATGAGATATTTTACTTGCTGGATTCGCTAAAAAATGAGACACTACCTACAAAGTCTCCCTTACGAGACAAGACAATCTTTGAACTCATCTATGCAACGGGGGTCCGCTGTTCAGAGCTCGTGGGCATTACCTTGAGCGATATTAACTTTGAGGAACGAACCATCAAAGTAATGGGAAAAGGCCGAAAAGAACGCCTAGTCCTATTTGGCTCAAAAGCGGAAATAAGCCTACACAGCTATCTGCATAACGAACGCCCTTACTTGCTAAAAAATAAAACAGAAAAACACCTTTTTTTAAATAATAATGGGGGACAACTCACCCAGCGCTCGGTACAGCGCATTTTTGAAATGTTTCGTAAATTTTTAAAAGTTGATAGAAAACTTTCGCCTCACAAGATTCGTCATTCATTTGCTACTCACTTGCTGAATCAGGGTGTTGATTTGCGCATTATTCAAGAGCTGCTCGGGCACAAAACCATTGCAACCACAGAAATATATACACATGTATCCAACCAGCATCTAGCCCAAATGTGTGACGAAAAACACCCACTTAATAACCTTGATTACTTAGTATTGGACCACGAATCATGATCATTCTTACCCCTCCTCCTTTTAACGAATATGAGTTGTTAGACTCAGGCAACGGCTATCGCCTTGAGCGCTTTGGTGCAAACATTGTTGCACGCCCAGACGCCAGCTGTGTATGGAAACAAGCTCAACCTGAAAACCAATGGGAACAGGCCAATGCGTATCTCAAAAAACAGGCTGATGGAAAAAGCGTATGGCACAAGTCGATGTTTAAGGAGGAATGGTTTTTCAAAATTCCACCATTCAATAAAACGGCAAAGCATTCCATTGTTGCTTCATTACGACTAGCAACATCGGCAAAAAATATCGGCGCTTTCCCTGAATCCATCAGCCACTGGCCATGGATTGCAAAACGGCTAGCAACACGTAAAAATGCCAATATTCTCAATTTATTTGGTTATACCGGCCTTACAACGCTTTTCATGGCAAATCTTGGCGCAAATGTATGCCATGTTGATGCTTCAAAGCCTTCGGTAGAATGGGCAAAGCGCAACCAAGATTTGAGCAAGCTCAATGATGCAGCTATTCGATGGATAGTAGATGACTGTACTAAATTTGTTCACCGTGAAGTTAAACGTGGCATGGTTTATGACGGTATCATTATGGATCCACCAGCATTTGGACGTGATACCAAAGGAAACGTCTTTGAATTCGAAACACGTATTGGCGATCTTCTTGAGTTATGCCAAAAGGTGCTCAGCCCTCGTCCATTGTTTTTTGTTTTTAACGGTTATTCAATGGGCTATTCTTCAACCGTTCTTGCAAATTTGCTTAACGACTACTACCCAGAACGAGAAATTGAGCATGGTGAATTACACTTGAGAGAAGTCAACGAAATGCGCACGCTTCCGTGCTCTATTTTCGCACGATTCTAAAAGCTGTAATTAACAGAACAAAATATATCCGTAAAAAAATAGAGCTCCCATTCAAGAGCTCTATTTTTTACTTGTTAAGATTCAAACGGTCTATGTATTAATTGTCACTCACAGAACTCGCTTGAAATGAGTCACTCGCTGCGCTCGC
>CAYSDC010000023.1:12627-13472 GCA_964429765.1 uncultured Pseudomonadota bacterium
TGAAAGTCGCTCCGAAAGCCTCGCCCGATCACAAGATGTCAGGCACCTGGAGTTAACGGCTACTGAGAAAGAGATCTGCCGTCAGTGGATGAACGAGAACCCTGCCAGAAAGCACTTGAAGTTCATTGATCGTGGCGGGAAGACTCCGATGCAGCTTCGCTCCCTTCTTTACTTACAGGAGTAACACCCTCAATAGCCCCAACAGCTCCTACAATACTCGCGGCACCTACAAGCCCGGCAGCTCCCACAACTGCTGCACCCAAAGCAACTTTTTTCTTGCCTGAAATTCCAGATGACTCAGCTTTTTTGCCCGTTGGCAGTTTTTCAGTTGCTAATATTTTTTCAGCCTCTTTTAAATCTTTTTTATTTTCTTCAATTAACTTCTTGTAATTGCTAATACGTTGAGCGGCTAAGCTCTTTTCTTCAGCTGTTCCTGTTTTAAGCAATTCTCTATTTTCAGCTATGCGCTCTTCAAGCATTGGCATAGTATTATTGATCTTAGCTTTATCACTTGCAGCTGTCATAACCTTGTCAGCTTGTTTAATTTGATCTTCTTCAGCTTTAATTTGCTTTTTCGCAGCAGCCACTTCAGCTTGAATAGTCTTGATACTTCGACCATCTAATTGTTCATTAAGCAGCCCTTGCTTCTTTTGAACATTGTCTTCCGCTTTTTTTAAATCATTTGTTAGGATTTTAAGAAAGTCTCCGTGGGCACCCCCATCTTTTTGAGCGGCTTCAACATCCATTTTACCTTTTTTAGCACGCTCTAATTCTTTTTTTGCTTCTAAATATTGCTTTTGAGCATCGACAATCTTTTCAGCATCGGCAAGCCGTGCTTTTGACAC
>CAYSDC010000023.1:13482-15728 GCA_964429765.1 uncultured Pseudomonadota bacterium
CATCTTTAGAATCTCTGTCTCGCTTCAAGCCGGCATCGAGCTTTTTGGCATCTTCTTCTGTCATTGTAGTTTTTTTCCATTTTACATTAGCTTCGGTTTGAGAAGCTCCCTCTTTCGCCTTGGCGACCTCATCTCCATGTCGCTCATAATCACCTCTTCCAGTAGCTCTAATGGCTGCGCCTTTAAGTCTAGTTGGAATGTCTTTAAGATCATCGACTCTTTCTGAAACTTTTTGACCCAACGAAGACCGCCTGCCACTCTGCTCAGGATCAGACTTTTCAGATTTTCCGTCAGACTTTTCAGATTTTCCGGCTGCATAACCAACTGCAGTCCTTAATGCTCTATACGGTAAATCTTTTACTTGTTCAGGAAGTTCCTTCACCCTCTCGATTACTTGTTCTCTTCTTGTTGGCGGAATAGCACTTGGAGCCGGCATGCTTGGTTTATCAAACATCCCTGGCGGAAGAGGTGCATGCGAGGCAGGAGGAAGCGATTTTTGAGCTTGACTTTGCGTCACCATGCAGCCAAGTACTAGCATCATAACTATTATAATTTTTTTACTCATATCCCGTACCCTTGTTTACTTTTTTAACATAATTAGCCTTATCGTTAAGGTAGCATAAATTATTACTAATATTCAATATATTTATTATAAAAAGACTGATTTATCAAAGGTTATTGATATTGACTTAATAGCGTTTTTTGCAGACACTGACCAAAGGATAGAGGATAAAATTTTACAAAGGAGATCGAATATGTCACGAGTATCCATGCTTTTTAGCACCTTTTTACTATCAATTCTTTTTTTACAGCCAATCCAAGCAGAACAAGCTAATACAATAATACTTTCTGATCGATATATTAAAGAGATGCTCGCATCTCAAGGGCTAAATTTTGACAGCCTCTGGTCAAAAATTATTAATGATGATAATGTAATTGATGAAAACTCACTTGCTGAATTATCAAATCAAATCTCCTCGATTTCATTCACTCATCACGGACAATTTTTCGCTAGCCGTCCGTCATCTGACATCGCAGAAAATATACAAACGCTGCTCGGAAAAACAATTCTAAAAACTGATGATGATGAAAATAATGCTATATGCTTTAATACGGCTTTAAAATTCAATAGCCTTCATATACTCTATGACCCGGCCTCGCCTGTTTCATGCTTTTTCCAACATATCGGTTCAGCCATTTGTAGTTACCTCACCAGCAAGGCAATCGAGAATCGCCTTAGACAGAATGCAAAAACAACAAAAGATCATCTGTATCTTTTTATAAAAATAACTATTGATGCAGAAAAAAAGAGTGTAGTGCTGGAAACTGCTCCAAAGATTTCGCAAGAAGGATTCGTTAAAACATATACCGATGAAGATATTGCACAGTGGTTTACTGAAAATTGGAAGAACAATGACAATAGCTCAGCTGGCCAATCCCTCATCGATAGTAGCCACCATTCGCTAAGGCCAGAAAAAGAATCTACGTGCTATTTTTTGACACGATACTTGGGATTGTCTCTTGTAACTATTGGAATTATATCTCTCATGATTCCTGATGCTTGGGTTGCGCCAATAAATGCTGAAAATCTTTCTGCTATCTCAGAATATTTTGATTTTTGAAAAGCTTGATAGAAATAGCAAAAAGAAGCTTATTGTAAAAAATACAATAAGCTTCTTTTTATTTTAAAGAGTAACCATGTGAATATCATTCAAATCAAAAAATGGCATATCACTTCCACATGTTCCCACGTATGAATGTGAAATAGCAATGGCCTTAGAATCGAAAATTGATCCTTGACGGGTTGCAAGGCAAGCAGTATCTGCCTTAATACGATCATTCTTTTTTGCCACAGAAAAAAGAATGACTAACTGCTTTGACATTAAATCCCATGTACGAACAATTCCATCAATACCACACGTTACACAATATATTTTTTCATCATCTTCAAACAGCGTTAATGCTGCAGGAGGAATCTTTTTACAATATTCAAGTGATCCGGTTGTAACATCCCAAACAGCTAAAAACCCTTCTCGCTGATTTTTCTTATACGTAACCGCAAGCTTAACGGTGTCTCCTACCTGATAGGGTTTAATATCTACCAATGATAGTGTCCACGGCTTAGCATCTAATAGCAATGATGTCGCAAACTGTTCATTTGATACTGTTTTTAACTCCGTTCCAGTACAAGCGTCACCTACTCGTATGACGCCATCAGAAGCTATTGGTATAAATTTAACAGCAGC
>CAYSDC010000023.1:15738-16854 GCA_964429765.1 uncultured Pseudomonadota bacterium
TGGCACATTTTTTTGCAAACCTTGATGTTGAATTACTTTATTCCATTCTTGGTTCCAAGAGTCAGTTTTCTTCCAACACGTAATAAATCCTTTATTCGAGCTTGCTATAATCCTCATTTCATTACTGTTTTTAAAAACTATAACACCTGAAACCAAACCGTCTCCATCAAACCCTGACAACGATTTTACAAGATTACCTGTTTGATAATCATAAATATCAACACAACCACCACAATGAGATCCGCATACCAAAAAATTTTTATCATCTTCTTGATACATTGCAAAACAGGTTACTCCTTTTGAACCAGGGCTAAAAACGGGCTGTGTAATAACTTTTTCCCGAACGCCATCGTACATATTAAAAAGCCCTATCGCTCCACCCGTACTGCTACATATGATTTTATAATCATTATAGACATTGTTGTGCGCATTAGACTTGTGCTTGATCAAAGCATAGGCAGATTGCCTTCCATGTGTGACTGTAGAATAATAAACAGTTTTGTCATCTGGATACATATTCCATTGATGAAAATTAAAGCCAGCAAAAAGAGTCCATGAATAACCACTATTCACATATGACAAAATGGTAGGAGAAAGAGTATCAGGCACTTGCAGAGAAACTCCAGGCTGGTTCGAGTTTACATTTGGTATGGTGATGTAATGTCCGGAAGCAACCTCAATCCTATCACCACGCTCTCCGGTTAACGGGTTTCTTAATTCAATGACACCACCATACCCCACGGCAAGAAAACGATCATCTATCTCTGAATATGCGCGTAAAACATACGCAAGCATCAGCACAATAATAAGCTTTTTTTTCATAACAAACCTTATACAATTAAAAAATACTCTCAAAAAAAATCCCGGTCTTAAAAACCGGGATAGAATACTTTAAACTATGTAATGCTTATAAAATTTGACACCATGCAGCTTGCTATTCTGATGCTTGAATAGATCTATCTTCATTTATAAGAACCTTAAACACGGAATTATGCGAATTATCAGCACTAATTATTGCAAAATTACTCAAATCAGCGACGGGTATATTGCATCCCATCATGAGACTGAAAAAACCAAGCTGTGACTTTTCAGGATTTTCTAAAAGATTTTGTGAAC
>CAYSDC010000023.1:17109-19073 GCA_964429765.1 uncultured Pseudomonadota bacterium
AATAGTTGTATCTTTAAACTGCTCTGCATACAACTTTTTAACACACTGCCCTGTAACAGCATCCCAGATCTTTATCACTCCTTCAGAATCCCATCCTGGCACTACCATTTTCAAAGATCCATCTATGTCTTTGTACAAAAAAATTGCATAGGTATCGCCATCGTTATAAAATTTATCTCTGTTTACTTTTTCTGCAAAATCAACACAATATATTTTTTGGTAGGTATTTAGGTCCCAACAGGCAATCTGACCACTATTTGTAGGAACAGGGTTAACCGAGGTTGAAGCAACAACTTTTACCGTATCGCCATCTTTAAAAACAACAACCGTATTGATCCATGAACCATTATTAACACCATCTTGGTAGACATCAATTGAGTGAACTAAGGTTCCTGATTCATAGTCATAGATATCGATAAATCCGCTCGTAGTTCCTGCAACGACATAAAAATTGCCATTGTTTTCAAACAGCGCAAGCGAGCTCACTCCGATATGCTCTGAATACGCAAAATCTTTAGTGACAGTACCAGTAATAAAATTGTATGCCTTTATTTCGCCAGATCTTGTTGGCACGACCACTTCATACTCGCCATTATTTTTAACAAGCAAACAAGCTGTTTCGAGTGATTTGGTATCAGGCTCAGATTCTATAATCAACCCTGTCAATGTATTATAAAACCAGGTGTTATAGTGATCAAAACTAACTAATAAACTATTACTATTCGGTTCTATAAAACTGGTGTACAGAGGAACATTAACAAGACCATCCTCATCTACAGGATCAAAATTATTACGCAGAATCTGATCACCATTGAGTGGATTATATATTCCCATGCCACCACCCCATCCAAGGGCAACGCGAGGCTGACTGCTTGTTGCATAAATACATGCAACAGACCACCACGCAAATAAAACTAACGTTTTTATAACAAGATTGTTCACACAATCTCCTTTTCAAATTAAAAATTTTTAATGCTCGATATCCTGGTTAGTGCCAATAATAACCAAATTGTCTGAGTCAAAGTACGGCACATAACAACCGAGTGGCAAGTTAAAGCAAAACTGAGATTTTGTAGGGTCTGCAAGAAGTTCTTGTGGATTTGCAAGACAAGAAACAGTATTTCTTTCACCAAGCGACCAATTCTTTATGCACTGTAAATCATTAAGTCTATAGGTAAACACGCCACCGTTATCGTTTCCTGCTGTACAATATTTGGTGCCTTGATAATCGAAAAGCGTAATAAAACGAACCAACTTTGATAATGGTTCATGAACATTTTCATTTTGATTAACATACGCTTCAAAAAGGCCTGTTCTTGTGTTCCAAACAGCAATCTCTCCGGACATGTAACCGGCAACAAATTTAATTACTTTTCCAGTCTCATCTTCACTTTCAAAAGCTCGTACACAAACCGTTTGAGTATTTGCAAAGCGCTCATCATAGAGACTTTGAATGACGCTACCCTTTACAGGATCCCAAATTTTTATCATCCCTTGAGGATCTCGCGCAGATGTCATCAGCTTAAGTTTACTATCAACATCTTTATACAATTGTAAACTGTAAATATCACCTGAATTATAGTCATCTGGATCGGTCGTATCAGAATACCAAACAACATACTCTTTTTGGCCTGTAGCAGCATCCCAACAACCAAGTTGCCCACTCATATTTTGTGGTGTATTAATGGTGCTTGCAATAATTTTAATTGCTTCACCATCTTGAAATATCACAACGTTATTGACCCACGATGGTTTGTAAAATCCATCATTATCGTAGACGTTGATTGACCGAACACACTCGCCTGTCTGATAGTCGTAAATGTCAATAAAACCAGCAGTCGATCCTGCAACTAAAAATTGCTTTCCATTTTGTTGATACATGGCCAAGCAACTTATCCCTATTTGATAGGCGATTTCTCCTTGATGATTCACAAAGTCAAAGGAAATAAGAACGGCTCCAGTTT
>CAYSDC010000023.1:19286-19602 GCA_964429765.1 uncultured Pseudomonadota bacterium
TTGTCATCCTGGTTGTATACCCAAAGATTATTCTTGTTCAAGTTTACAAGCAGACTATTGGAATAAGGGGCTAAAAAGCTTAGGTACATTGGAGCATTACCTTGACCATTCGTCATATGATCAAAGTCTTTTTTTAATAACAGGCTTCCAGTCACTGGATTATATATTGCAACGCCACTTTTTCCCTCAACACCATTGCCTATCCAACCAACAGCAACTCGTGGCCCTTCATAACTCAAAACAAACGGACATGGCAAGGCTGCGAACAACCCAACAATAAATAATTTTTTAATGATATTCATCAAAAATCCTTACC
>CAYSDC010000024.1:0-982 GCA_964429765.1 uncultured Pseudomonadota bacterium
AGAATTATAGCTGAAATAACAATCCCCACAGAAGGATAGCCGATATCGATCAAGGAAATTTTTATCGATCAGCCCACCCAAACGTATGCGATGCCTATGGTTGTCGCTGCAAAGCCGGTTGCTACAACAAGGCCGAGTTCTAAGCCGGAAAGCAGCGTTGCAGAATAAGTGGTATGAACAAGTAAAGCCATGCTCAGTGATGCAACAAAGTTTCCAAAAAAAGTTGTTCCCATTTTGAATATCATTTGAAGAATGGTTGGCTCCGCGGTGAAATTATTTTCTTGAGCCCATGCGCGGCCAAATAAAACGGTGAACCACAATGAACCAAGAATAAAATAGATAATTGCTGAGACAAAAACAGCAACAAAGTTAATAGATGCTAGATGATGAAGAACTAAAAAATTCATAAAAACCCTTTGTTCTAACAATTTATTTTAATCGAGAAATCCACCAAAAGAGACCGACTGTTACTAAGCCATTTATTGCTATTGCTAAAACATTAAGTTGTTGGGTCCATGTTATCGAAAAAACTTTAATTGGCAATGTATCGGTAAAATTTATAATAACGTGGCTTATGGTATGAAAAACTTGAGCGCCAGCTAAAAAGACCAGAGCATCTCTTTTTGTACACATATACAACTCCTTTGGTTTACAGGAAAAATTTTTTGAATTTTCTTCACTCTGACAAATAAGCTTACAAAAAGTAAATATCTTTGACCAAAGACAGAAATGCTACAAGATTGTTTATGGAGGATCATGGTTACGTGGATTCTACAATAATAAGAACTCATACGAAAATTCCCGACATAGCAAAAAGCCTGTAAGAACAAGCAAATTGGCATAGTGCTAAGAACGATGATTGTCGCCTGGCCCAGCGAATGCGAATTGATCGAAAATGATTAAGCCAGCCAATCGATCGTTCAACAATCCATCTATGTCGAGACGATATCTTTTCCAAATTTTTTTTCGATCTGCGTTTGTT
>CAYSDC010000024.1:992-8031 GCA_964429765.1 uncultured Pseudomonadota bacterium
AACGTTAATCAACGGTATAAAATTGATAGTTCTCAAAAAATCTTTAATTTTCTTGGAGTCATATGCAGAATCAGCAGCCATGATCTTAAGGATATCTTGGTTAAATGATCCTTCAAATGAGTCCATAGTTGCTTTAACAAGCTTACTATCATGCGTATTTGCCGATCCAATTGCGATACCAAGAGGAGCTCCTCTTTGATCAACAATCATACTTTTCTTTGACCCAAGCTTTCTTCTATCCGTTGGATTTTTTCCTGTTTTTTCTCCTCCAAGTGGAGCTTTTACAAATGATCCATCAATTGCAAACCAAATGTCCCAACCTGGATTTTTTTCAAGATAAAAAGTTTTTGCCTGCACCATAATTTTTTCAAAAACTCCAAGCTTAACCCTTTTTCTAAATTTGCTGTGAATAGTTGTATGAGGCGCTATAAACCTTGGAATACTTGCCCACTGCGCACCAGTTCGCAATATCCAAAATATTGCATCAAGACACTTTCTTCTATCAATTTCAGGTCTACCAACTTTACTTTTTTTCATCGGAATTATTGATTTTATTTCTTCCCAAAATGAATCTGGTATATTGTAGCTCATAAGCCTTTCTCCTTTTTTGTTTACACGAGGTATTATACCTCACGGAGAAAGGCTTATCTTCAATCAATTAATTTTCGTATAGGTTCTAAAATATGCAATTGAAACAATTATTGCTGGTCATCATAAGTTTGAGATGCCTGATATTCAAACTTGGGTATCTCAAACGAATAAATTTGAAAACTATAAGGAGAGAAGAGATATTTTTAAAAACATGATTTTTTTATTTACAAATAAAAAGTCATTTGATAGATTTCCCTGAAACAAAAAAATACACGACAAAGCAATATTTGCCGAGCTGAAAGAATTAACTTTCTTTTGAGCGGGTTAGTATTATGAACGATTTTTTGTTTTTTGCAACTTTTTTTTAACAGTATGAAATGATGAGGAGGAATGGCTAGGTAGAAAGTAAATTAATAGTTCAGAAGAAATGCAGTTTAATGATTAAAAGTTTTAAAGGATTTGGGAACAGTTATGATGAAGTCTATGTTGCGATTAATGTTCTTTACTGGAATGCTTTTTGTAAATTTAGTTGGTGAAAATAGTGATTATATCGGTCTGCTAGAGCTTTCCGGAAGCGAAGTATTTATTCCATCAAAATTAGGCCCAATACGAGTATTTCATGATGAGAGTGGCTTTAAAATCATGAAGGATGGGGACCTTAATGTCGTTCAAAATTGTTTTGTAGATAAGGAAGTAAGAAATCTTTCAGATGAAGAATTAAGTTATTTCTTAGGAACCATTAAAGATGTTGAAATTAATGGCGAAAAGCAGACGCTTGTTAAAATATCTGAAAAAGATTTTGAAGATGTACTAAAAGATATCGATACTTCTGTTGCTATTCAATTGAGCGATGAAGAGTCTTCAGAATTAATTTCTCAACTCGCATCAAGTTCATATCTTGTAATCAATGAAATGAGTGATGGTGAATACTGCATTCATGCTAAGACAAGAGTGCTTGGTGGTGGAGCTTTTGGTTGGATAGCTGGAGCTATGGCTGGAAAAGTCGTTGTGCATGCCATTGGCGGAATCGTTGCTGGTGCAGCTGGTGTAGGAGGAACGATAGTTGGAGGGCCTATTGGAGGATGGGCAGCTGCGGCTGGTACATGGGGACTTATAGCTCCAACGATTGAAGCAACCTCAACAGCTGTGGCATTGGCTGCAGGTATTGCTGCTGGCGTTGCAACGGGTCCTGTCTAATTTTTATAAAAAATAATAGAGTAAAGTATGTGGTATTGGTATGAATGCGTCTTTATTTGGGTATTCACAGACCTGATATTAGATATTTTTTTTAAGAAACAGATAGAAAAAATTGGACTTATTATTCAAGAATATGTGATGAAAAAAATAGGATTTAAATGACTCAATTCCAACATTATTTAATGGCTTATATTCTTGGGATGACATACAGTTATTTAAAAAGAAATTATTTCAAGCATAGCTCGTAGGTATAATAGTTGAGAGCTCTGCTGCGGGGCCTGGTTGATTAAATTAATGTGAACTCGATAATTAAAAGCCATCGATTTATGTTGTATGACTGGCATAAATCGATGGCTTTCCAGAATTAAAATTATGAGCAAATAACGCAGTTTCGACCCTTATCGACTCCTGTTTACGTAGAATTAAATTTTTCTTTGTTGTCGACAATAAGAAATCGTTAGTAATACAGCAGTATAGAGCGAACTGTTCTTGCTGACGGCGTAACAATAGGACAATTATGTTGTATGATTTATCAGTGTATTTGATAATTGCAATAGCAGGAAATATAATTGGATACTTTATTAGCACAAGGATCATTAAAAGAAAATTTAGACGATCTGATTTTTTCAGAGGTAATCTTAATATGCTGCTTTATCTTATTCTGATGCCTTCTTTTACCGATCCCAATTTATTTCTAAAATATTTTTGCTTTATTATGTTTATTGCTGCTGTGAATACGGTAATGGGTTTTTGCTATTGACCTTGTGAGAGTATCTCGTTGCAGTATACATTTTGGTAAGAGGTGACGCATGTTTTGGAAGATCAGCTTTTGGTGTTCAGCTTCATGAGACAAAGCGGTTGCCAGCTTCGATCGCTTATGGCACAATTAATAGGTATATTCCTGAATATACCTATGCTCATTTTAGCTTTTCAATCTACTTACGGAATAGTATGGACAAACAAATAAACGGTTTACTTATATGCCTGGTTGGGATTTTGATTGTTGCATCGCTGATTGGCGTAACAATTATTAAGTACCTCTGCGTTGGCTTTGGCTTCTATCTTATTTTGACCGGTCTTAAAATGCTTGGCCATCGTCCTCCATACTAAAAGCCACATTTTTTCTCAATTCTTTATCAAGAATATTCAATGATTGAATTTATTTAAGTATGCATGCTAGGATTAATGCTGTTCATCTTGGGGGAAACTGCAGCTGAATGCATATTTAAAACATTTCATGAGAAGGGAGGATGAGAATGGATAATGACAATGGACAAAATAATCGACCTGTCGAGGGTAGCAAAAAAGAAAATTGTTGTGACTTGCCTAATATGAATGTAATCAAAGGGCTTGTTGCAATTTTCTTGGGAACACTTTTTGTATTAATTGCTCACAAAGTTATTATGCAAACATTGCTTTTTATTGGTGGTGTTGCACTTATTTACTACGGTCTTATGACGCTGGATATCACACAAATTAATGTTGTACTTAAAATGGTTATGGATAAGATTAGATCTTTTTGCCGTGGCTTTACCAAATAAAAGCGTATTGATTATTGCTGATAATAAAACTCCGGACTAAGCTTTTTAGCTTAATCCGGAGTTTTTAATTTTTGTACTGCTTCTTATTCAGAAGTTAAAAGAAGCGGTCCTTGAATTCTATTACGTTCATTCCACAAGTTTTCATCTTCAGTAGTTCTTTGGTTTCTGTTTGTTAAGAGATCGTAGGCTCTGTTGAGTTCTTGCATGCGAGTTTCAACTTCATTAGGATTTCTGTCGGTATGACATGTACGAGATAAGCGCAGATAGTTTGCTCGAATTTCGGCACGTGTTGCCATTGGTTCGACCTCAAGAAGTCTATAGGCATTTAAGATTTCTCGCCTTCGAGTAAGGCGATCTGCAAGCCACGCGTGAGCATCTGGAGGTATGGGAAGATTAATCTCATGATAGCTTTGTCTATTGCAACCAGGGCAAGCATTAGTTCCTCGTATTCTGTCTGCGTAATCTTGGATATATTCAATATGATTGCAGCATGATGATAAACGTACTACGCTGCCTGCAGGGAGTGGGGTTTGCGTGCCAGGAATTACGAAGCCGATAACAACCCTGTCTACGACTCCGTCGTTGTGTCTAACTGTTGCAACAAGCCCCTCAGTTTCAGAATATTCACAAATTACTGTAGGCGGAATCAGTCTTATTCGGTCTCTTATTTGTTCTTTTACCAATTCATCTGCTGCAAAATCGGCACTAACAAATTTTATGTTTAATAAGACAAAAAGGGCCGCCGCAATTTTATCGGTTTTTGTTTTGGCATTTAAAAATATATTGATAGAACGTCCGAGTGATTGAACTGCTTTTAGTCGTAATCGAAATAAATTATTGTCCAAATTGGCGGCACCATCATCAACTGAAAGTGCAATCGTAAGCGCTGTTGTGCTTTCTATAATTGGAAGAATTCCATAGAGGCACGTGGCGCGCAATTGATTCAGAAGTGTATCGAGGTTTCCAGGTTTTTTATCATCGATAATCTCATGCTTATCATGATCGACGTGATCGTCATCATCATAGAGATCATCAAAGTTAGAGAGCCCATCAGGATCATCATTTTTAACAGCTTTTGGTTCACTACCTTGAAGACTGTCTATGAATAGATTGATTCCATCAATGAGTGCCCACAATGCTGTATATTTATCAAAATCGCGCGCACTTAAAATAATATTTGCAAGACGTAAAGAATCGGTTAACACGTGAATTGCGCGTATTTTTCCGGTATGCTCTTTTTGTCCGTAATAATAATTTGAAAGTCCCGCTAATGGTCCACGTAGAGCTGCAGTTGCAATTTCAGCCCAATTGATTGCAGAGTATTCGCCTTGCGCCTGCAGTACAGGTGCAGATACAAAGAGTGAGCATATGAATGAGATAAGAAGTATTATTTTTTTCATTTTAATCAGTTCCTGTACTTCGATTGACATGCAAAAGTAAATCACGCGCCGCATTAATTTGTTGCGCTATGCGCGTTGCTTCTTCTGTATTATCTGCATTGTGGTCTGGATGCCATCGTCTGATAAGAGTGCGATGTGCTCTTTCAATTTCTTCACGAGTTGCCTGATCGTCAACTCCAAGCATTTCACGGGCTTGATTGTAATCATCAGCAGTATTGACGCTTCCTAAGTTGGAAAAAGGATTGAAAGGGTTGAAGTTAGGATTAAAGCCTGTTCGCCGACAGAACTCTTCAAAGAGCTCCCTTTGACGACGTATTTCGGCTTCTAAATTTTGTAGGCCTTCATTGACTCGCTGTCGGCTTGCCTCTTCAGTTTCTGGCTGGACATCAGCCATGTTGGCAACCGGTATTCCTGGTATTACAACGTTGGCCTCATATTGGAAGCCTCGAACTTGGTCACAGCAAGGGCATCGGTCTACAAATTGTTCGGGGAAAAAGGGGACATCATCTGTTCGAAATATATCGCTACAAGCAAAAACACGGACACGCTGTCCTGGTTGCCAGTCAACGTCATTAATTGGGTCGCGGTTTCTGAAATTTGCTTGCCGATAACGTCTTCCATCACGGTATACGCAATAGAGTGGAGCCTCATTTGTTCCCTCATTGATGACAAAAACTCCCTGCGCTGGAATTCTCCCGCGCAAATGTTCAGGTATATTATAATCATAATAATTTTGCTCCTTAGGTGCAGGCAGCTGCAGCGCGTAGAGTGTTTCTGCTACTGCACCGAGTAAAAGGAGTAGAGCTGCTTTAGATTTTTGATGATTTAAGTATATTGAAAGTGCTCGAGAAAGTGAGCTTATTGCTTGTACTTTTCTTCGATAGAGGATCTCTTTTTCCGTATACCCGATATTCATCGCTCGATAAAGAGCGATAGTGCTTTCGACAAAGGGTAAAATGCTACTTTGGAGTATAGGAACCAAGCGAGTTACTTTTTCAGTTTGTTCTGGAGAGCTTTCAATAGTGTTTTCAACGCTATTAAGAGAGTTTTTAGTGCTATTGAGCTTTTCTTTATCGAGCTCTTGGCAAGCAGCTTCATGCTCTGACATTGAGTTATTATTTACTTTGATTTCAACATTATGATTTTTTATATGTTGAAGGTTTTTTGAAATTTTATGTAACGCTGGTAGTTGTATGCAAACTGTATTTGAAAAATCGAGTGAAAACCAGAAGAGTGAAGAGATTACAGACGATGGAATTTCTTGTAGGCTCCGTACGTGGTTGAGATCATTCAAGTGATTTAACAGAGCAAGCAGTTCATTGCACATTCGTAGGCAATTGGTAACGTAGTGGAATCCTACCGCTTTACGTGAGAATTCATCGTGGTATTGATATGAGAGTCTTGCCAATGGCCCTCGTAAGACCGCCGTTGCAATTTCAGCCCAATTGATTGCAGAGTATTCGCCTTGCGCGTGCAGTACAGGCGCAGATATACAAAGTGAGCATGCAAGGGTAATAAGAAGTATTATTTTTTTCATAATTTCTTTTTTTATTTTTGATTAATCATCATCACTATCAATATCGATTGATTGATTTCCAGTTTGATGTAGGATCCCCTCTCCAATCGTTACAACTGCCTCTGTTGCACGAGATCGAAGAGCATGACAACCGACTTGCGAGCAGGTTTCTTCGCGGAGGATATTTTTGCGAGCAACTGATCTTGCATGTTGTATTGCTAGAATCTGATCCTCATCTAGAAGAACCGCATGTCCACAAGGAGCAATACGCACTCGATCACCTGGATTGAAATTTTCAAGCGTCGCGGTATTTGGCGTGATTATCTCAAGATTATTTCGCCGAACAGCTACGCCAATAGATCTGGTAGTGCTTCTGGCTGTGGTTGTGCTCGAGCTCGTTCTGCTGCTTCTTGAGCTTGACGTTCCACTACTTGCCTTATGTCATCAGCAAGTTCATGGTTTCCAGCTTGATGTTCATGTTCATGATGTTGAAGCGGATTAAATGGCTGCTCTTGAGGCTGTCTCGTGGTAACAGGCGGTTGCGGCGCTGGCTGATCCCACAAAGAAGCCCGTGTTCTGGACGCCTGAGCTGGAGCAGGATGACGTTCAGGTACGCCTGGTAGTGTGATAACGCGTTCTAAGTTTTGTACACGTGGTAGATTGCAAAGAAGGCATTGATTCAACTGAGCCCCTTGAAGAAGTGCTGTGTGCTGATCTAATATCAAATGATCACATGCAAGTACTCGTACTCGAGCGCCAGGTTGCCACGGTTCAAAAGTGATAGGGTCCTCGAC
>CAYSDC010000024.1:8041-12013 GCA_964429765.1 uncultured Pseudomonadota bacterium
GTGACTCCATTTCGACGAACAATAAGTCCTCCTTCGCCTGGTGCACGTATAATTTCTGGTGCATGGAGAGCCTGCCTTTGTAAATCTGCGCGTGCCGCATTGTTGCGGCGCTGTTGCTCTTGGCGCTCATTTGCACGTCGCTGTTCTTCACGATCTCTTTCAGGATCTTGCCAGTAAGCCGCATTGAAGTTATCATCCTCAGGATCTTGCCTTTGGCCGTCATTGTTGTTTTCAGAGCTATTAATCACGTTGGATGATTTTTTTACAACATACATTACTTCTGATATTGCACCAATAACTAAAAGAATCGCTGCTTTAGATTGTTGATGGTTCAGATAGACTGATGTTGCTCGAGCAAGAGATTTGAGCGCTTGAGCTTGTTGTCGGCGAATGCAATTTATCTGCGAATTATCTGTGTTAACAGCTTGGTAAAGGGCTGAAATACTTTCAACAGAGGGAAGTAGACAGGTTTGTGTTATGGCTATCAGTCGATTTATTTTCTCTTTTTGTTCTTGGGATAGCTCAATCCTATCATTCGTTCTTTTATCTTTACTAAAAAAATCGAGAGCTAAGTTTGCAACATCAAAATTGATCCAAAAAAGAGAAGAGTAGAAATCAGATTCTGCTTGAGTACGAGAAGAAGTAAAGAGCTCGTTTGCAATGCGTACTACGTCGGTTGTCACATGGACAGCTTTGGCCATTTTTGTATGTTTTTGATGATTACGGTACGAAAGTGCTGCCAGTGGCCCGCGAGCAAGTGCCAATGCTGCTTCAGCATAATTTAAAGCTGTCAAATTTTCAGTAAATCCCTGGAGTGGGGAAATTAAAAATCCAAGAGTAACGATGAGAGCTTTTATTGTTGATAATTTATTCATAAAAAGATTCTTCCAAAAACTGAAAAAAGTCAGTATTAATTACTAAAATTGGCATTAGAGGGCCAAGGTCCTGAAAGTATATCACCGTTTTTTTAAAGGGAAACAGCTTTTTGAGTTTATTATCATATTTTGAATAATTATAGGCGCATACATAATTCTTTATTATTGATAAAATAAAGTTGTATTTTTCATATAGAAATAATAAAAAATGTTTTTAAGATGCCGGTGAGTGTATTTGGTTCAGGTTTTTGTTTGCCTCCTATCTATGCTATAATTGCAGTCATTGTAGAAATAATGTGTGTGGTCTGTTACCGGAAGTGGCAATCATGATCGAAATGGACAAGCTGTACGACAGTAAGACGACAGAGCCTGAAATTCAGCGCTTGTGGGAACGTGAGAAAATTTATCAATTCAAACCGGATACAAATAAAGAAGTGTATAGCATTGATACACCTCCTCCAACCGTCTCAGGTTCGCTGCATATTGGGCATGTCTTTTCGTATACTCAGACCGACGTGGTTGCTCGCTATAAACGGCTGCGTAGATTCAATGTTTTCTATCCAATGGGCTTTGATGATAATGGTTTGCCTACCGAGCGCTTTGTTGAAAAAAAACATGGCCTCAAAGCACACAATATGAAGCGATCAGAGTTTTTGGAACTTTGCCTCAAAGAGACCGAAGAGGTCGAAAAAATTTTTGAAGGCCTTTGGAGAAGTATTGGTCTTTCTGTTGACTGGACCAAGCTGTATTCAACTATTTCTGATAAAGCACGTCGAGCTTCACAAAATTCATTTATTGAGCTGTACAAAAAAGGGTATGTCTACCGTAAGGCAGAACCATCGCTGTATTGCACCACCTGCCGCACTTCAGTTGCTCAAGCTGAGCTTGATAGTGCTGAAGTTTCATCAACATTTAATGATATTTATTTTACTACGCAATCTGGAGAGCAGCTACAGATTGCAACAACGCGTCCAGAATTGCTTCCGTCATGTGTAGCGGTATTTTATCATCCTGATGATGCTCGCTATCAGCATTTAGCCGGAAAAAAAGCAATTACTCCTATTTTTAATAAGTCCGTTCCTATTCTTGCGGATGAGTTGGTTGATCCAGCAAAGGGAACCGGCTTGGTTATGTGTTGTACTTTTGGTGATCAAACCGACATCACCTGGTTTAAAAAGCATAAACTCGATTTTGTTCAGGCAATTGGTAACGATGGAAAATGGACTGAACTTGCAGGACCTCTTGCAGGGCTGTCTGTGCATGAAGCTCGAAAAAAGGTTCTTGAGTTGCTCGAGCAGTCTGGTGCATTGATCGGTAAAAAAAGCATCGTGCATCATGTAAGCGTTCACGAACGTTGCAAGCAAGAGATCGAATACCTTGTATTGTGGCAATGGTTTATTGATGTACTTAACCACAAAGAAAAATTTTTAGAACTTGCTGATAGAATTGTTTGGAAGCCTGAGTTCATGAAAATTCGGTATCAGGAGTGGGTACAAAATTTAAGTTGGGATTGGTGTATTTCACGCCAACGCTTCTTTGGAATTCCGTTTCCAGTGTGGCATTGTAACAGTTGTAAGCAGATTTTGCTCGCTAATCTTGACCAATTACCTATTGATCCTCAAGAAACCGGTTATCCTGGCAAGCACTGTTCATCATGTTCTTCAACAGATATTGTTCCAGATACCGATGTTATGGACACCTGGAATACCTCATCACTGACTCCACAAATTAATATCAAGTGGCCTGATGTATCACCTGATGGATTGACTATGCCTATGAGCATGCGACCACAAGCTCACGACATTATTCGTACGTGGGCATTTGATACCATCGTAAAATCGTTTTTTCATACGGGAGATATTCCGTGGAAAGATATTGTTATTTCAGGTCACGTACTTGCAGGCAAGGACAAAATTTCTAAATCTAAAGAAAATAGCAAAACCTCTCCTGAAGGACTTCTTGCAACTTATCCAGCCGATGTTATTAGATATTGGACCGCGAGTGCTCGCTTGGGTGTTGATACCGCGTTTAGTGAAAATCAGCTCAAAATTGGCCAGCGTTTGGTAACAAAACTTTGGAACGCATTTCGCTTTTGCGCTGAGCATATTGCAGAGTATGAAAAACCGGCACAAGCACCAAAGCTTGATCAGCTTAATGAATGGATTCTTACCTGCCTGAGCAAAGCGGTGAACGGCTACATTCAGGCATTTGATGCATATGAATATCATGCAGCGCTTGAACATGCAGAGAAATTTTTCTGGGCAGACTTTTGCGATAATTACCTAGAGCTTGTCAAAGATCAATTCTTTAATCCTGACAAGTACGATGCTGCAATAATTCAAGGTACACGTTTTGTTTTGTATGAAGTTGGATTTGCAATTTTGCAGCTCTTTGCACCCTTTGTTCCGTTTGTGACCGATGCGCTTTATCAGCGTTTGTACAAGGTAACTGAAAAGAACGTTTCACTGCATATTACGACGCTTGATGAAAAGCGATTTGATTACAGCTTTGATCAAAGTGTTCAAGCAATTCAGCTTGCATTGAGTGTTGTTGCAAGTGTCCGTAAGCTTAAAAGTGAAAAGCAACTATCGCTTAAAACTGAATTGAGTAACCTTGTAATTTATGGCGAAAATACTCTACAGACTTTGCTTGCACAGCAAGAGATCTTGCTTAAAGGAGTGACAAAATCTGCAGGCATTCAGTATCAAACTGATCTGCTTGAAGCTGAGTATATGGAACAAGATGGTGAGATGTTTATTGCCCATATTAAGGTAAATGAATGATTAACATCACCAATCGTCAACGAAAAATAAAAGTAAATCTAAAAAAAATGGAGTATCACCTCAGTGTGATGCTCCAAGCTCTTGGGTATCCAAATTTTGATGTCGGAGTCTTATTGACTACCAATGCAACGATTAGGCGGTACAATCGTGATTATCGAAGCAAAGATAAGGCGACCGATATTTTATCGTTTCCGTATCACACCCAACTTAAGCCTGGTCAAAAAATTAAAGTCAGTGATCCTGATGACAAAAATTTGGGTGATATGATTATCTCACTTGAGTATGTTCAAAAAGATGCTCCCAAAAGATGGGAT
>CAYSDC010000024.1:12117-17489 GCA_964429765.1 uncultured Pseudomonadota bacterium
GAAGAGCATCTTACTCATCTGCTTGCTCATGGCCTTGCGCATCTTTTGAACTACGATCATCAGACCGATGAAGAGTTTGCTGTGATGCAAAAGGTTGAAAGAAAATTGCTCAAGGCTGTTCAAGATGTTTAATCCAAAGTACTAGTTGATTTTCTATCATACTTGATGTTGTACAGGCTTTGTCTGTAAACGTTGGCCGTGTATAGGGCAGTGTAATATCGGTTTTCTTATATCCAACGTGTGCCCATATCAGACCAGAATTATAACGGCTAAAAAAGGCTGGATATTTTATTAAGTGCTTGTCCAGACACAAATACTATAAGTTCACCAAATCCTATGAGCCCCGGCTCGTATGTCCAAAATTCAACATCATTATGAACATCATGCACAGATCCATCGTCCATGATCGTTGGCCATTCAAATGAACTTGTTATCTTTACTCTATGACATCCAAGTTTTTCCCAAAGCGTATCAGTTGACTTGTAGCCTTCAGGTTTACGAGAATCATTTTCTTCTCGAATAACAGTTAAAAAGCAAAGACTTGAGTACTTGTTGAGTTTAATAACCTGTTTGCCCAGCTCCCAAAGCATGTGCGGAAGTATCTTGCGACCTTGATATTCAGGAATAATTATGGCTTCACCCAAATAATAGCGATCTTGAGTAGAAATATTATTTTCTGCAAAGAGCTTTGCACCATCGCGAATGATTTCGATGTCACTACAAAATCCACATCCGGTAAGAATACCGACCAGCATCTTTTCACCATCCTTTTCATCAAACGCTTGAACCAAATAGCCATCGACCGCTTTTTCTTTGTACTCACCCAAATAGTTTTTTTCATACTCTAGGGTCCCATCGTATAAATAGGGATACTCCCTAAAATAATCAAGTCGCATTTGTGCCAGTTGAGCAATTTCTTCTTGGGTACATTCAGAGAATTGCTTGGCTTGAAAAGTGATCTTTGCCTGCAAAGACGATGAGGTAATTACGTAAAAAAGAGCTCCCAATAGATACAATTTCTTCATCTTACACCTTCTCCTTATTTGGTAAAATGTGACGCGATCGAATTCATGAATTCTATCAAATTCTGAGATGAGAATCCAAGCGTGAAGGTTGAGTAGTTATTTGTGCTAAAAAAAAGAGCTCCATGAATAAAAATATTCACGGAGCTCTTTTTTGTCGTATTTTTCGTAAAAAATTTTGTAAAGCTATTGCTCAAGCGATAGTACAACGCCTAACCAATTTTCGGCGATTGAGACTGTTTCATCGAATAACGTGTGCAGCCCAGCGCGAAGTTCTTCAACTGAAGAAAAAGATTTTCTAAAGAAAGCATCCTGTTCTTTATCTATCTCATTAAAAAGGCCTTCTTGAATATCTGAATTCAAAGTGATTCTTTTTACAACTTCGCGAAGGATTTGTACATGATTTTTTGGATTTTTTAGCATATTTTTAGGATTAAGCTCTGTTGTATGGCTTTGCATAATTTGAAAGCTAAAATCAAAAATCTTATTCATCTGATCGATGGTGCGAGTAAAAAGATCTTGAACATTTATATCATTGTTCAGGTTATTAGAATGATAGCGCTCAAGAAATAGATGAATTCCATGTACTAAAGCTTGATTTGCTATTTCAAGTAATTCCGCAAAGAGCTTTGGGGACATTGGTGATGATAGAGATTGTAGCCTTTCGGATGTTTGATCTAAGCTTTGAGAGCATGCAGCCAAAATGCAGTCAATCATATTCAGGTATACTATCTGGTCTGTTTTTATCTCTAGAAGAGCGGCAAAAATAGTACTTATTTCATCTAAATAAGGAGAAAGCTTAATTTGCGCTAGAAGAGCAGAATTTTCAGTAAGAGATGAACATTCTGCAAGTGAACTGAGCTCTGGTTTTAAGTAATTGAGGTATTTCGTTTCCAATTCTTGAAGGGTTCTGGTAATTTTTTCAATCGACATTTCCATGCTTAGTTCAACATGGCTTTCCTGTAACAGTTGAAACATTTTATTTATTTCAGGTGCTGAGCCATCGGTAGAACTATCTGCGCTAGTA
This sequence comes from uncultured Pseudomonadota bacterium, assembly GCA_964429765.1. Classification (GTDB taxonomy): domain Bacteria; phylum Babelota; class Babeliae; order Babelales; family RVW-14; genus JAFEAY01. Next base: position 14,167 of record CAYSDC010000024.1, read on the forward strand.
TTCCCTGCATCTGCGCTTTCATGAGTCCAATAAAAATCAGCATCTCCTCCTTTAGTGGTTATATCAGAATAATCAGAAGGAGTTTCTGGTACCCAAAATTGTGCTATTTCTAACCAATTCTCGGCAATTGTTACACGTGTTTTAAAGAATTCGTCTGCTGCAGCAAGGAGTTCTTCTTTTGAGTTATAAACTTTATTTGTGAAGGTGGTCAGTGCGTTATCAAGTTCAGTTGTGAGGTGTCCTAAAAGCTCTGGGTCAGAGTTTATTTTGTCTGTAATCATTCTAGCAATATCATCTGAACCCATCGTTCTGAGAGAGCTCAGTTCATTTTCTTGTCCGGTGGTTGGAAAGTTGTTTATCCGATTAATAATGTTATGAACCAGTGGGTGTACTATTGTAATAGCACGTATAAAAAGCTTGTTGTATGAATTGTTTTTGTCGATATTGTTGGAATTTAACTTATTGAGAAACAAATTGAATGAATTTATTTCTTGATTAAATATTATTTCGACAGCTTGTGCTTTTTGTTCAGGCGTTGTGGTGGAAGAAGCCAATGGTATGGCTTCTTCAAGTAACGTATTTAAAGCTTCAGCTCCTGCGGTTAAAGTGCAGGCGAGAAATTCCATGGATAAGAATGGAGGTAATTTTTCTATGATAGTATCCAAGGAATTTAGGTCTTTTTTTTTAGTGTTTATAAGTTCCCAAGCGCTCTTAACCTGATCTTGATTTAAGGTAGGACAGCTTCTGAGTATATTAAGCGTAGGTTCAACGTTCTTACGTATTTCTTCAATCTCTTTAAAACATTCTTGAATAATTTCTTTTGCATCAGCTATTTGAGCAATTTCTGCGTCTGAATATAATGTTTCGGATTCAGTTGCTTGTACCTGTTTTAAAGGGTTGAGCATGAGCCCTAGTGCTACAGTGAATGCGAATATTCTAAAATTCATATTTTGATCCTTATCTATGGTTTATACAATTTGCTCTGACAACATGTCGCTCAAAGTGGAGAGAGTCTATCATTATTTTTCAAAAAATAAATAATATTATTTGCTAGAATGACTTTTTTTAGATAATTAATTTATAAACAAATTGCCTTTTTCACGTAGACTAATTAATTTGCGCACAAATAGAAATATAAAGACGCATGTGTAATGCCTTGGGCAGAGGGTTTCTTGAGTTTTTAATAGACAGCATTCTTGTTGGCTAGCCCAAAATTAAAAAACGGTAGATTGTATGAATTCTAGGGAACACTGAATAGCGAGAGAATCATTGCTCGTTATGGTTTTGCCGCTATAAAATTTTCAGAATGCGATGCCGGAGATATCATTTGTGTTTGTTGTATAAACATTCTAATTTTTTCGGCATGTTGCTTCATAAGATCGGCATTGATTATAAAGTCTGTATTGCAATCAAGAATCAAAACAGGGACTTTTGTGAGCTCTTCAAAAACGCCATCTTTTTGAACCAAAAATTTGTCATGCCAATAATCGATCTGCTTCATGTACTCCAAAGTAACGTTTTCTTCACCCGCGCGATTGCGTTTTTGTATGCGACCAAAACAGACTTCAGGTTGCGCTTTCAGATAAATAAAACCGAGTGGCGGTTTGCATGCTTTGCGCAACAAAAAATCAACCCACTGTCTGTAAATATCCCACTCTATGTTGTTGAACATACCATCTTGATGTCCGTTGAGTGCAAAGCAGAAATGGCCAGAATAGACTGAACGTTCCATAACTCGATTAGGGTTTGGATCTGCTTGTTCTTTTGCATGTTCTTTGACGCGGCAGGCCATGGTAAAAGTTTCCATGGTATAAGCCCAGCGTTGACGATCATCATAAAAATTTCCCAACAACGATCTACCATGGAAACCGGCAGCCCAAGAATCTTTTGGCTCTGGGATAACATGAACATCTGGGCAGTGTTGTGCTAACAGCTTGAGGAATGTTGATTTGCCGACACCGGTATTGCCTTCTAAAATGTACATGTTTTTTCCTATTTTGGTTTCATTGGTATTGGGAATAAAAGGGTCTCTATTCTAAACCGTTCTTTTTGATCTGTTAATTTTTTTTAAAAATAATGTAATTTTATGTGAATCAGAAAAAAATAGCACATAAAATGCGCTTTATGGTGGAATATAAAGAAGATTTTTATGTAAAATTTTTTTGAGATGAATAGGAATAAATTGTTTTTAATACATTATTGGAGTTATTGTGTCTTCATATTTTACATGTAAGGCGATTGTATTTACGATTATTTTTTTTGTACTACCAAGCGTTTATGCCATTGGTGATGATCGTCATACAGAAGAACAGGATTCTGCTTGCTTGGTTTATAAATTAGTTCGTGCTGATATGAAAATTAAAGAGAAAGATAAACAAGGGCTTAAGGATCGATTAAAAGACTTTTTGAATACATTGAAGCCTGAGGCAGCAAAACTGGAATTTTTTTCAGTACACAACAAATTTAATGAATCGAGTAATACAAAAAAAGAAACGCTTTCAAATTTTTTGTCTTATTTGGTTGGCATACGTGTAAGAAAAACTTTTTCATGGGTAACAGATCTTATTTCCATTCTTCCATCTGATTATATAAAAAAATACCTTTTAGATTTTGTGAGAAAAACTTTTGATCTTGGAAGACTCGAGTATTTTAAATATATGGTGAAGCATTATCCGTTAATTTGTGACCAAGATATATTGACCATTTTCTCTCATGAGTCATCATTTTATGACTCTAAAAAAAATAGTAATTCTGGAGTGTGTAAGACTTGGCTCAAAAAATATTTAGCAAAGCAGGAAGCTTTAGAAGCAGCAGAAATTGCTGATGGCTTGTGCAATTTAAAAAATAGCTTAGAAGAATCAGAAGTTGCTGGTAGCTTGTGCAATTTAAAAGAACTTCGCTTGTCTGTTCATGATAAGGGAGACATTGAAAACTTTAGATTTTTCATCGAGCAACATCTTCTATGAATCTTGTGAAAGAAGGTCATCCAATTCTTTCTCTTCAGCTAGAAGTTGATCCATTTCTCTATTTAAATTTGCACAATCATTACGAGCAATTTCTGCTTTTTCTAGGGCAAACAGAAGCTCTTTATGTGCCATTTCTAGTTCTTGTGCAATTTGAACTCTTCTTTGTTCTTCTTTTGTTGCTGCGAGCTCTCTGTTATGTTGCTCTGTTGTTTGATCGTCTACTTGGATCTCTTGCGTCTCATCTCTTGCATTATGCTCATCAGGTTGTGCAGGTTCTGTATTCAGCTGTACAATTTCTTGATGCTGTTCTTCTCTGGATGCTTGTATTTCTCTCTCCGAAGCTTCATCAGTTGGTTC
>CAYSDC010000024.1:17499-17831 GCA_964429765.1 uncultured Pseudomonadota bacterium
CGTCATTTTGCCCTTGCGCCAGGTTCTGTTCTTGATTTTGATCGTCTAAAGTTAAAGAGAGCTCAATTTTGCGACCGACTGCCAGCATTGCTTCGCTGATTGCTGCAAGTAATAACACAATTGCGGCTTTCGATTTACGATTATTTAAAAAAATTGATGTTGCTCGAGCAAGTGAGCAGAATGCCTGTGCTTGTCGTCGGTTGGATTGAGCTTGAGCAGTTTGTTCAATGGCAAGTGCTTGATAGACAGATGTAATACTCTCAAGTGCTGGAAGTAAAAAGAGCTGAGAGCTGCTAATCAATCGGTCAATAGTCTTTTTATCGCGAGCAGAT
>CAYSDC010000025.1:0-241 GCA_964429765.1 uncultured Pseudomonadota bacterium
TTATCAAGAATTTTTGAAAGCTTCAGGAAAACCGGTAACTGTACCTGCTACCATGACGCATTGTTCTGAAGTTGAGCTATCAGGTCAGAAGATTACTATTTTCCAAGCCGATTCTCCGCTCAAGTTGTATGAGCTGACTCCTTCAGTGAAAAATTTTATTATTGTGTTCGACCAGCTTTTGCAACTCGGTTTATTTGCCGGAGAAGAGGATTCACTAGAAAAAGTTTTTTGGCGTGATGAC
>CAYSDC010000025.1:377-9258 GCA_964429765.1 uncultured Pseudomonadota bacterium
GAAAAAGTTTATTTTGATCGCTTAGTCAAGCGGTTTGATTGGGAGTATACAAGCAGCAAAAGAAATTTTAAATATAATGACGGAATGCCGGGTGCAACAGAAGTATTTCATATAAAACGAGCCGGCTGTTATCGTTTTTATATCAATTTTGATAGATGTGCTGACCAACCGTATCATGCTGAATATCACCTTGAAAAAGATGAAAGCAAAGAGCAATTAAATAAGATAGATGTACTTGAAATAGCACATCATAACCAATTATTTTTCAATGCATGTGCAACAGGAGCAGTTATTGGTGTTGATCGTATAAAGCGATTGTTTGCATCGAATTCGGAAGATCCGCGTGTTGTTGATGCGCTCTATTTTTTTAATTTAAATGACCTAGCCGAGCGTTTAAAAATTATTGAATCTATACTGGTTAAGCAAAAAATTACTTCTGAAGCGATAAGCTTAGCTCAAAAGCTTTTTCTTGCGCCAGCGCCGCGAGAAGACTACCAGTATCAAAACAATATAATAAAAACCTTTACTATTATTTTTGCTCAGAACGATGCCAATAAAAATGTGATCGAAAAATCGAATCACTTAAAGCAATTTATTAACAATAATGAAGTCAAAAAGTTATTGATCTTAATTGGGATGCTTCGAAACAATGAGAAATTCATACAATTGATGCTATCCCTAGAAGCTACAAATGAGCTACCTCAGACAATGAATATCGAAGATTTGAGTTCTTATATTGTGGAAAAATACAAACCAGATTTTGTTATATCTTTGATCGAATTACTCGCAACTTACTATGGAATTACTCCATATTTAAAAAGCCTGTGCTCTTTTCTTCTTACAAAAGTAACGCAGACTCAAGCTCAACAAAAGCTGCTTGATAAGTTATTTGTATTGTATAAAAAAGAAAATACAGATGATGGGAATAAAACTGTATTGAACCAAATGCTTATTCAATACCCTTATGGGCGTGAGCTTATTATGAAATTCGTTCAAGAAAAATATTCTATAACTGATCACTATTCGTATGATATATATCTATTGAATGGTCTATTGAGTGATCTACTTAATCGCGGATATCCACATGAAAAAATTCTTACCTTTGCGCAAAGTTTATATCAAAAAATCAGTGGCGAAGATATAAATAAGTCTTTATGCTTATTTGAACTTCTTGTAAAACATGGTTTTGCTTTTCCTGAAGCTATGCAAGCTTGTGCTCATGCTCTCAATAAAGAAAAAGAAGGAATAAATGTTCGGTTAGTAATTCGAACTATTGAAGCATTAATTGACAGAAAGCAAGAGCTAGAATCTTGCTTCAATGCAGCGAATAAGATTCTTTTAGATGCCTCCTTTGAAAATATTTCAGGTGGTTTAATCAAAGATGATGTTCTCGACCTTTTTCAACGTTTACTTAAAAATGGATACTCGCATGAAAAAATTCTTACGTTAGCTCAAACTTTATATCAAGACGAGAATGACACTGTCAAAGAAAAAGCTCTTTATATATTTGCGCTTCTTGTGAAGTACGGTTTTGCTTTTTCAGAGGCTGTGTTTGCAGGCATGGATGCAATTGACAATAAAATAAACATATCTGCAGCTGGGAATATTTTTAAAGCGCTTTGTGCAAAAAAAGAATGTTTAGATGATTGTTTTAACGCAGCAACTAATCTGCTTGCACTTAATTGTTCTGCAGCATGTTCTCTCTTTGAGTCCTTGCTTGAAATTGGATGTTGGCAAGAAAAAATTCTCAGTTTTGCGCAAGATGTGGTACAGGCCAATTCATTCTTTGACCAAAAAGAGACCGTTAACTTTTTCGAAATTCTTGTAGAGCGAAATCTTGCATTTCCTGGAGCTGCGCATATTGCTCTGCATACTGTGAAGAATAACGCAAGTGATTTGGATAAAGCTTGTAAGATTTTTAAAATCTTGATTTCAAAAAAACAAGAGCTGGATATCTGTTTTCATGCAGCAATAAACCTGCTGATGTACAATAACTCAGAAGCTTTTAGCCTCTTCAGACCTTTGCTTAAACATGGATATTCACAAGATAAATTTCTATCATTTGCACAAGAACTAATACAAAATAGTGACAGTCTTCAACAAAAGGGAGCGGTTAATTTTTTCAAACTTCTTGTAGAATTTGATATTGCTTTTCCGCAGGCTGCGCAAGTAATTTTGTATGCGGTGAGTAACGAAGTGCATCTAGATATAGTGTGCGATCTATTTAAGGCTTTAGTTGAAAAAGAGCACGAAATTCATACGGTCAGCGGTATTGCTTATAAACTATTTAAGTATAATCCAAACAAAATACAACCAGTTTTTAGAAAGCTCTTTAATCATGGGTGTGGTTTTCTTGAAGCAGCTCAGTGTGCAGAAGGAAAATCTGATAGTTACTATTCACGAAATCTTGTTAAAAATGAGCTCTCTGAATATGTGAAAAATAATAAAGAGTCTCATGTAAAGATCGAGTCTATTGCTTGTGCTGCTATGGATACTTGTGATGAGGCGCAATTGCTTGGAGCACTTGTTCTGTTTGATCTGTTGCTTAAAGAAAATTGTGCTTGTGATAGTGCTGCTTTATGGGCAGCAGAAAAGGCGATGCTGTGTTCTGATAGCAAAGTAAAAAAGAAAGCATTTGAAATCCTTGATGAGCTTTATAAAAACAAAGCTCCCAAAATGGCTGCTGAAGATGCAGATGCATTGCTTATGCGTATTGCATCAGCTGCACAACAAGGGGTTGAAGATATTGGAAATTGTATTATTGATTATAGAATCACCTCATTATTTAACAATCTCGTTGAAAAAGGTTTGGCATATGATGGAGCAATGAAAATTGTTCAAGCAGGTATAGCGAAGAAAGAATCCAAAGGCAATGTTTTAGAATTACTTGAAAAACTTGTTGATGTTGGACAATATCTTGACGAAGCTTTACGAATAGCACATGAAGTACAACTCGAATCATCACAGAACTATCGAAAAATATCTTTATTTACCGCTCTTGTTAAACAAAATATCGGCATAGAAGATGCGCTTAATTTTGCAACTCAATTGGCATCTGATGGCAGTTTATATGATGGCAAAAATAACACTAGTCTTTATCGGATTCTCTGGTTGCTCGAAGCTTTGATCAAACAGAACCATGGTTTTGAGATAACAGAACAAGTGTCTTGTCGTACACTACTGAACTGCACAGACTTAAACATCACCGACAACGCTTATCGTGTTCTACAAAGCCTGCTTAAAAGTAATCGAGCACTTGTCTCTGGAGAAAAGGTTGCAATTAAGATGACACAAGAACCTGACCTCTATAAACGAGGTAGTGGGCTGCAATTATTTCAAATTATTGTAGAAAAGTCATCTGGATACGAAACTGCTTTCCAAGCTGCACAGCAAGAATTAGCACGTCAGACTCATGACAAAACGTTTGATAATCGATATTGTGCACTTGGTGTATTTATCGAGTTGGTGAAACAAAACTATCAACCAGCATTCGAGCTTGCATTTTCTACAGCAATGAACTTGATACAAGATGAAGATTGGTCCAATCGATATGCAGCTCAAAAGTGTTTTAAAGAGCTCATGGATAAAGGTTATTTAAATCAAGTGAAAGCGTTTCTTGCTCAATTTGACCGAGAATTTCCAAATCAAGAGCTTCAAGAACTCGCTGAATACATTAAGGATCAAGGTCCACTTGGTCAGCGAAGCGATGATGATTACAATGTACGCAGTCTGCCACCTGAGCCAACGCGTCAACACTCTGATCAAAATGCTGATATGGAATCTGAAGATGACCAAGATATTCAACCTATGATTGCATAGAGGCACAATAAGATTACTTATTAATTATTGATTATAAAAAGAGGGCACGTCGAAGATTAATTCAGCATGCCCTCTTTTTATTTTTATATATTTTTAGTTAGGTTTATCAATCCCTAAAAATCTCTTCAAGCGATTGCCAACTAATTAAATGAGGGCGAACTCGAGGTTGTTTTGATGAACCAGCGAAAACGACAAAACTTTCAGATTTCAAGATGTCTTTGGATTGGTTTTGCTCACTATTTGCTTGTGTCAACTTATCCCAATATTCTATACCTTCAAAAAAACGCTGATTGGCTGTTCGTGCAGATTTTATTTCAAGAGCGGTAAGTCTTTGTCCTTGTTGAATAATGCAATCAATTTCATGTCCCGTTTTGTCTCGCCAGAAATAGATTTGAGGATTTTTTCCCTGGTTATAGAATCGTTTGATGCATTCAGAAATGATAAATGACTCAAAAATATTTCCTCGATTAGGGTGGTGCGCGAGGTCTTTTTCTTCAATTCCCAACAATGAACACAAAAGCCCCGTATCATAAAAAAAGATTTTTGGCGATTTAACTAAACGCTTCCCTATGTTTGTATGATAAGGACGAAGTTGAAATATGATATAACTTGCTTCCAAAATAGTAAGCCATCGCTTCACGGTGGTATCGCTTATGCCGCATTCACTGCCAAGTGAAGCTAAATTAACTAACTGTCCTACGCGTGCTGCACAGAGCATCACAAATGTTCTAAATGTTGTGAGATCGCCTACTTGCGTTAATGCACGGACATCTCGTTCAACATACGTTTGAAAATAGTTTTTATAAAGAAGCTGAGCAGGTACTTTTTTGGCATAAAGCGCTGGATAAGATCCTTGAAAAAGCATTGTTTCAATTTCTTGCGGAAGCATTTTGCTATCTGTGAGCTCAGCAATTGATAGAGGAAGGAGCGTATGCAGAGAAACACGCCCTGCTAAGGACTGAGAAATTGCCTGGTTCATAAGAAAGTTTTGCGATCCGGTGAGGATGAAATATCCCGGTATTTGGTCATGATCAACGGTTGTTTTGATGTACGAGAGCAGGTCTGGGGCATATTGGAATTCATCAATAATAATTCCATGGTCATTGCGGTGAGTAATCAGAAATGTTCGCGGATCATTGATGGCGGCTGATCGTAGATCTAAATCTTCTAATGAAAGGTATATGTGGTTACTAAAAATTGCTTGAGCCAAAGTTGTTTTTCCCGATTGTCGTGGGCCTAAGATAGCCACAACAGGAAAGTATTGTGCCCCCTGCATAATATCGTTTGTAGCATGTCGACTGATCATAGAACCCCCTTCGTGAGCCGGTTTTCATTAACACTGGACAAATCCAATATAGAATATCGGATTTGTCCAGTGTTGGGAAGTTTATCTGTAGTTATACCTGAAAAGGAACTTTATAACAGGGGTGTTCCTGTGAGCTAAAGTAGTCATTTGGGGGAATAATATACGACTAAATTTATTGTGAATATATTCAAATTGCAACTTTATTAAATTTGCTACTTATACAAAGAGGGCATGCTGAAGATTAATTCGGCATGCCCTCTTTGCAATTTAACTTATGAATTTCTGTATATACGCATCAGTGCAGCAGCAATCTGTCGATCTCCAGTAACACGAGGATTATTAAGTAAGGTTCGAATTCCGTCTATGTTACCCTGCTCATTAATCTGTCGAAGAAGATCCGCCAAGTCGATGTTGTTTGGATTTTGAGGTGGATTTGCTGCATGCTCAGCAATTTGCGTAGTAAGTGCGGTCACTTGGCCAGTTAATTGCTCATTTTCTTGAGTGAGTCGTGCGATTTCATCGCTTTCAGGTATCCTGGGTGTGAGGTTATAAATTATAACACCTCCAATGACAAAACCAACGACGCCAGCAGCAAGGGTTAAAATGATTATTGGCTTGGCCTTGGGCTTTGCAGCGCTGAACTTTTCCTGCTCAAGGTTTTTTTCAAAAATATGAAGTACTTCTTTAAGCGAAGCACCGTTTTGAAGCAACAGTTGTGCTTGGTCAATAACTAATTTCATTTCTTTGTTTGTAAGCAGCTGAGTATCAGGATATGCATTGATTGATTGTGTTGCTACACAGAAGGTTATCATCAGAAGTATGCGCATAAAATTTTTCATGCCAAAATCCTTTCATTTGTGATGAAGTGCTTTTTTCTACGAGGTGATTGCAATTCAAGGAATAACATAATCTCAAACTCGCTGGGTATTATAGCGAATTTTTTTGTAATAGCGAATGTATATGAAGTTGAGGCTGAAAGGGATTTTTGTTTGAGGAATCTTTCTTATGAGATTAAAAAATGGATGCATGCTGATCAAGCAGCTCTTCAAGGTCCCAAGCATAGCTGGCACCAGCTGCTGCATGCTCTTGCGCCTTTTGGATAATCACCTTTTGGCATGACTCATTCAAGAAATAGATTTCATCAAAGAGGTATTCAAAGAGTTCAAGGGTTTCTTTATCGTTATCAAGCTTATGATTAAGTAATTTATTGATTGTATGATCTGATTTTAAAATTTTACTGTTACATTTTTTCTTCAATTTTTCAAAAATTGATTGTGCACTTGGGTTGCCTTTTAAAATGTGCTCATCAAGGAAATATTCGTAAAAAGCCAGCTCTAGCTCTGGAAAGGGTATAAGTGCTGGTATGTTTTTTGGTCCTCGTTTAACAAAGCAGCTTTCAAAAAATTGTTTTCGCAATTCTAGAATTTCTTGGCTCGCGTTAATTGCAAAATAGCTGAGAATTGTATTGAGTAGTTTTGGGAATCCATAACCATAAGCTTTTGAGTTGTGGTTACAAATAAATAGTTGTATAAGTTTAGGAATTATTTTTTTGATAACTACTCTATCTTCTGAGCTTAGTTCTGAACATGCTTGATCTAGTACAATAAGTTGATACAAACGATTTTCACTACAGGGGTCTTCGAAAGATTTATCATCATACTGGTCTCTTTCGCAGAGTACTTGAATATATCTGCTAAGAATTTCTGCGTTTGTTACGCTTTGTGAACAAAGCTGAAATAAGTCTTTGATTTTCGACAAAAGAGTAAGTGGATAAGGAAGATAGCCTGCTGAGTTTATAACAGCGGTAATAAGTTTGTTATTGCAGAAAATGTAGCTATAAAGCTCCTGTTCAAGAGCTGGAAATTTTTTAATATCTTCTAAATTTCTTTTAAATCTACTCAATGTGAAGTGATCTTTTGATACAAAATAATGCTCAAAAAATTTATTATGCTGTGATGCAACTTCAGAATCGGTAGTATGCGCAAAATAGGTAAGAAGTGGGGGAAGCATTTCTCGATCGCGATAGCATCCAAAAAAATTTGCATGCGAATCTTTATCTTGGATGAGTTGAAGTATCTTGGTACGAACTAATGTTTTATCTTCTGGGCAGAGCTCTAGAGCTGTTTGGTCAAGCATGAGGAGCTGGTAAAGATCCACTGAATTATGAGTGTGCTTTGCTGAGCATAGTGCGCCAACATACTGATGAAGAATTTCTTCATCAGATGGGGCGTTTGCAAGTGGGGTGAGTTTATTTTTAAGATACGTAAGTAACTGATCAGGATTAGTATACATTTTTGTTGGCAAAAAACATTCGATAACCTTTTTATTCCAGACTTCTGATGTTGAAAGCGTTCCCGTTTTTTCAGTTAAAAGATCTTTAATTAAACTTTCTAAACAATCATTGCTTTCGCGAAATGTGATGAGCGATGCATTTTTTATAATATCATGGAGTTTTGTAGGGTCGGCTTGTGGAGTGATCATAAGCGAAAATGAGATTCCGTTTTCATTGAGTACAGTGGCCGATTTATCAAGCGTGTACTGATAGATCTTTGATGCCTGTTTTACATAACCATGAATTTGGCACCATCGATCTTTACGCAATCCGTAGAATTGCACGGTGATACGGATTACATCGTTTTTATGTGATGCTATAAGCTTGATAGTTGCACTATGATTTCTTAAGGGAATATTGATCGTGTACTGGGTGGCATCTGCTGTACAGGTAACGCCAGTAAGCGAGGGAACGATGGGAGTTCCTCCATCATCCAGCGCAATGATTTGTGAAACAACCCCCAAAAGAACATGAATATCCACGGGCGAGTTTTTTGTTTGAGATTGATCAGTGAAAGTCGGCTTAATTAATTCTATAAAATTTCCAAGCAAGCAACTATTGAGTAGTTTTGAAAAATAGCATTCTGAATTTGTATGTTTAGCAAAAAATGCCATTAAACGGTCAATTTTAAGCCTAGAAAAGGTTGAAAGCAAAACTCTCGCTTTTTTTGATACGGGTGATTTGATGAATTGAGTATCGATGGTTGTTCGAACCAATGCCCCAAGAATATTTAATAGACTTTGATGGATTGTTGTGAAGACATCTTCAAGAGTTTGCGGATAGCAACGGTAAAAAGCAGCAGCACTGCCAAGCGCAGCTGCCGTGACATTAAAGTCTTTTGAGGGGAGGAATTGTGCTTCATGTGGTTTCATATTCTCAAATAAGTGCTTAAGTATTTTAAGATAGACCGTTGGTGGATACGAGTCGTGGAACGAGAGCACGGATTCAGTCTGTGGAGCCCAAGCGGCGAGCAGCAAGAAGTACGACTCAAGGAGCTGCTTGAATTGAGTACATTTTTCATCCGTTTGGTTACTGTTCTGGCAAACTCGGCTCTTGACCGCTTTAGTTGCAAGATCAACATACGAAATGATTGTCTCCATGAGTGACAGTGCAGCAAGAGTTGAGAGCTTTTCTGTAGTATTCACTGTAGAGCTATTAAACGCTGTTGAGGTACAAAAAGGGATAAGGCGACTATTGAGTTGATCAAAAAGTCGCGTAAAGTTTTTTGAATCTAGCCAATCGTTGATATCCAGTGCATCAATTTCTGTTTTTATTTGGGTTAGCTCTTCAAGAAACTTTTGGTTATTTTTAAATTCCTGAGCAATTTTTTTAAAGAACCGGTTAAACTTTTTTGGGTTGGTGTTGGCAAACATCATATTGATGAAGAGCGGTAGCATCTTAAACTGTTCAAAAAATGTAATGAT
>CAYSDC010000025.1:9268-16111 GCA_964429765.1 uncultured Pseudomonadota bacterium
ACCTGCACCCACTGATCAGCAATGGTCTGTGTGAGTGCCTGCCCTGCTCCCAAGCGGGCCAGTTTGAGCGCTGTATAATGACAAAAAGTTTGATCGGCATATTTTTCTAAAAAATTCAGATCTTCTTGAAATTGGCTTATAACGCTTTGGAAAGAATAATTTTTTACAAGGCCGGCACGCTTTTCTTGGAACAAGAGCGCTTCAAGCAGGGCGATCGGGTACAGCCGTTCAAGTGATCGAGGTGCGGTGCAAACTTTTTCGTGTACAAGGTGATATATGTTTTCAAGGTTCAAAACAAGAGGGTGAAGTTTTTTGAGTGCATGAGTTGCGGCAAGTCTACGTTGCCCCGTACATGTATATAGATAATCAATCTGGTTTTGAACAATTGACTGGATGCGCAAGAGCGCTTGAATTGCCTGCTCTATATCACCATCTTTGAGCTCCTCGACAAGGCTTTGTAGTATTTGTTGATAAAGAGGTTCGTGTAGTGATGATGCACCTTGTCTGAGAGGGCCTTGAAGTGGTGATACGGAAAGTATGCTTGGAATAGGGTGATTAAATCTTCCCAAAGAGATAATCCCCTTGTGTATAAGCGACTCAAGATTGTTCTCGCACAAGAGTTTTTCAGATAATCCATTGATGATGAGTGCTTGTTGTAGGTCGATGAACAGCGATACTTTTTCCAGCGCTAACATCTCTTTGATTGGCTCGCTATCTGGAACGCACAGTATTGCAACACCACATCCTTTGAGCGTTGCCGCAGCATGAGATGTCGCCTGAGCATTCCCTTGCACAATAACAAGTTCAGTATTTGTTTTCTCAGTTTTCATCTCATCAAGATAAAGCATGAGTGCATCGTCAAGTTTGTGCGCAACAATAATCTTTTTTGCATCGGTGATATGACGAACCGTTCCATCATCTTCGTTTATCTTGCAGCATCGTATAACAGCATTGTGCGCAAGTTGTGTAACGGTTTTTGGATGTATGTAGGTCGGCAGACTCTTTTGTTTCAGCTGCTTGAGTGGACGAGCCTGCACAATCCAGATTGTTGTATTGGTCTGGTCGATGACAAATTCAACGTCCATCGGCTTGCCATACGATGCATGAATTGCTTGAAGGGTAACAGAAAGCGCCGCCAGCGCATCTTCGTCCAGTGAGCATGATGTTGCTCGTGCTTTGTCATGAGTAACTCTATCCAATTGTGCTGTTGTAGGATTTGGAACAAAGCGGGCTGTCTTGTGAGCAAGTATGCTAACGGCTGTGCCATCGTTATGCACATAAAATGTATCGCTTGGAAAAATGCTATCAACTACCGCTTTGCAGTGGCCATGTGTTGCCTGTACCAGTGCAACACCGGGAGTATTCCCAAGATTTTCTTGCGTGTATGCAACACCTCCAGCAACCATGGTACCATCAAATTCACCAACAACTTCCTGAATAAGCACTGCAAGTAGTGGAGTTTCAAAGAGCTGGCTGTCGGCTTCTGCAAGCCGTTGTGCAAATGATTTTTTACTAAAATAAGAGGCAAGCACTGCGCCTAGTGCTTTGAGCACCGATGCAATATTGGCTTGTACAATTTCTTTGCTTTCATTACCACCGGCATTCGTTACCGTGTCGGTATCCTCTTTGCCGGTGCTGCGTACGGTGATGAATTTTCCAGAAGAGATACGAGGGTTTATAAATTTTTTCAGCTTTTTCAAAAGAGAGGTTTTTTGAGTTGAGTAGTTTTGAGCATACGCACTAAAAATCGATTCGATGTGTGTACCAATCTTTTCTACAAACTCAAGAAAAATTTCTTTATCTACTGTTGGTTGATTGAGTGGCACAATTGTTTTTTGCCATACTTGTTCGAGGTCATAATGCATATCTTTTAAAAAAGAGGTTATATCATGATGTGCGATTCCAAGAAATGGAGGGATAGCTGCTGTGTAGCCATGAGGCAAAGTTAGAGGCTTGAGAATTTTTTTAAGTTCCATCAAATGTGCAGTTTTTGAGCCAAAGCTCGCATGAGCAGATTGCGGCGCATTGGTTTTTACGTTGAGATGATGAGATTTTTTTATACGCTCTATGGCTGCAAAGTCGTGAAGTGTTGCATGATGAAGTGGTGGCAATTGAACAGCAATATCCGCATTAAGTCCAGATGCACAGAGTGCTAGAATAAAAAATAGTGACCGATGCCAAGAAAAAATACCCATATCGCAACAACCCCCATTGTTTTGATGACCTTCAGAAAATTATATTATCTAGTATAAAATATTTAATACCATTCATCAAAGGCTTGAATAGGGTTATTGGTAGCTACTATTTTTTATAATTTTATTTTTTTTAATTCAAATAAGTATTTTTATAGCAATAAAATTAAAGGGATAACTTAGTTATCGTCAGGTGAAATTTTGAAGGAAAGTAATTGGATTACAGCTCTGAGACGATGAAATAATGTAATTCCTGTTTACTTTTTGCGGTTGATTGTTAACCTTCTTTGCAAAGCATAGTGTATCGTTAAAGCTTTTTTAAAAAGTGGTCCTTTTGAATATTTGTTTGATACATTTTGAGGCGATAGTTTTTTGATTTGCTTCAATAGAAGTTTTTTTTAACAAGCTAGGTATGGAGTAATAGTAATGATGAAAGTGAGACTTTTGATTTGTGGATTGATTGCAAGCTTGATGAGCTGCGGGCAGGTTTACTCGACTATATCCATAAAGGGTGCCGGAGTTATTCCTTACGCGATCAAAGAGGGGCGTCGCAAAAGCCGTGCTTATATTTTGCTTGGAGAAGAATTTTGTTATCAAGATCAATCCTCTCGATACTCTCCATTAGGAGGTTCATTTGATGACATATATGATAAAACATTGGATGATGTTGCATCTCGAGAAATACACGAAGAGACGATGGGAGTTTTTTTAAAACCAACCAAAAAAGACCCAAATCCCGAAAACAACAGAGCTGATGGGATGAAGTATTTCAAGAATCGTTTTAGAAAAGATCACATTGTTTTTAAAACTAAAAAAGGTAGTCAAGGAATTGAAGGACGAGCGACTTATTTTGTTGAAGTTCCTTATATCAAGGCCTCAAAATTTAACCGTGTGCGTAATCGATTAGAAGAACGAAAAATTGCAGAGCGCTGCTTTTTAGAAAAAAAATCATTTGTATGGGTTCGAGCAACGCGATTATTAAAGCTTATTGAAAAGATTTCAGATCCTAAAGCGATTCAAGCTACTCAAAATTTTCGGATAAAAAAATCTCGCGGAAAACACTATAACGAAGCCTTCGTAGACTTAAGCAGTGTTTTTGTTCGTGGACTTTGTAATAATGAATCACGTGATATTTTACGTGAAATAGGCACAAGATAAATAGTAGATAAAATAGATATATTTCAGCATTCTTCGATCAATTGCGTCTATCAAAGAACTAATCGAAGAATGCTCGCGTCCAGCCTTGAAAAAGCCTGATGGTTGATCTACACTCCAGCATGGGTTTTCATTTCATTGTTTTGTTAATTTCGAAAAAATCATATGAATTTACATCTCAGTAAAAAATCAATTCTAAAAAAAACATTTCAAGTCGGTAGCTTAACGTTATTCTCGCGCATTCTTGGTATTATCCGCGAAACACTGCAAGTTCGATATTTTGGTGTTGGGGCTATTTCTGATGCATTTATTACCGCATTCAAAATGCCCAATTTCTTTCGTCATATTTTTGCAGAAGGTGCATTGAGTGCCTCATTCGTTCCAGCAATTGTTGGCTCGGTAAAGCAAGGAAAGCAAGAGGAATCAAATGGGCTTATGACGCTCTCATTCCTCTTTTTTGAAGGCATTATTTTATTCATCTATGCTCTTGTGCTTTTTAATACCGAGTTCATTGTTAAAATTATGGCACCCGGTTTTTCACACGAACAAATTATTTACACAATTCCGTTTCTGCGCATTTTGTTTCCATTTTTACTTTTTGTTTCGAGTAGCGCTTTGCTTGCGGGTGCGTTACAAGCGGTAAACCATTTTTTTGCACCGGCATTTGGTCCATCACTCATGAACATATTTTATGTGGGTACACTTATTCTCTGTTTGGCCTACCAGCTTCCGCCAACCTTTTTGTGCATAGGTATTTTGATAGGTGGTGCTGCCTGGTTGGGAATGCATCTTTATTTTTATTGGCGTAACGGCTTTTCGTTTGGAGCAATTAATAGCGCATCAATAAAAATTTTTAAGCAAGTACTCACTAAGTTTTTACCCTGTCTTTTTGGGGTAAGTATTTTTGAAATTAACCTTTTTATTGGTGGTATGGTTGCATCGTATTTACCACAAGGTTCGGTTTCATTGCTCTACTACGGTAGCCGATTTATGAATATTCCACTGGGTATTTTTGCAGTAGCTCTTTCAAGCATTTTGTTGCCACATTTTTCGCGTGTTGTATTGCACGCGCCTAAGCGACTGAGTTTTTACCTTCTTGAGGTGACTAAGCTTGTGACATGGGTTATTTTTCCCGCAACACTTTTCTTTCTCTTTGTTTCACGTAACTTCTTTGAACATTTACTTCTAGGGAAAAAAGCGACCGCTTTTCAGATAGACCAAGCGGTAGTTATTTTGATGATCTACATCATGGGTTTGTGGTTCTTTTGTATGAACAAAATTTTACTCAATCTTTTTTATGCAATTAAAGACACCTGGTCATCGACCATTGCATCAGCCGTTTCAGCATGTGTGAATGTGTTGGGAGACCTGTTGTGGCTTTATCTATTTTTTACCTATGATTTAACCAGCATCGCGCCTTATGGGATTGCAGCATCTGCTGTGCTAGCCGGAGCCACTTTGTGTGCTGGAAGTTTTGTATTTCTGAAAAAGAGACATAACTTTACCTTTTATGCGGGAAATTTTAGCAACTTTTTGTGGCGCTATCTTGTCCAATTAGGTTTGGGCTCCATTCTTTTTTATACCGCATATTGGATGGTACAAGCTTTTTTTGCGCAGACTTCGTGGGAGCACTTCTTCTCGATTGGTCTAGGTTATTGGCCATTAACAGGAGGGTTGGCTTTGAGCATTTTATGGCTTATGTACAGAACAAAAGCTCTGTTTGGTATCAAAGTTTATTTTTTGGATATGAGAGAAGCGCTCTAATTTTTAAAGACTTGAGTGATGAGTACTCAAGAGAATTCCATGCAAGAGATTTAAAAAGGGGATATGCGTGAAAATAAAATATACTATCTTGTTATTGGTCAGCCTATTTTTGGTAGGCTCATTGAGTGCTCAAATAAGTGAAACGGTTCTTAAGCAAGGTTGGTATGTTTTGCCGTGGGAAGTGATACGAGAACAAAAACCAACAGGAGATGTGACGCTTGAAGACATTAAAAATATTGTAACAATCGAGCTTCTTTCTGAAATTAAGCAGAACCTTCCTGAAAGAATAAAAAAAGTTTCAGTTAACACTGCAATGCAACAAGTGATAAACAGAAATGTGAAAAAGAAGTTGTGCGTTGTTTTAGAAGAAGAGATACATCAAGATACAGGTCTTTGTGCGGTACTTGATCAGCATAGAAAATACTTCAAATTTCATTTTGGTAGTAAACAAACGAGTAACCTTAGACCGCAAGATATTTATTTTATTTTTTGCAAAAATGAAGAAACACAAGAAATAGAGGTTCTTATTTCTACAAGACTTAATGTGAACTTAAAAATAAGTAAACAATGTTGTTATTGTTGTGGAGCCAGTTGTTTGCTTGTTGGTGCTGGCGTTTGTGCTGTAGCGTGCGCAGCTGTTTGTTGGGCGTGTAGCTGCGTTTGAATTAAGTACGGTTGATGTAAACGTATTCTTCAAAAGAGGTGCATATTCAAGATTATAATAAGATTGTTATTATGCCTCATCGTAATGAATTCTACCAATGCACAAGTTTCTCAGCAATTTCTTGATCAAGGATGGTTTGTATTACCCTGGGAAGAGTTTTGCAGGCTAAAAAACACTCAAGATATTCTGACAATCGATTTCTTATTCAACATTAAAAAAAAATTACCTGTTCGTATGAATGATTATTGCGTTGAAAAAGCAATATATGAAAGTAAATCTAGTTTTTATACAAAATTTAAGTATAAAGGTTTTACTCCAACTGTTTCTCTGATGGAAGAATTAGTTGAAACTACGGACTATAAATTTTTATTGAAAAGATCAATTGACGCTTTTTTGGCTGAGAGACATGACAGCTTTGTACCGAGTGATTTCTTTTGGATATTTTTGAAAAAGAATCCAGATCAGCCTGAATTGATAGAATTATTTGATGTCAGCGTTCCGCATGACTATTTTAGTGATAGTTGCATCTGTTGTACAATCATGGTCTGCCTAGGTTTATGTACAGTAGCTTGTTGTGTTTGTCGATAGGCTCTATGTTCGGGACGCTGTTCTTTACTTTTAACGTCAAGTTTCTTAATCTAAGCCAGCAAGGGAGCGCAAGCACTACGCTGGCTTTTTTGATTGTTTAGGTCCAATGTAATCTTATGTTGGCAAGGAAAGGAGAAGTGGTCGTGAAGAGGTTCATTCGTTCTGGCTGCATACTATTCTTGATGTTGGTAAGCAAAAGTTATCAGCCCATTTTTTCATATCTTGATATTCTCGATACTCATATTGTTGATACTCGTATAATTGAAGTAGAAGAAGACTGCATTGAACAAGCTGAGCAATTTATTGATGATTGTTCTCAGTTAGGATTACAAGCACAAACTCCTGAACAAATCCATGAAATTGAAGTATTTGCTGACATGGGTTTGCGTGCCATTATTGGTCAGGCAGGTGATACTTCAAGTACCAATACATCTGTTGGTATCAAATTTAACAAGACCGCTTTTTCCAATAACAACCTCT
>CAYSDC010000025.1:16121-16989 GCA_964429765.1 uncultured Pseudomonadota bacterium
GCCCTCAGATGGAACTTTTTCACTTGCACGAGCAACGGTGCGGGCGGTGCGTGGTGACGATGGTCAATTGAGTAATCACGTTGCTGTGATAGCTCTTGCCCAGGAGCAGAGTACTACGGTTAATGGTATTGAGGGACCAAGTCCACTTAATGGGCAAATTGTCGATACGCTGACGCTTATGAACAAGCGCTATCCTGTTGCAACTATCCCTACAAATAGTGGAGATACTCGTAATACTGTTATTTTATTAACCGATGAATTATCCGGCACATTGGTTTTGACAAATTCATCAGATCAGCTTGTTGATGCTGCTGACAAAATGCTCACAGGAACTCAGTCTGTTGCGGGACTTGCAGCATCGAGTGATACAATCTTTCTTGCAGTTCCGGCAAGTGATGGCAACTTTGGAGATGAAAATTCAGGGTTCTTACGCTTTAAAAAAACAAGCAATCCTGCAGATGGTTTACAAATGCAGAAAAGAGATGGAAGCGTAGGACAAGATTTTGCGTACAAGTTAAATCTTGATGCGCATACCATTGGCCAATTTCTCCGCTCAAAGATACCGAACAAGTTCAAGTTTCTTTTACTGTTGACCCGATGCAATGTCCTTACATAACCGGTGCCTCTATTGGCCCTGATGTTGATATGTATTGGGATAGCTCACTGAATCGTTTGTATATCGGTCTTGGCGAGGTTGCAGGTGACATGGAAAATAAAGGTGGTGTTGTTTGTGTATTGGTTGGACGCGTTGATCCTAAGACTAATACAATGATCATTGAACCCATTATTCCACTTGATACCGCACCACAGCTTTTACCATTAAATGACTTGACGCGCATTGTCGGGTTTCAGAGTAGTAGAGCAAGTG
>CAYSDC010000026.1:0-1851 GCA_964429765.1 uncultured Pseudomonadota bacterium
ACATCAAACGATCCTTTATCAAAGGAAAATACGTTATCCTGAACAAGAGTAACATCTTGAAATATAATTTTACCTGAATCATCCAAGCACTTAATTTTTTCGCTTGAAAGATTTTTAATCACCATATTTCTTAAAATAAGAGATGCTCCACGCTCTACAACAAGTTTCCCATGGTTATCTAAATATAAAACATTTCCATTCCCAATTACTGTGTTACTTGAGCCACTAAATGTCCATGTTTGTGCCAAATGTAAAGCCGCATTCAATACAACATCATTACCGTTGTCAAAATAAATAGAGCCATTCCATGTTAATTCTGATGCACCAAGAATTAATTTGCGTTTATTGCAACATATCACGCCATTCCCCAAAATCATTTTGCCATCAACAAATCTCAAGTTTTCTTCAAAAAATAATGTACCCTCATTGAGCTGAATATTTTGAGAAATACTACGCAAAACAGCGCAAGTCAGACTTGCATTTGCATCTTGCAGCACAATGTCATTGCTCAAAACAAGATCGCCTGAAATCCTATTATCATCTCCGCGAACTTCAATATCTTGAAGCGAAATACTTGAATTTCCTTGAAAAGACTGGCCGCCTGAAAGAACTATTTTATTTGTGCTACCAGTATGGTACGTCCCAACAATCGTCAGTGCATTATTATTATTAACATGAAGAGTTCCTCCATTAAATTCAATTGCTTGACCACTTACAGAAGAAGAATTAATAGCAACTTTGCCCGTACAATTTTGTATCTTATTTTGTAAAAAAAGATTTGCTCCATCAGGAATAACAAAACCGGAAGTTCCACTTCTGAAATTAAGTGACGCAAAACTTGAATAAAATCCTATCCCTAAGAAAAAAAGAGCACTCAGAAGCTTACTCATTATTACGTCTCCTTTTCTATGCAACGTTTTTGTAGGTTAAATAACCATTGAGCATCTGAAGGTTTGATTCTTGAAAAATATCAATTTTCAAATCACTATCTTCACTCATCCCATCACCAAAAATAATACCTTCTGGTTGATATGCAGCATCGCTATAGAGAAAACAATCGCCATGTATTTCCAAATATCCGTTAGTAAGCTGTAAGCCCGTCGACGTGGAACTTAATGACGCACTCTCCATAACAATTTTTGAAGTTCTATCAGAAAGATAAATGAGATTTCGCGCTGTTGATAAAGGTTCATAAGAAAGCGTAAAATCACTTAAAAGATTAAGTGTTGCACGAGGATTAATAACACTCTGTCGCGTAGATTTATAGGAAAAAGTCGATCCTTTTCCTTCCATTGTTAATACATCAATGACTTCAAACGAGCCATGCGAAAATGTAACATTTGAATCTTGCGCCCATATAGTATTATTAAAGATCACTTTGCCGGCATTATTAACGCAAAAGAACTGCCCATCATTCAATCCTTTAAGCGCGATATTTTTAAACCTTACCGTGGAACCACGTTCAATAATCAATTTTCCGGCAGGATTAAAAATTATAGAACTCCCAGCACCATCGATGATGCAATTTCCGCTGAATGTCCAAGCTGATGTCAATTTTAAGTCTGATCGTAATAAAATTGACCCGCCATTACAATCCCAATAAGTGGTACTTGTTCCAACCAAAGAAAGCCCACCCATACTGACAGAATTGCTTGAAACATTAACTATTCCCGTTCCTGCGACAAGAATATTATCAGTGAAAAATAATGGTTTCGTTAATGTCAATGTTCCACCGCCAAGCGAAATAGCACTGCCAGCTTGGCCTAGCAGATCCCACGTTAAAGTAGCCGATGAATTTGCAAGAGTTACCGGAGCAACTATTCTTCCTGAACCGGAAATTCTGTTATTGAC
>CAYSDC010000026.1:1861-3362 GCA_964429765.1 uncultured Pseudomonadota bacterium
AAAATATTAATATTCGCTTTATTGTAAGAAAGAGTCGCTCCAGGAGCGATAATAGTATTCCACAAACCCGTAAAACTTGCGGTTATATTTTTTACTTCCAACGATGTATTAACATAAATATTAAATCCAGGGTCAATAATAATGCGTGATAAATCGCTAAATGATTTGATTGAATAAGGAGTACTGTCGTTATAAACAAGATGACCTTCTTTAAAACGAATCGAACTCCCAGGATCAAATGTTAATTGAAAGTCTTCAGTTGGCGTGCCATCCCCTATCTGCAAGCCCCCCTTAGAACTCGTTGACTTCAAATCTATTATACATGAATTAAGCATCTCTAAGCTGCCACGCGTAAATCGCATCCCGGATGAAGTGACTACAAGCGTTGCTGAATCAACAGCAAGAGTCGAAGTTGAATCTTCGAAATAAAACGGCTCGCGATCATCAAAGCCATTTTTTCTTCCAACTTCGAATGCAAGATTGTTATGCAATTTTAACCGCGTATGTTTATCAATGGTACTTGTAAGCCCAGATTGATAGTAAACTGTAGTAGTCCCATTAAAATCAACTACCTCAATAAACTTAATGCTCCCTTTTGTCCATGTAAAAATGTTGTCAAAATCTACTTGTGTATTTTCAAGAATAATACTTCCAGAGTCATCAATACATGAGATATTAGCTGTATTAATATTACGAAGGTTAATATTTCTTAAATGCAACTTTCCTCCAGAGCCTACTTTTATGGAGGCTGTAGGCATAAGCGACAAAGAGCGTCCGTTTCCATCAATGAAAGAATCACCGTAAAAAACCAACTCTGAGGATAAAACCGTATTCGCATAAAGATTTATTTTTCCCGATTGTCCAGTCCAACTAATAGAACTTGTCCAATTTAAATCGGTATTCCCAAAAAAGCATACGTATGAAGCAAGATCAATAGTACCCGTTCCTGACACAATGAGATCATCATCAAAGTAAAGATTTTTACCCAGAATTAGTGTACCGCCATTGAGATAGGTATTACCCAAAATTTTTCCATCAAGTAATGCCGTCAGCTGTGCATTAGAATCGTGAAATATGATGTCCCCTCCCATATCGCCAGTACCAGACAATGAATTGCCTGAGTTCTTGATATGAAGCCAGTTCGGGAATACTCCACTGGACATAACAACCGATTTACTATCTCCATCCAAACCGAGCAAAAATGAATAAATATCATAATTATATGCGCTTAAACGATACGACGCATATGGATTAGTAATTAAGCAATTATTAAAATCGATAGAAACACCTGAAGAAACTGAAAATTGACTTGTCAGGTCGGATTGAATATCAACATTATTAAAATTGATATCCTGTAAAGCAAGAAATATACTGTTACCTGTTCTGATAAATTTAACTTCGATCTCATCATTTAAAAAATTATCTGCCCCGACAACATTATAAGCTAGCATCCCATTAACTAATTTCAGAGCAGAAGCAGGAAACAGTTTGACGTAGGGGT
>CAYSDC010000026.1:3374-8726 GCA_964429765.1 uncultured Pseudomonadota bacterium
CGCCCAATGCAAGCGCTCCAGATTGTGACAAAGAATCAACATCAACTTGTACTTCTCGATCACACAAAAAAGTTCCTCGTGTTAATGTTGCCCCAGAACTTGTAACAACAAGTGTTGCATTCTCAAGCCTTAATACTGAAGAGTAGTCTTCAAAATAAAGCGGTTCTCGATCGGTATAGCCTCTTTTTCGACCAAACACAACCTGAGCAAGATCTGAAAAATACCAGGTTGAATCTGCCGCAATTGTACTTGTTAAACCTGATGAATAGGTAAACTTGTATTTACAGGAAAACTCAACTAAGTTTTGTATTGAAATGCTTCCACTACTCAACGTATAGTCACTGCTCTGAACCCATCGAACATTATCAAGTATTAAGCTTGCTGAATCATCCATGCAGTAAATATTAAAGTTTTTTACTCCATCAATTTCTACATTTCTCAAGGTCAGCGTAGAATTATGACCAATTTTTAAATTTCCATTCGTCCCCAGAATAATTCGATTTTTTCCTCCGTTAATCACGCAGGTTCCTTTAAAATCAATCGTTCCTGTAACATGTAAATCATTATTAAAAAAAATATTGGTATCTTTAAATATTAAACGATCACTTGATGGAAGAGCGGTAACACTTTGTGCAATATCAAAAATGTGGCTATCACCATGAATGATACCCGGCGATGCAAAAAGGATTGGATTATTCAAAGTCATATCGGTACCAAGCGTTAATTGTCCGCCGTGTAAACTTAGATGACCGGACACTGGAAAAACCGAGCCAAATGTTGCCGTAATAGTATCATCATTCATACCAAAGCCATTTTTCATCCAGCCAAAAGAGAGTATCTCATTTTGTGTGATAACAGGGGTTCCAAAGCTTGTATATGCAACGACTGAAACAAGAACATCCGAGCCAACCTGATCCGCATAAGCAAAATTATGTAGAAATAATGGAAATAAGAACAGATATAAAGTTCGAATTCGCTTAATACTCACGCTCTCTCCTTTAACTCTTTTTCAAGATCAAACCACAGTTTTGCATTATTGATATGTACAGAAATCTGCTGTGACCTCTTCTCTTTAGAATTTAAAGCTATCTACTTTCTAATCAAGAAGCAATAATTTTTTAATAAAATTCATCTCTATTTACTGGTACTTAATTACTCCATAGAAATCTGCTTGCGCCCCAGATCGCACAACAACATCTAAGTTTGCATCAAGCCATAACGCTTCTGCAGTATTTTTTCCTTCACTACTCATAGTCACTTTGTCATCAATTACCAGCGTACCTCCGCTCAAGCGAAGGCCTGTACGTGTCGAATGCAAAGTACAACTATCAAGATAAAGCTGTGATGTTTTATCGGTCATAAAAATGAGATTTTGATTGGGCCGTACGGGAGCATAGCTAAATGTTATTCCATCTCCAAAATACAATTTAGAATTGGAAGCAATAGTGCTTCCAAGCGCTGACGTATAAATAAATTTATTAGTTCCAATAATCTTATTATCTAAATCGAATAAAAGTGACCCCTGTGAAAAAGTATAGTCTCCATCAAGTGAGATAATACAATTACGTAAAGTAATAGAGCTGGTATTTGTTAGACACCGCAACTGTGAACCGCCCACATTATACAACCAAGCATCTTCTATAACCAAGGAAGATCCAGGTAACCCAATAAGTTGTCCATCAGAAGCAAACGCAATTCTATTTCCCAAAGCATTAATTTTGCATGTATTACTAAATTTCACTGGGCCTGTAACAATAACATCATTTTTACATACCACTGTTGCTCGATCAAATCGTAGAGGACAAATGCTACTCGAAGCCGCTTGATAAACAAAGACTTCGTTCGTTGATCCAATTCCTCCCGCATAAGCAAAATAGCTTCCTGAGCGTGACCATCGAGCAGCATTACTTACCAAATCGGTGCTTCGGTCATATATTTGTGTAAGCGTTTTTGCAACGCTATCCCATTGAAATATATACACCTTTCCAGCTGAACCATTTGTCCCGCCAACAAGTAAATAGGTCCCGGTTTTATCCCAATGCACAGAGTTACAATCTAGCCCAATATTTAAACGCGCCGATGCTACCTCTTTAACTTGAGTTGCCGACGTATCATACATACGAATACTATTAGCATTCCCCGAAAGAGCCGCTGCAACAAACGTTCCTGTTGGGTTCCAATCGACAGAATTAATCGTCGCTCCAGCATCCAAACTTGATGTAAGCGTTAAGCTGCCACCACTAAAACCATAAATATATAGTTCGCTTACATTAGTAGTTGTATTACTTGCAGTTCCTACTGCAAGCTTATTGCCTCCTGGAGCAAAGCTTAATCCAAGCACATTTTGAGCAGGAGAAAGATTAATTGTCGTAGATGCACCAATAACTCCACTTGTACTAACCGCATACGTAACAATTTCATTATTAAGAGCGCCACCGGTAAATCCAGCGACTAGGTAAGCTCCTGATGGATGCCACGCAAGTACTAAACCCGTAGCGCTCAAAAGAGTACTGCTCAATTGAGCCAAAGTTCCGTTGTGCACACGATGTTCGTAAATAAGGACGTTAAGCACTAATGAAGAAGTCGCAACTGCAAGGTATCGTTTTGTTGGATGCCACGCCACGGCATTAACATTAACACCAAGAGTCCCAAGCTCTTGCGTCAGCGTTGTGGTAACAGTACTGCCTGAAAAATACCCGATCTTCAACTCGGTATCAGAGCCAGCAGTTGATGAGCTTGCTGCAAAATAGCTATCACTCAATGACCAATCAACCGATTGTACGGTACTTCCCATTTGCATAACTCCATCATTTTGGATAAAAAAGCAAGGATTTGTCGGCAATGAAAAATCCTGTACTGATCTTGGCAAAAATAATGCATGGTTATTTGCAAGTATAACACCACCCGTTATTGATGATTCCGTATTGCTCAACGTAAAGTCTTTTTTGAGAACAAGAACTCCACCTCGCAAATCAACCAAGCCAGAAACTGGCATATAGGCATCAAATGTACAACTTGTTGTATTATCTTCTAAAAGAAATCCACCTTCAAGAGCGGTAAATCCTAGAATCCTATTATTGGTGTCTGTTGAAAGAAAACGAATGAGCGACTGGCTTGAAAGAGCAGATTTTGAGCCGACACTCACTCCCTGAAGGGTTGGGGGAAATAGCACATGAATAATAAAAAAAAGAGATATTAATTGAGCTTTTATCATAAATTGAATCTCTTTCTAGGTCATAATATTTTATTGATACTTAACGGAACCAAATATTTCAACAACACCACCAGCTCGAATTACGATATTCAAGTTTGAGTCCAACCACAAGCTTTCTGCCGTATTTTTAGCCTCACTACTCATCGTCACTTTATCATCAATTATTAAAGTTCCTCCACTCAAATGCAAACCTGTACGTGTTGAATGCAGAGTACATCCGTCAAGGTATAACCATGATGTTGAATCCTGCATAAAAATGAGATTTTGATTTGCCCGGGATGGAGCATAACTCAAGGTCATACTACGATCCAATTGAAGCCTTGCACCAGAAGCTATTGTGCTCCCAACAGGTGAACTATAAATAAATTTGCCGGTTCCCATAATGATATTATCTAAATCAAAAAGCAGTGAGCCTTGCGAAAAAGTATAATCTGAAGCCAATGAAATAATACAATTGCGCAGCGTTATTGATGCAGTGTTACTTAAACATTGCAATCGCGAAGTTCCAAAATTTGCTAGACAAGCATTTTCAAGAATAAGATACGAATTTGGACGCACGACAATTGAACCGCCATTAAATGTCAAACGTTTTCCTCGAGCATCTATTTTACATAAGTTAGAAAAATTGAGGGCCCCGGTAATTGAGACGTTAGAATTACAAACAAGCGTTGTTCTATCAAACCGCATAATACCGGGCAATGTATAGTCTGCAGCCATTTGAGGTAATTCAACCGTATGATAATTTCCTCGAATTATTCCACCCGTAATTGATGAAAGTGTATTACTTAAAATAAAGTCTTTATAAAGGTATAAAATTCCACCATTCAATGTGACAGCACCACTAACCGGCAAATACCCATCAAACGTACATGCTGTAAGATTGTCTGTTAAAATAAAACCTCTTTCAAGCGCAGTGTATCCAAGAATTAACAGTTGCGCTTGGAAATGTAACAACCACTTGACTTGAGGCGGCAGATTTTGACCCTACAATCAAAGCCTCAAGAGGAAAATATGAAAAAAATATTACACTCAAAAACCTAATATAAAACTTAATATTTTTTTTCATAAACATCTCTCAGAAGCAGAATTTAAAAATATGCATATACTATCTTCCCATAAGTTTTGGCATATTTAATCGCATGATTTCAAGTAACTAAAGAATACAGCAAGGAAGACAATAGAATAGCCACCTTATGAACAATAAATTCACGAGGGGCTATTCTATTACATCCTTTTTTCAGCTACATCAATTAATTTTTTAGATCAAAATTGGCATTCAATTTTTCCAATTTTTTACAATAATTTTCAAGCGCATCAATCTTCTTTTGTTGTGCTTGCTGCGAGACAAAAAGCTCTTGGTATGCGCTTACAAGCAATGGAGTTAAAAGATGATAACGAATTGTTTCAGGCTTACCTTCTTTAAACACAACAAGGTCTGGTGATATTGCGGCAACTTCTTCTGCAAGAAATCCGTACTGCTTTAATCCTAGCGGATCAAGATCCTCGTTATATTCGAATTCCACAGGGCGCATTTTTTCAAGCCCATGTGCACCGTCTATATTTTTGATATTTTTTTTGTATTCCTTAGAAGAAGTTATAGTACCCAACTGACCATCACTGTTTACGAGCACCGGCACACCGCTGGCAGACGTAGCACCATTGATGCCGCTGATGTAACAACTCTGAGAATCCACGCCAATACGAATTACATCTGATTCATCAAAATTTTCTGCGGGCGCCGCCAGATAAATGTTATTGGTACCTGTAAATAGGTTGTCCCCAGCATTGTAACCAATTGCAATATTATTACTAGCTGATGTCATATGTTGCGCAGCCAAAGATCCAATCGCAACATTGCGCGCACCAGATAAAAATAAGTTACCTGCTGAAGGGCCAACAAAGGTATTGTTATCACCTGCTCCATGCAAAAAAGTCTCTCCAGCTATTCGAATAGTCCCCCCATGTATGGAACTTTCTTCAAATTCTATATTTCCATTTATTGATATACTTCCATCAATAGAGATCAATTCTGCAACATCGACAACAGCAATTTTACTATTAATAGGCATCATCGCTGCAAGGTATTCACCAGTTGGATAAAAGACTAAATCGTACGGAATGTCTCCAACATCAATACC
>CAYSDC010000026.1:8736-16821 GCA_964429765.1 uncultured Pseudomonadota bacterium
AAGAAATTCCATAGGGACTAGCAAGCAATATCGAACTGTCAATTGACGTCAATACCCCTGTCGTTACATCGGCACTGAAATATGCAGCCGTGTCAAGACCAGGGTTAGTTACTGCAAGTAAGTCTCCACCTGGAGAATACTTTACAAATCCTGGTGCTACCAGCGTCCTTAATAGTGGTCTTTTTTGTACTGTTCGAGGAAGTTGTCCCGTATAAAAGGGCGATCCAAGAACTTCCTCACCAACTCCTGATATATGGATTTCCCCCAATAACAGAGACAAGTTGTTCAACTGGATCAAAAAGCGCTAAAAATTCAACATTGGAAGTAATCGAAAGAGAATATGGGTTAACTGATAAATCACCAAACGGTGAATTCGGAATTTGTATTAATTCTCCTGTCTCACTGTTAGTAAAATATATGTATACGGTGTTTGGCTGACTCGTAACAACAAGAAAATTACCATCGGCTGAATATTCAAGCCCGTAAGGAGAACCAGTTATGGTATAAGAAAGTACTTCCTCCAAAATGCCAGTTAAAGGATCCACTGAAAATATATCAACAATTGATTGAGTACCAGTACATGATACTGCTAAAAAATTATCATTATCAGAGAAAGCTAAACACTGCGGTGTAACTGAAGATAGTTGAGCTCCCGTAAATGGTGACCCTATAATAGGCGTAAGATTTCCAGTCGCAAGGTCTACAGAAAATATAGAAACCGTTGAATTGTTTGGATTTGTTGTGGCCAAAAATTTACCATTATGGCTTATAGACATGCAGTTAGGAGTTATCATGCCCGCACCAAAAAATGGAGATTCTTCGATAAGCTCTGGAGTACTTAAATTTTCTAATTCATCGACAAAAAGATGCCGAATACTTGTCTGCTGCTGACAATCTCGAAAAACAAGTGTACTTGGATCAGACTGAGAACTTGCAGCATTTACTGTTGTTACTGTTATAGCAACATCGGCCGCACTGTGCCCGCCAATAAATTCAACAACCGTTGAAAACTGGCTACCCGTAACATCACCCGACAATGTTTGAGTAAAAGTTTCCGCCATGGTAGCAAGACCACTAAGATCAGCGATGATTCGACCGGCAGAAAAATTCCCATCTTGATCTCGTGTAACAATTGTTAGAGGTTCATTTAATGCAGTTCTAGCACTCACCGTAATCACCGTATCGCCTATTTGACTAGCACTTTGTCCACCAACAAATTCAACAACCGTTGATGAGTGACCACCTGTTACATCTCCTGCAAGAGCCTGCGTGAAAATTTTTGCAGAATTAGCAAGCCCATGGAGATCTGCATTAACAATATTAGCTGAAAAACTTCCGTTATTATTTCTTTTAACCAACGTATTAGGAACAGCTTGAGGAGTTGGATCTGGGAGACGTGTTTCTAGCATCTGCACATCGACGTATTCAAATTCGTCCCCAACAAATGTTTCTTGTGCGCTTATCGTTAAATACATAAAAACAAAAGATATAAGCACAATATGGCACGGTCTATTGCTTTTCATTAATAGTCTCCTCAAGGGATTTAGTTGTATTTGATATAAAATTACAGGTTAAAGAATAGATGTCAGTCGAATTTATCTGCAAGAATTTTAAATTAAAATTCTTCGCAAAATATAAAATTCAAGATCTACAGTTTTTTTTACCTTAAAAGTAAGTATCACTTTCAATACGCTTTTACATAGAGTGTTCTGCATAAGTTCAACGTCGTTATCTATATTAATTGATTTATAGGAACCAATCGCTTTGATGAGTATACAATCTTTAAAGAATAAGCTGCTCTTCGCTTTAAAGGGATATAAATATCTTAAAACTCCTTACTGAAAAACTTTCTCTTGCTTTTCTTGTAAATTATTGACTATTCAAGAATGTTTTCTTTAGCCTCAGAACCAAGCGAGTTGTATTTTTTGTTTATTTTTTAGGAGAGTTTTCATGACTGATATATTTCGTCGTATTCGTTGCTATGCATTAATTGCAAGCACGATTTTTTGTTTTTCCATCAATATTGATGCGCAAATAGTTATTGGTAATCTCCAAGTCACTGGTGATACAACTCTTGATGGTACTCTTTTAGTAAAAGGTGCTTCAGAGACTTTTCGTGGTAATATAACATTACAGAAAGCAAGTGGAACAGGGTGTCCTCTTATTGATTTTAGAGAAGCTTCAGGCAGCGCACTCAAGGCACGACTTTTTGCAAATCCAACAAGTGGCGCAAAAGGTTTTAACATTTCCCTTGATGGAACAAACCCAACTCTTGGCGTCAACGATAACGGAAGCATTGATCTCAACGGACCAACAAAGGTTGTTGGTGGTTTAACCGTTCCTTCTGGTTTTGTAACTTTTTCAGACGACACTCAGTTTGCCTCTGCTAATAAAGGAACTATATTCCTATCAACAAGCTATACCTACACTCTTGGGAATTTAATAAATTTTGATTCAATAGATAATTCAGGCAGTATAGTAGGCGGCGACCCTCTTACATTTATGGTACCAGTTACAGGCGATTACCTTGTAACAGTCAAATTGACTTCAGATGACTTAATGACTACCGAAGGCATCTTGAGTGCAGCGGTTTGTCAGGTTGAGGTTGTGAAAAATGACACGGTTGTTTTATGCGCTTACCAATCATCTGTTTCACCTACAAGTGAAAATCATCATGAACTTTCTGGTGTAATTCGAGCAAGCGTTGGAGATACAATCTCTGCTTCTTATACAGCTTGGGCAATCAAACTTGATGGTAATTTGGGTGAGGTAGCTGGTACTATTAATTTAGTTGGTGATGAAAATGGCCTTTCAAGTTTTATGAGAGTAAATTACCTTTCTTCCCAACCCCCAGGACCACTATAATAAATTATTTTGCACAAAAAATCTAAAGCAAAAGGGCAAGCTTTATGCTTGCCCTTTTGCTTAACTAGAGATACCAAAAGATCAAATTCTATCCAGAACCTCTTCAATCTATTTACTCCACAGATCATATTCTTTAATCTTAATAGTAAGAATAGCTATTTGAAATAGCATTAAACTTACTCCGAGGGGAGAAATAATGAAAATCTGGGGATCTCTTATATATCTTACCATCTGCTTGCATATGACAATGTTATCTGTGCCACCACAAATGACAGCTCTGCGTAAACTTAAATATGTTTATTTTTCACGTAAAGATATCGATTACTTGCGAGATCATAACAAAAAAATTTGTGTTCTTAATTTCTTACCAAGCGACTGGATGGGAGGGGTAGAGTCATGCGTCATTGCTCAGCACGATATAATGCATCGCGCTTTACATTTCAAATCTCTCATGTTTGTATACCACGAATCGCCAGTCCAAAAAAACTTATTTCTTTCTCACTTACCACATTACAGCTCTCATGCCAATAAATTACGTAAATATGATTTTGGACTCTATCAGCGCACTCTATCGGAGCAAATACGAAAGCTTTGTATAAGACACAACGTTGATATTATCCATTGCCATAAACCATATCACCTCGAACTTTTACGAAATGCAATTGCAGGTCTACAAGTAAAACTTGTCCTTATGTATCATGGCTCTAAAATTCCAGAATCGGACTATCCGTCATTTAAAAATCTTGATGGAATTATAGCGGTAAACTTAAACACCAAACATCTTATAGAAGAAGCAAATCAATTGTACCAGCTTGACATCAAAAACATTGTGCAGATATTCCCTCCCTTCAATGAAAAAAAGTTTTTGAACTACAAACCAATACATGGCTCCCGTAAAGAATTTTTCAAACAAACATACGCTTGTGATATAGGCCAAGCTCCACTTATTTGTAATATTGGGAATTTTTATGGCCCAGCAATAAAACCGGAAAGCAAGGACTTTGTCTTTGAGAAAAATCAAGAAGTACTAGTTAAGGCTTTATACATACTGATTCATGAACGTAAAAAAAAGGTACAAGCTTTGTTTGTTGGAGATGGACCAAATAGAGTATGGCATGAACAACTCAGTAAACAACTGAATCTGGCAAAACATATCCACTTCCTTGGATTCTGTAATGAAATTCATAAGATTCTATCGTACATAGACATTCACGTCCTGCCTTCACATGAAGAATCTGTAGGCATTGCTACACTAGAAGCATCACTCATGAAAAAGCCATCCATTGGATCATCGGGCACGGGCTCCGAGCAAACCATTGTTCACAATCAAACTGGATTTATTTTTAATAATAATGATGCTAACGATTTGGCCGATAAACTTGAGCAACTTATCGATAACCCAGAGTTACGCATGACCATGGGCAATAATGCATGTAAATATGTAACCAATCGTAATAATTTTGGTCGACCAAATGCACAATTTACTCAAGAAGCTATCTATAAAAAATTGAGCACATTTTATAAACGCTTAATAATGTCATAATATCAGACTGATACAAACATTGGGGGGCCAATGAATCATCATACACTTATGATAACTATAGCCATTTTTTTTATACAAATCACAACCTTAAACTCAACACCTCATATCTCACATGGGCTCAGTTGTTTTAGTTTCTCTCGAAAAATGCAACCTAATCCTCATACAAAAAAACCACGCATTCTATCGCTGTGCACGCTGGCAGGAAGAGGTGGTATAGAAGTAAGTACACTCGCCTTGCACAAACAACTTCTTAAAGAAGCTTATGATCCAATAATCCTTGTGGGCCTCAATACATTTGCTCAACAATCATTATATGATCAAAAAATTTCACATTACGCTTCAAAAGCACACAGCGCTTTAGCCTATAACGACTATAAGTTATATAAAAATATTTGGATCAAACAGATTCGAGAGCTGTGTAAAGATTTACATATTGATATTGTACAATGCAATCTTCCCGAAGATGCTCTTTTGGCTCGTCAAGCAACTCAGGGGCTCTCTACCAAAGTTATTCTCATGTTTCATGCTCCACGATTGTATGCGCTTGAATGCTTCAAAAACCTCGATGCTGTACTTCCAGTTAATATCGATATCGCACATCAACTCAATGGGGCAAATCAAGATCTTAAACTTGGGATAACACATATTATGCATTTGCTTCCTTTTTTTGATGAGGAAAAATGCTTGTACTTCAAACCATCAAACATATCTAAAAAACAATTTTTTAAAAAAAATTTCAATATTACCATCGACGCAAAGCTACCAATAATCTGTATGAATGGAAACTTCTATGGCCCAGCACAAAAGCCTTATTCAGAATTTATATTTCAAAAAAACCAAGAGTTATTAATAAGGGCTTTGCACAAGCTTATGTATGAGCGTAAAAAAAGGGCGCATCTGTTTTTTATTGGTGATGGTCCTAATCGAGCATGGCATGAAAACCTAGTACGTGAGCTTAAGCTTACAAACTATGCTCATTTTCTAGGCTTTCAACATGATACCTGCAATATCCTTGAATACTCTACTATACATATTCTTGCATCACGAGAAGAATCGTTTGGAATAGCACACATAGAAGCAGCACTACACAAGAAACCATCTCTTGGCGCCGAACAAACAGGAGCCCAATATATTATTATCGATGGTATGACCGGTTTTGTTTTTAAAAATAATGATATTAACGATCTTACCAATAAGCTTGAATTTTTAATCGCAAATCCTGAACAATGTAAACTAATGGGAAACAATGCATTCAACTTTATAACAGAATCAAAACACTTTAAGCAGGCAGATATGCACTTTCTCACGCAAGCAAAATTTAATCGCTTAAGTACATTTTATAAAAAAATAATAAAAATAGGTTCAAAGAAATAATACAAACATGCTATCCACACTCTGTATATTGCTCGCATTTTTTATAGTGAGTGTCTGTGAGGCAAAGCAACCAGACAGTCTAAGACTTCCTGAATTTATTAGTTTTAGTGCAAAAAATAAAAACTATTCCCGGTCTGAACAACCTCGAGTACTCCTATTTTCTACCGTTTCACACGTTGGAAGCGTTGAAACATCAAATTGGATCCTCCATAAAAGATTAATCCACCTGGGCTTTAGTCATCGCATTGCTCTATGCAAAGATACCGATTTCCAATCAAAACTCATTGCTCAAAAAATCGATCATTACGCGCTTAAAAATATTAATGCAGAACCACTTGCAAAAAGAGATCTTATTACACAACTGAGAGTTGTATGCAAAAACGATGCGATTGATATTGTCCAAACCCATAATCTTCATGATGCTTGTTGCGCGCTCAAAGCAACTCAAAATCTTAAAATCCAGGTGGTCCTTCACTTTCATCAAGATTACAACCCAAATATGCATCGCGTTGCGGGTATTTCAGGAGCTATTGCCGTAAGTCATCACGTACTTGAATTTATGAAAACCGAAAATACAACGCATAAACTCGGAATTAAATATTTTGAGCATATTTTAGTTTTACCAAATAAAAAAAAGTTTACCGGTTATCGATCGCCTTTTTTATCCAGAAAAGATTTTTTTAGAACTCACTATAACATAGATATAACCGATGCTCCCGTTATGTGCATGATCGCACAATTCTATAAACCAGAAGAACATATCCCAGGAGGCTTTCGTAAAAATCATGCACTCCTTATCAGAGCAGCAGCACAACTTATTCATGAGCATGGCAAACCGGTACATGTATTATTTGTTGGAGATGGCCCTTCTCGAGCTTGGCATGAAAATTTATGTTATGAACTTCACGTCGAAAAATATGTCCATTTTTTAGGCTACTGCTCTAATACCAATGACATTTTGCACTATTCAGATTTTCATATCCTTACTTCTATTGGCGAATCGTGTGGCTCAGTACATCTTGAAGCGGCATATATGAAAAAGCCATCTATTGGACCGACACAGACAGGAGCTGAATATGTTATTGCAGATGGGCAAACGGGTCTTCTTTTTAAAAATAATGATCTTGAAGATGTATTATGTAAGATTAAACTTTTAATTGATAATCCCGATATGCGTACACATATGGGACACAATGCATTCGATTTTGCTACCGGTAAAAAAACATTTAGTAAAACAAATTTAACATTTCTCGAAATTCAATACGCTCAAGCATTCATCGATTTTTATAACAACATTATGAAGAAAAATGGCTTAAGAAAAAGGAGCTAAAAAAAATGGTTTTCATGCATTACTCAAAAAAAATATGTCTTATTTTTGCCTCAATTACTCTAACAACTCACGCAATACCGATACATCAAATAGATGAGAACATTGAATTTGTAAGTTTTTCTGGTGCAAAACCGATAGCAAAAAAACCTAAAACGGATCTTCGTGTCATGCTTTTAACCACTCAACCATTTTGGGGCAGCGTAGAACACTATCATTGGCTTCTTCACAAAGCATTAACCAAACGTGGATTTGATGAAATTATTGTTGTAGATAAAGGCTCTCCCCTACAAAAACAATTGATCGCAGATAAACTTGATCATTTTGCAATATCACTCCACCGTCAATTTCCACTCATAGATAAAACAACATTTGAAAGCCCTATGAAAAAATCTCTCCGTAAGCTTGCTCAGCTCTATGACATCGACATCATCCAGCTCCACAACTTTCAAGACAAAGAATTGGCGGTTAAGGCACTCCGAGGACTGCCTATCAAAATTGTAAACATGCTCCATCAAGATTTTTTTCCAAGGCCAAATAGATTTGATGGACTCGATGGATTCCTTGCGCTCAATAAAGATGTGCTTAATCATGCAAAGAAAATAAATACTTAGTACAAAATTCGGGTTCTTCACTTTTAACATATTTACCTTCTGTGCGATCAAAGCAAATTTCTTCGCTACAGAAAACCAACACTTTCAAGAAAGCAATTTTTTAAAAAGAACTACAATATTGAATTAACGGATGCCCCAGTCATATGCATGATGTCCCAGTTTTATGGAAAAGAAAGTCACATCAAAACTGAAACTCAATTTAGAAAAAACCAATCGCTGTTAATACAAGCTGCTGCAAAGCTTGTATATGAACGCAATAAACCAATTCATGTAATGTTTGCTGGGGATGGGATATCTCGCGCCTGGCATGAAGCTTTAGCCAAAGAGCTCAAGCTCGATCAATACGTCCATTTTCTTGGTTT
>CAYSDC010000027.1:0-443 GCA_964429765.1 uncultured Pseudomonadota bacterium
TATCCGTGTGATATGGTTGTTGCAGTTGAAGTTGCAAATCTTGTTGCTGAGCCAGGATTGGATCACGAAGTTAAGCGCGGCCCTGTACTATCAAGAAACGTTCCAAGACTTGATACACAGCTTATGCGTGATGAGCGTGTGCGTGCATCCGGAGAGCTCTTAGTTAATGAAATTATTTGGGTCAAAGTAGACGCACTTCAACAAAAAAAAGTCATTCTTGATGTCGATGGAAATTATCAACTTATCCCTTATTCCGGTTGGATGCGCAAAAAAGATTTGGCTGAATTAGTTGCTATTCCTGCTTTGAATCTAGCACCAGATGCAAAAAAAATAGAACATAAAAGTCGTCAAGAAGGTATAGGAGAAAATCTTGTTGGGTATGCACGCTCGTTTCTTGGTTCGCCCTATGTTTGGGGTGGCTGTTCTGAGTATAAAGCTGATGC
>CAYSDC010000027.1:453-16339 GCA_964429765.1 uncultured Pseudomonadota bacterium
AACCGGGGTTGATTGTTCGAGCCTTATCCATTTGAGCTATCGAAAGTGCGGCATTGAAATTCCGCGTGATGCTCATGACCAATATCTTGCAACAAATCCTGTGCAGCCTTCTCAAATGAAGCCTGGAGATTTGATCTTTTTTGGTGTTGAACGTGAGCGTAATGGAAAAATAGAAATTCGTATGAACCATGTGCTCATGTACATTGGTAAAGAAACTCTTATCGAAGCGTTTGCTGGTAATCCTGCATACAGCGATGTCGATGATTTATCAGTACAAGAGAAAGCTCTCGCTCGAATTCGTGAAATTTCTATTGAAGAGCGTTTGGGAAGGTCGTTGAGTGAATTAGATAACGGAGCTTTTTTGCCTAATCGCAAGCATTTTATCTATTTCAGAACAGTGTTTCGTTGAGTTAAAAACATACAATAAAGATTATAAGAGACAATTGTTTACATTGCATTTGAAGCCAGATTATATTTTTTGCAAGCCACTACCACAAAGAGAAAATAAGAAAGGAGGGTATTTTGAAGATACCAATTTTTTACAGAGCAGCGCTTGTGTTTACTGCTCTCTGTTTGATGCATGGTGTGCATGCAAAAAATGTGACCAGTAAATCACATTTTTCTTCACGACAACAGTTTCAATCCGCTTCGCCTGAGCTTGTTTCAGGATGCCGCTACAGCAAAGAGGTTGCACAAAAGTCATCATGGGGCGGACACTTTCAAGCAGTGCTTTTTGGAGGGAGCTCTACCAAGTCAGATGATATTGGACGATACTTTATGCCGTTTGGTACATCATCAGCAAGTGTGAGTGAAGAGCTTCTTGTCGATGCAAGTACAACATTGCATGCCCAGAATTTTAATATTCTAACACAACGGGCTATTGCCGCTCCTAGCTTAGTTCCTATGAGGGTAAATCCAAGACCAGACGCTTTTAAAAGTGTCATATCGCTTCATCCTCGAGAGTGGTCAATTGGTCTGGGCTTACATTACCATCAAATTTTATTCGGTAAAAAATCAGACCACCCATTATGGTTGAGTATTTCTACCCCTATCGTCCACGTCGAGCGTGATGTCAGGTTAAGAGAGGAAATTACAAGCAATGGAGGGGGAGTTGTATCTTCCGTTGATGTTCCAACAGTACTTACTCAGCCATTGTTTGGAAGCATGAAAGATGCTTTGCATCAATCAGCTTGGCAATATGGAAAAATTGATAATCATGCGCATAAGAAAACTGGCTTTGGTGATATTGAAACAAAGCTTGGTTTGGTTTTAGCGCAAACAGAATCAGTTTTTTTTGATTTGGCTATTGGTGTCATTATTCCAACCAGTAACAAACAAAAAAACCATTTCATGTTTGAACCTCAGCTTGGTAATGGTCAACATGTTGGAATTATGGGTGAAGCTGATTTGGGTATAATTTTAGCTGAAGATGACGCAGGTAATTGGAAATTTGCTTATCAAACAGCGCTCAATGTTCAATATCTTTTTGAAAATACTCAAAAGCGCTCTTTTGATTTAATCAACAAACCATGGAGTCGTTATCTTGAAATGTACGCCAGTGCTGATCAAGCAGCCGAATTTGCAGCTCTTGCAGGGCAATCTAAAAATCTTCGTTCAACTCCAGGAATTAATCTTTTGACACAAGATACAAAAGTACGTCCAGGTGTTAATGTTACATGGAATAATGCACTGATTATAAATTGTTGTTCATGGGAATTTGAAATAGGGTACAACTTCCATGCGCGCGAAGCTGAGTCGGTTAAACTCAAACATGCATGGGTTGAGTCTGCTGCAATTAAAGCTGCGAATGGAGATGGAATGACCAATTCTAAACGTGATATAACTGCAAGCTTGGCGCTTAATGGTGACTTAGTTTTTGATATGCCTGGTGGAGTATTAACATATACACCTATCAAGCAAACAGATCTTGATTTCAAATCAGCGGCGCACCCTTCAGTTATATCTCACACTGTTTACGCGGCCGCAGGGTATCGTTGGGCAGATTGCAAATGGCCAGTTGGTCTAACGTACGGTGGTTCGTATGAATTTCCATGTCAATCTACAAGCAACAGAGGTTTAACTCGTTGGACTTTATGGCTCAAAGCAGATATTTCGTTTTAAATAGGGAAAGGTGAATAATGAATTATTTTAAGAATATTATTCTTGGGGGTATATTTTTTACCTGTTCGATTTCTCAATCGGCATATCCTCTGGAAGCTCTTTCAGATAGAATTACAGATTATTTTAATGCTCGTGAAGAGGCTGCATTATTTCAAATATATCTACAGCCAGATCTGTTTGATTCTGTTACCGGCTTGCCAACATTTGATATCTATAAATCTGGAAATGGTGATGAAAATATACCAGGTTTGCCTGGCTCATTCACCAAAGGTTTTGAGCATGATCCTACAACTGGGTTAGTAACGGCTCAAGGAGCTGCAAGTTTTAAACAACTTGTTAAAGCAATGGAAAGTGGTCTACAAGCAGATTTTAATGCAATTGTGCGTGCAGGTGCACGCCAGCTTGTTAGCCCGCAAGCAGCATTAATGTTTTCTCTGGAAGGTCGACCAACGCAGCTTTTTCATGGATATACACCTGCAAAACTTACAAGCGCAGAAGGTGCGGCACAAATGATTGAAGTGTATCTTCAAGCAATTTGTCGTCATGTTCGATTTGAAGATTATGGCACTGGACTTAACACCGATGCTGATGGTAAGGGAGGATCAAAAACTCAACAAGCGGCAATAATACTGAATAATCTTGGGGACGCTTTTAAAGGTCCACGCGATTCCAGTAATGGAACTGTGACGCCAGCGGTCTTGTTTCGAGGAATTGGACAAGGTGTTGACAAGGGTCCTTATGTTTCACAATTTAGTTTGCAAAATATTTGTCCTATGTCTTCATTTAATTTAGTTTTTCGTAAACAGTTTTTTCCTACCCCAGCGTTACGTGAATTTGGTGTAACCTGGAGTGATTTTATTGCTCTTGAAAATGGGAACATTCCACGTCCATATGCTTATGACAGAGACTTTGGACCAGCACATCTTCCTACTAATGGTGCTGATATGACATCGATTTTTCATAACGATGGCCCGTGCGAAGCCTTTTATTATGCAGCCCAGATTCTTTTTGAAAATAACTTTCCACCAGCACCAGATTTGCCTTATTTCAATGGAACCATGCCTAACGAGGCGGCATTTATTTCAGCTGGTCCAGTTGAAGTCTTTTGTATCATGGCTGCTGCATCACAAGAAGCAATTCAGGCTGCATGGGCACAAAAATGGCTTGCGCATCGCAATAGAAGACCTGAAGCTTTTGCTGGACTTGTTCATGTAGCAAAAACAACGGGTACAAATCCATTTAATTTGCATGAATCACTCTTCAATAGTACTTTGCTTGATTTAATTTTGGAATACAATCAACGTCAATCTGACCCAGCGATTGTGCCTGATGTGCGCGATCGTTTATCATTAGCGGATGCAAGTACCTATTTATTAAGCCAAGTGTATGCTGAATCCTCACCGCTTCATCCATCATACACATCTGGACACGCTGCTATCGCGGGAGCCTGTGCAACAGTATTAAAAGCATATTTTAAAGGTGATGCTTTGATTAAAGATCATATGACGCCTGTCAAAGTAGACCCAAATGATCCGACAGAGCTGACAACTGTTGGCGTTCCAGGTGTTGATGAAATGACGGTCAACTCAGAGCTTAATAAACTTGCATCTAATGCCTGTCTAGGATCAAGAAACTTTGCAGGAACTGGCGGAGTCTATTAGGGAGCACGGAATATTGCAGCCCATACTGGTAAGGCAGGTAGGGGAGGGTTATGAGCTAATAGCCGGTGAAAGGCGATGATGGGCACCGTTTGG
Source organism: uncultured Pseudomonadota bacterium (assembly GCA_964429765.1). Lineage (GTDB taxonomy): Bacteria > Babelota > Babeliae > Babelales > RVW-14 > JAFEAY01. The sequence continues at coordinate 4,329 of CAYSDC010000027.1, forward strand.
GCGAAGAGGTTGCAATTCGTTACCTTATCGATCAAGCGCGTAAGCACAGAGAAGGAGGATTTACTGGTTTTTCTATAACCACGTTTGATGGAAACATGATTCGCATAACCAAAGATGGTGTTACGAGTGGTGGAAAGCCATAAGTTTTAAAAATAAATCGATTTTAGATAAAAAGTTAAGAACCCGCGATTAAAATTATCGCGGGTTCTTGCATGAATAGGGGTATTTGGATAAAATTCAGTGGATTGATGTACGTACGTTGAGTCTTTTTATTTATTTTACTATTAAGGTCGTGAAAGAAAATTTATGAAAATGCTTACGTCACTAGGGATGCTTTTTTTACTCCTTCAATCATGCGTAGTTGCACAAGACAATGTAGGTGGACAACCGCATATACATAAGGTTGCACAAGCGCAAAAAATTCAAGATTATGACCTTGTTGTTGAGGTTATTACGATAAACCCAAATATTCGTCTTGATATAAAATATGCAACCGATAATAATTTTACAAAAAAAGCGGTGTACTCGCAGGCAAAGTGCTTTTTACGTCGAGCTGTTGCGCAAAAAATCAATTTGGTTCAGCAAGAGCTTGAAAAGCAAGGATTCGGACTAAAAATTTTTGACGGCTATCGTCCACGCAGTGTGCAATATAAATTCTGGGAGCTTGTTCCTATTCCGGGATATGTTGCCGACCCCAAAAAAGGTTCAAAGCATAATCGGGGTAGTGCTGTTGATTTGACGATTATTCGATTGTCTGATGGACATGAAATAGAAATGCCGTCAGCATTTGATGAGTTTTCTGAAAAAGCACATCGCAAGTACGAGACTATGACGCCAGAAGCCGCAAAGAACTGTAAACTCCTTGAAAATCTTATGGTCAAATATGGCTTTATTCCATTGTCAACGGAGTGGTGGCATTTTGATGACGTTGATTGGGAAAAATATGAGCTCCTTGATATCTCATTTGAAGAGGTGCAAAAACAAATAGAAGCATAATGTTTTGATTAATAAACGATAGTTTAAAAAGTTGAAGGAAAAAGAATATGAATTGTTGGACAAAATATTTCACCTTTATTTGTTTTTTAGTAGCTTCTCAATTGAGCATCTTAACAGCTCAAAATGATTCACTGGAAAAAGCGTTTGTTGTAAAAATGGATGGTCTTTTAAAATATGCAGCTCATAAGCTTGAAAGTGGCTTAGACATTGATGATCCCATTCCATTGACAGTTGTACTTGAAATTTTAAAAAAAGAAATCCCTGATTTAATTGTCGCAGAACTTGAAAACCCAGAGCTATCTTTTAAGCAGCAACTTACTGATGATGATAAAGAACTAATAACAACAGGAATCAAAGCTATTTCTAAATCCTTAGCTCAAGATCAATATGATGAACATAGACTGATTACTATTTCTCTTAGAAAAGTATTGAAAAATATACTTTCCAAAGAGAATGATAACTTACTTTATTTACTTATAGGTAAGCGTTCGAGTGGTTTTGGTCAGTATCTGCATATATCTAGGAAGAATTTTGGTCGTGATGCTGAAACTGACGCTGAGTTACTCGAGTTACTTGTAATGCAAGCTATATTAGAATCTCTTTTTCAGGATAATAGTTAGCTTTTTTAGGAAAGTTACTCAAGACGTTGGTTAGTATCGTCAACTCGTCATAGGAATAAAAGTTTTTTAAAACTATTCAAAGATTTTTATTGCATACTAGCTTTTTAGCTCTGCGAGCTTTGCCATAATTTTTTTCATATCTTCCCATACCGTACGCTTTTCTGCAGGATTTCTAAGCAGGTAAGCAGGGTGGTAGGTCGGCATAACTGCAATGCCGTTAAATCCAGCAAAAACACCTCGTGCGCGAGAGATTTGTACATGGTCACCTAGTAGCGCCTTGGTCGCCGGTGAACCAAGCGTGCAGATGATTTTTGGTTGTATTATGTCAATTTCTTTGAGTAGTAAAAGATTCTTGCACGTGTTTACTTCAAGGGGAAGTGGGGTTCGATTTCCTGGTGGTCTGCATTTGACTGCATTTGAAATGTAAACATCTTCACGCTTCATCTTCATTGCTTCAATAATTTTGTTGAGCAATTGTCCTGCACGACCAACAAACGGCGAACCAAGCCGATCTTCATCTCTTCCTGGTCCTTCACCGATAAACATCAGTACTGCTTGTGCATCACCGGTGCCAAAAACGACTTGTGTCCGACCTTGAGTTGCAAGTGGGCACTTTTGGCAGTTGATGTAGGGTGTAAAGAGTTTTTCGAGCTGCTCTTTTTTTGAAAGTATCTTTTGAGATGACATAATTTTATTGTGCTTCAATGAAGAGGATTATTTTTTAAAACGTAAGCAAAACATAGCGAAATTATTTATTTTTTCCAAGAGCAAAAAACAGCTCAATTTAGATCGAACGATTTTTTTGCGCAAAATCCGTAATAAAATTCGACCACAATGTTGATTGAGCAAAAAATGTTTTAAGATAGGAATGATGTACCAATTTTTTAGGGAAATAAATTGCAAAACCACCCGCTCGAGGAAGGTTGACGCCGGTTGTACTTGCAATAATCTGACGATCGTATTCAGATATGCATTCATGAGCTGCTTGTTCAAGATCATGCGTTAGAGTATCAATCTTTTTAGCTTCTTGTGCAATTTTTCTATTATCTTCTAGTGTGGCTATAACGCTTCTTAAAAAATGTCGTAAATCGATGTAATCTTCGTCAAAAAATTCAGTGGTATATCGACCGCTTTTTCTTATCCGGCGTATTGTCATGAAATTGTCATGATCATCACTGATGAATTTCAAAAGTAATGCTGAGAAATTAAAAATTTTTTGTTCAAAAATTGTAAAATTTTGTAAAGCAATTGCTGCTTGTGTGAAGTCTGCAAAGGAGTCGACGTATTCAGCTTCATATGCTGCAACGGCATGTTTTACAAATTCCTTTACTGAAAGTGATTCTCTCAAAAAAGGCTCGAGTAGGAATGTGTAATTGTATCCAGTACCAGGTTCAATTTCTTCTGATCCAACTACGTAATCAGAAACATTTTTTAATTCAGAAGCAATTTCAACCATTCCCATATGGCAAGCATCCATAAGAATAATATCAATTTTTTTATTCTGTAGAAGGTTTGTACATGTTTTTTCAAAGCATGCACGCATTTCTTGGTTGGTGATATACGTTTGGTGAACGTCATTGAAACCGATTCCTTTATCATCATCTTTATTGCCACCGTGGGCTTTGTTGTTGCGATCAAGTTGAGATGATTTTTTCTTAACGTGAAGAAGTCCTGTCTTTGGGTCTTTCTGGAAAAATTTATTTCTATCTCCTCCATAATATTTTCCCCAAATGCTTGGATCTTTAATGCCAGAACCATGATTCCAAAGAACGACAGCGTTACGTTTTGCAGGAAAATTTTTTATAGCCCAACGTAAAAAACCATAAAGGCTTTCAGGTGTTCCGCTGATTGCTTCGGTAGTGTTACTGATTGTTTCATGTATGGTCGCGTTATTTTGTTCAACATAAAAACGTGTTACTTCCGATTCACCGAATTCATCAATTTGTAGTAAAACATTTATGTGGTCAGTTGATCCTATGCGCAGCATTTGTCTAAAATTATGCAAAGCAAAGCGATGCAAGTTGTTGTTAGCTGCCATATAAATAATAAGATTCCAGTCTTTAGAGGCAGACTTTTTTGGCTCAGGAGAGTTTTGAGTAGTATTTTTTTGCTTGTCAGAAAGAATGCGTTTTATTTTTGTTGCAAGTGTTGGCTTAGTGGATGGAGCACGTGTTTTGTTCTCTGGAATTTTTAAACATACTAAAGGTGTACTTATAACTAATGGTATAAACAATTGAAAAAGTTTGTGTAGTTGCATGATAAACCTCTAGTCTATTTCATAAATAAAAACTCAAAGCTCTCTGTTTTTTTTAATATACGTTGATAGAAATTCTGTCCAAGCGTTATTTTTTAAGCCAGATGTTTTTATATACGAGCTATGAATTGATTTTTCCGGAAAATAGATTGAAATTCCGCGAGCGTTTGGCAAATTTATTCCAGAAGTGTATGCAACAATCTTCTCCTCTAAAAGTTTGATGAGAGGTTCTACAAGCTCTTTTATTTCTGTGCAAAATAAAGTGTCTGCTATAAAACAATCATCTTGCTTTTGAAATGTAGCAAGTAGACTTACTAAGAAATGATGAAGATCGATATAATCTCGATCAAAAAATTCGGTTGTTAACAGGTGAGATTGGCGAATTTTTTTAAGTAAAAAATAAAAATCACTATTTTGTTTGATCTTACTGAGAAGAAGTTCTGATAGCTGTGAAAAAATAGCCTCTATTTTTTCAAATCCGTCTAAATTAATTGAAGAAAAAGTGTAGTCTGCAAAACTAGAAATATATTCTTCTTCAAATGATGCAACAGCATGGTGGGCAAAAGACTTTGGAGTCATAGTTCCATTTTTAAATGGAGCAAAAAGAGTTGCAAAATTACAACCGCTTCCAGGTTCAATTTCTTGGGAACCGGCCATAAAGCGCGTTGTTCCTTTTAGAAGGCTTGCTAGTTCCATCATTGCTAAGTGGCACGCATCTAAAATTACTATATCAATTTTTTCTCCATGAAGAAGTTCTTTAAATGTTAACATACATTGTCGCAATTCTTCTTCACTGATAAAAGTTTCTGTTGGTTGGTTAAATGAAGAGCTCCATTCGCGCAAAGGAGGTTCTTGTTGATTTATATCATGCTTAATGCTTCCCGTGCGTCTATTTAGTTCTAAAAGTCCTGTTTCAGGGTTTATATGAAAAAGCTGGTCTCGATCTTCTCGGTAAAGTTTTTCCCAAACATTTGGATGTTTTATCCCAGATGCATGATTCCATAAGATAATTGCATGATGTTTTGCAGGATAATTTTGAATTGCCCATTTAACAAAAAAATAAAAACTTGCCGGTGTTCCTCTTGTTAAACCACTTCGTTCAGAGCTCATTGTTTGTAAGACCGCCTTTTCCTTTTCAATAAAAAAACGTGTGGCTTCAGTTGATCCAGCATGGTCAATTTGCACTAAGATGTTGGATGAAGGTGTTGAACCCGCTTCAAGCATCTCTTTTAAGTTCTCAAAGATAAATTTGTAGAGGTTGTTTCCTACCATGTAGATAATAAAATTCCATTCTTTTAGAGTTGTTTTATCGGATTCAAGTAGTGAGTTCTGCTGAATGTAGGTATCTTTTTCTTCTTTAACTATCGCCTTGATTTCAAGCTCAGCTTTTGAAAATGCTACAGAGTGAGTAGATGCGAATATTAAGAGAGTAAGTATGAGATAAAAGATTGTCATTGAATCTCCTTGAATCTCCTCAAAAAAAAATACTACTCTGGGGTGTATTTGGATTGATGTGACGTTTAAAGTATTAAAATTTTGATTCACATGATGCAAGACTTGAGTTATTTGCAGCTCAAAATAAGCACAAACGTAAGGCAAAACGTGAGTTGAAAATCTAAAAAAAAGAGATTAAGAGGGTTGAGTAAGAGCATACTCAAGCACACGAGGCTTAAAAGATGGAGTACGTTGATACGATGCCATAAAAGTTTGCCTATTGATGAAAGCCCAAATATAAACATTGCTCGAACAAATGGGATGCTTGCCCAGCTTAAAAGCCCATATATGCTGGCAATGATAAAAAGCATAAGCCATTTAATTCGAAGATTAATCGGTAAAAATGAAAATAAGAATCCCCAAATACCAATCAAGAGAACGATATGTAAACCAGATCGTGCAAGGTAGTGCGCCAGTCCCCATTGATTAAACAGGACGCGTAACGAATCAATTTCTTTATGTTTTTTCTTACCAAAAAAAAGTAGCCCAATAAATGTTGTACATTGTGGAGAAAGTTTTTGCGTAATATTTGTATACAGTCGTTCGCGTAGCGACCAGAGCCATCGGGCAAAAGATTTTCTAGGTCTTTCAATGAGTTTAATTTGCTTATTTGAGCTTAGAAAAAGAGAGGCATGAATATGTTCTTTTGCTAAATAGTCGTTAAAAGTTGGAAAGCGTAATTCAGGTGGTTTTTTAGGGATTGCAGCATTCCAAAGCGCTATACGGTCACCCACTAAAAAATTACTTGGAAAGCGGGTGTAGCATTGGATCCGACAGTTGATTTCAGTTGTATGGTCTGTAGAAATGGCATCAACTTGGGTGACATCAAGTGTAATGATGTGTCTCCTATCAGGAAGCGTCTCTTTGTTGCTGATTGTGCCGTGAAGTCGTAAGCCCTTACCATAAAGCAATGCGCGTGTAGAGCTAAATTCCATCTGTTGTAATTTAAGAACAAGCCCTCCGGTAGTGAAAAAAACTATACAGAGCGATAGTGTCATTGCAGCATTGAGTGACCGCATAAGAAATATGAGCGTAGCAGTGCTTGCTCCAATAAAAAAAATTATAAGCACTAAAAGAGGTATTTTGAAGTAATATTGCAAGTAAATACCAAAAGCTATGCTTATGAGTGGCAATAAAAAGGGAGAAAGAAATCGCTTAGTGTGAAGAGACATATTCGACCAAGTGTTTTTGGATCTCCTTTTTTTGTCCCGATGCAAGTTCAACAATAAGAGTGTGTTGAAAAACCGCTATAACTTTACCAGCCATTCCATTGCTTGCAATAACTTTTGCTCCGGGTCGAAGAAAATGCTCTAATTCATGCAACTTCTTGTGTTGAGAGCGCTGAACCGTAATAATAAAACACAAAAAGACAAGAATTATGCACCACATCCCAAGAAATAGTCGTGTCCAAGCAAGAGCAGCAGTGGTGGGATTATAAAGCGCGTTTGTGTCCATATACATTAAACTTAATAAAATATTCATCTCTTATACAAAGTAATTTTTCGGTGTTATTTTCAATTTGGACATAGTGTAACAGTTTTTTTGCTGATGGGAAATGTATGACAAAAATTGTACGTTTAAGTGCGCGAGAAATTTTAGATTCACGTGGACTACCAACTATTGAGAGCTTGATTGAGCTGAGTGATGGTCGACGAGTGAGTGCTAGTATTCCTTCTGGAGCATCAGTGGGGAGGCATGAGGCTCACGAATTGCGAGATATTATTTCTGACCATTATCATGGCAAAGGTGTGCTTGAGGCTGTTCACAAGCTTGAAAAAATTATTACACCACTTCTTGTCGGCAAAAAGCCTGATTTATTGTCTATGGATCAGCTGATGATAGAAGCTGATGGGACTCAAGATAAATCAAATTTGGGGGCTAATACGTTGCTTGTTGTGAGCGTTGCAGTTGCGCGTGCACAGGCGCTTGTTCAGGGAATCGAAGTTTTTGAGGTCATTGCAGGACTTTGTGGTGATCGCACGCCAAAAATTCCAAAATGTATGTTTAATATTTTAAATGGTGGAATGCATGGAGACAGTGGTGCCGTATTTCAAGAATTTATGATTATGCCTTTTTCAGATGAGCCATTTGAACAGCAGTTGCAAGATGTTGTATCTGTGTATCAACAACTCAAAGCAATTTTGAAGAAACGGTCATATCAGACCGGCGTGGGTGATGAAGGCGGATTTACCCCACATCTTTCTGGACGTGGTATAATTCGAGAGCGTCAAGCCTTGGATCTTCTTATGGAATCTATTATGTTGGCCGGTTTTGACTTTGAGTATTTTAAAATTTGTTTAGATGTTGCGGCATCCTGCTTTTTTGATGAGCGTAAGCAGGTTTATACTATTGATGAGGAGTATTTTTCGTCGCAAGATTTAGTAGGTTTGTATGAAGAACTTACTAAAAATTACCCTATTTATTCTATTGAAGATGGTATGAGTCAAGATGATTGGGCCGGGTGGCAGATCCTTACCGAGCGCTTGGGCGACCGCGTTCAATTGGTAGGAGATGACCTTTTTACAACAAATCAAGAGCGTATCCAGCAGGGTATTGCATTGAGTGTTGCAAATGCCGTTCTTATTAAGCCAAATCAAATAGGGACGGTTACACAAGCCTTACAGGCGCTTGATATTGCCCATAAGGCAGGCTATACAACAGTCGTTTCACACAGATCAGGAGAAACATCTGATAGTTTTATTATAGACTTTGCTGTTGGCGCTGCCGCGGACCAATGCAAAGCAGGAGCTTGTTCTCGTGGCGAGCGCATTGCAAAATACAACAGGCTCTTGGAGATTGAAAAATTACTGCCATAACTTCTGCTATCCTTTGATGACAGCGCAAGGGCGTAGTCGTGCAACTTTGCGTGCAATTCCGGCGTCATGAACAACATTAACAACGTTATCGATGTCTTTGTAAGCATGTGGTGCTTCTTCTGCTAATCCAACCATTGAGCCCGCTTGGATATGAACGCCTTGGCGCATTAATTCTTCGTAGAGTGTTTTTCCGTGAATCGATCGTTTCGCAGCATGTCTGGACATCATACGTCCAGCGCCATGACAACATGATCCAAATGATGTGGTCATTGCTTGTTCGGTTCCAACTAAAACATATGATGCAGTTCCCATGCTTCCAGGAATAAGTACAGGTTGTCCAATTGCACGATATTCTTCAGCCAATTCCTCATGTCCTGGGCCAAAAGAGCGCGTTGCACCTTTACGATGGACAATTAATTTTTGTTTCTTCTTACCAACTAAATGTTTTTCAATTTTTGCTATGTTATGTGCAACATCGTAGACAAGGTTTATCTGGTCTCCAACTTGAGCAAATATCTTATTCCAAGCTTGTCGAACTTCCCAGGTAATGACCTGTCTGTTTGCCCAAGCAAAATTTGCTGCAGCCGCCATGGCATTAAAATAATCGGTACCTTCAGGACTTGAAAAAGGGACGCATGCAAGCTCGCGATCGGGGAGTATAATGCCATAGTTGGGCATTGCATTCATCATGATGCGGATGTAATCAGTCGCAACTTGGTGTCCAAGTCCTCGAGAACCGGTGTGAATGAGAATAGTTGCTTGGTTTTTCCACAACCCTAGTGCTCCAGCAGCAACTTCATCATAAATTTCATCAACAATATCAACTTCAACAAAATGATTCCCCGAACCCAGTGTTCCAAGCTGATCAAATCCTCGTTCCTTTGCCTGAATAGATACTTTACTTGGGTCAGCATTTTCAAGCCGACCCTGCGATTCTATGTGTCGTAAGTCATTGTGAGTAGCGTAGCCATTTTTAAGCGTCCATTGTGCTCCATATGCAAGAACTGCATCCATCTCTTGTGGGCTCAGTGTAATATTGCCGCCTTTACCAACACCTGATGGAATCATACGAAAAAGCGTTTCGCTTAAATCGGCTAAACGCCCTTTGATGTCATCATAGCTTTGTGTTGTTTTGAGTAATCGAACACCGCAGTTGATATCATAACCGATCCCTCCTGGTGAAATGACGCCGTCCGGCCAGGTAGTTGCTGCTACACCCCCTATGGGAAAACCATACCCTTCATGCGCATCGGGCATTGCAAAGGCATAACCTTGAATACCTTGTAATGTTGCAACGTTGACGAGTTGTTCAAGTGATCGATCTTTAACAATATCTTCAAGCATTTCTTCCGTTGTAAAGATGCGAGCAGGAACAAGCATATCCTGGCGATAGCTTTTTGGAATTTCCCATTGAGTGGGAGTTATTTTTACAAGAGCTTCGTTAATGGACATTATTTTCCTTTAAATATCAAATACAATCACGGTGCTCAGGATTCCCTGTGTATCACAAACAATGTTAGCTTCATGGTAAGTGACCGCTTTAATATCTTCATCAAATTGAGCAACTGGTAAGCCATGAATTATTGCGTTGAGTTGATGAGTAGTTAATTGTATAAACGTTGCCGTGCAAAAAAGCGCCTTATGAATTTGGTTGAGTGTTAAAACTTCAGAGAGGAAATCGATTAAAAGTGTTGTTGTATCGCAAGAACTTATTGTAACGGTCTTTTTTATATCCAGAGTATGAGTATTACAAGCTTCTGATTTAATGATTGCAGCCATACCCTGTAGAGCTCCAAGAAAGAGTTCTTGTTGAGAATCGGCTTCAACAAATAAGCGAATATCAGCCGTATGTTCAACGAGTCTGTATTTTTTCATAAAAACTCCTGTATTTGAAGAGAGCCTATCACACCATTTTAAGATTTTATACAATAATGAATTTTATTGTTTCTAAAAGAATATTATTTCAAAATTTATCTTTTATTGACTGTACTTTTTTAATATGCGTAATATTAGTATTGAACAAGCAAGGGGAGTGCTTGTGTGACGAATTGTATTTAAAATATCTTTGCCTGCTCAAAAGGCGGAAAATAGAAGAGGGGGGAGTAATGATGAAGCAATGTGGAATAAAGCGTGGAATTATCCTTATTATTTTATGGACATTTTTGCATATTGGTATGCTGCATGCAAAAGAAGAGGCGTTTGTTCCGGCAGCTGTACTTGACGGTCTTAAGGCAATGAAGCCAAGCATATTGCAGCTTCTAGCAACAAGCGAGTATAGTACCGTAGACGTTTTGAGGAATAGGCTTAAAGATGCAAGTGGCCGTTTAAAAGAGTTTGTTGAAGTAAATGGGGCTGCTATTGGCTTAACAGATGACGAATCATCTTCTTCAACTTCTTCAGCTCCTGAGAAACCTGCCGCTCCATTGCAAACGGTTGCACCAGCACCTGCGCCCGTACAATCTTCTACAACGCCCGCAATTATTGTTACTGTGCCACAGCAATCAGCTGTTGTGCCAGCCGCCGAAGAGCCAGAAACAACAATTGAAGAGGTCACTCCTGAACCGCCGGCTGCTGCACTAGGAGCTGTTGTTGCTCCAGGTGGAGAAGCTATTCAACCACCAGCTGTTCTTGCTGCACCTCCAATTGCAGCTGTCACTCCAGTGGCCATAGTCCCTTCGATGACAATGCCTGAAGCATCTGATGCTCCACCTGCTATGGAAGATTCAGCGGCTCCAACCGATGCTTTACTTGAAGCTCCTGTTGACTTAGGTATGCCAGCGATGATGCCTATTGGAGACCTATCAACTCTTCCTCCGCTCGGGGGAGTGGCTCCTGCTCAACCTATGCCAGGGGTAATGATGCCTCAATCGCAATCAGCTCCAATGTTTCAGTCAGCTCCAGTAGCTCCAGCAACTGCGCCGCTATTTCCAGCGCTACCACCATTGCCACCACTAACCTATAGTGATCTTGATGATTTGGATCATGAAATTGGTCAGCTTATGGCGATGAGTATTCCGAGTTCAGAATCACTTGAAACCTTGTCGCTCTATGATCAAAGCGATAAAGCTCTTGAGCTTATGTCAGTTTCAATGCAGGATGTTCCAGAAATTATGATGGATGAATCCCTTGATGACTTACATTTGAGTGATTTGACTTTAGCTGGTCTTGAATAATCAATTTTTTGAACAGTTTCGATGGCAAGTAGGGTCTATTTTGACCTCACTTGCCATTTTTTTATGATTTTCGCATACTGACCAACAGATTATAAATTTCAATAAAGGACCAGTGATGTATTGCGAATATTATCAAGCCCATGTAAAAGCCAAAGAAACTTGGTTTATTGGTGGCGTTTTTCGTAATCAAGATTATGTAACATTTGACCGAACGCTTGATGGTACTAATGATATCATTGAGTATTTTGTTCCGGCTTGCCAAGAAGAGAACTTCTTGCATCTTATGAATTACATGGTACGCACCGGCTACGTCTTTACATTTAAAAAAATGCCAAATCGTCTACAGTATCCTGAGTTGTATAACATTTAAATCGTATACAATTTAAATGTCAGCATATAAAATCATCAATCACATTTCTTGCAAAATTCAGTTGATTTTCTCTATTCTTTTTACAGAACCGATACATTTTTAGCTTGTAATATCATAAAATATGGAGAAATTTGATGCTCATAAAAAATCAAAATTTTTTAAAGATAAAGCTGATAATTTTTCTTATCCTGAGTGGTCAATTATATATGCTCAATGGGGTTCATAATTTTACAGAGTCACATTTTTCTGATGTTTCTAAAAAGAATAGTGTTGTTGCAAAAATGATCG
>CAYSDC010000028.1:0-2472 GCA_964429765.1 uncultured Pseudomonadota bacterium
ACCAAAAATTCTGGTTAAGCGCTGATAACAACCAAATTGTCTAAATCAACGTACGGCACATAACACCCCAACATAAGGCTAAAAAACCCATATTGCGATTTTGCAGGGGCTGCAAGAAGTTCTTGTGGATTTGCAAGAGACCAAATAATACTCTTTGCCCTAATAGACCAATTCGTTATGCACTCTAAAGTATCAAGTTTATAGGTAAACAGATCACCATTATCGTTTCCTACAGTGCAATACCTAACCCCCTTAACAGTAAAGAGCGTAATAAAACGAACTAATGGTGTTACAAACCTAGGGATATTTGCATTTTGATTAACATAGGCTTCAACAAGGCCTGTTCTTGTATTCCAAACAGCAATTTCTCCAGACATGTAACCAGCAACCAACTTAGTTACTTTTCCAGCCTCGTCTTCACCTTCAAAAGCCCGTACACAAAGTGTTGATGTATTTGAAAAACGCTCATCACTCAAATTTTGAATAACGGCCCCTGTTACAGGATCCCAAATTTTTATTAGTCCTTCTGGGTCTTGGGCAGAGGTTACAAGCTTAAGCTTACCATCGACATCTTTGTACAATTGAAGGCTATAAATATCACCTTGATTATATTTTTTGGGGTCTACATTATCGCAGTACCAAACAACATACTCTTTTGCTCCTGTCGTAGCATTCCAGCAACCCAGTTGTCCACTCATTCCTTGAGGCGTATTAGCAGTGCTTGCAACAATTTTAATTGCATCGCCATCTTGAAATACCACAACGGTATCAATCCACGATGGGTTATAAAATCCATCATTTTCGTACGTGTTAATTGACCGCACACACTGGCCTGTTTGATAATCATAAATGTCGATAAAGCCAGCCACTGTTCCTGCAACCAAAAATGGTTTTTGATCTTGTTCATACATGGCCAAGCTGCTTACACCTGTATGACCAGTTACTGCAAACGGTATAACAACTTTGCCCGTTGCAGAATCATACGCATTAATGCTGCCATCCTGAGCAGAAGCAACAATATTATAAGCATCACCATTTTGCACAAGCAAACAGGCGGTCATAGGTGTTTGTGTTGCAGGTTCTGATTCAACTATTTCACTACCCTGGTTGTATACCCAGAGATTATTGGTATTAAAGTTTACAAGCAGACTATTCGAATATTGATTCAAAAAACTCATGTAAACAGGGGTTGTATTAGAATTTTTTTCTACTAATTTTTCTCCAGTCAAGGGATTGTATAATGCAAGCCCACTAGAAATATCATTTCCTGACCATCCAACCGCAACCCTGGGCATGTCATAACTCAAAACAGATGCACATGGCAACGCTGCTAATAACCCAACAATAAATAATTTTTTGATGGTATTCATCGATTTTCCTTTAAAGTAAAAACTAACTAATAAGGCAGAATTGCGATGTTTTTACGCTCATGGTATTAAGGTTTTGCAATGTAAAAATTGGCACTCGATAGCCAAGTCCTGGTGATGAGTCATGTGAGATTGTAACATTCAGCAGATTGCCAAAAGTTTGCTGATTTGTTGCTAAGCACCATTCAGTATTATTGTTACCTTGAACTTGATTAACAAGCGTATAATCATTAAGCGACCAGGTACAAATATTTTGTGAATCACCCGATGCACTTGCATACAGCTTTCCATCACGTTCAAATATGACAATAGCTCGCGGTAACGTTCTACCTGATTCACTTTGACCAAGAGATGACCGACCTTCACATTTGCCTGTTTTTGTGTTCCAAAACAAAATATCACCCGTGTAGTAGGCCGCTACTAAATAAAGTACCCCATTTTTCTTAAAGGGCTTAACATCCATAACCCAAGGATAGGTATCTTGATTTTCAGGACTGTATTGTAGTGACTGAAAACAGCTTCCCCCATTCCATAGTTTAATGGTACTATCATTGGCTATGGTTATCGTTATTGGAAAATTTGAATTTTTATCATGTATAAGGATAAGACCATTGATAAAACCCCATTGCATTTGGCCTTGATGGTCAACGTTATAGCCAGATGAATCATAATTCACACAATACGTTTTAGTTTTGCTATCCACATTCCAGCAAACAAGCTGGCCTACTGGCTGCCCTTCTTCAAATAAACCACTTGTAGCAGCGATAATATTAGTGCCCATATCATCGTTAAAAATAACAAGCGATGTCACGCTCTGACCAACATTAAAATATGCTTCAAACTCACCTGATATATAATCTCTGATATAAACAGTTCCATCACATGAGCCCGTAACAAGTTTTGGCTGCCTGCTGGCATTGTTGTACATACCAAAACAGGTGATGCCATAGGTACCATCCTGCCCCTGATTTTTATCAAATTCACGAATAAAACAACCGTCAATTCCATATTCACTCACAAAACCGGCTCTGTCACCGACTAAGACACATGTTTTTTGGAGACATTGAACAACAGCGAATGTGTTAATTAAATCGCTGGCAGGCTT
>CAYSDC010000028.1:2617-8479 GCA_964429765.1 uncultured Pseudomonadota bacterium
GTCTGTCGAGCTAGGTAATCAAATTCAAGAGCCTGTTCAAGCGTAAGAGGATCCCACACCTGAATTTTGCCGCCATTCCCTTCATGAGGAGGATTTGGCGACGTGCTGACCAGAATATCTCTTTGAGGGTCAAAATCTGCCTGTAAACAAAAAAAACTGCACCCCAAAAAAGCACTTATTGCTATTTTTTTTAGTATCATCTTACTACCCTTTTATAAAAAATAATTTTATGCTCACTTCACGTTAAACACACAAGCACCTTCATTTTCTTAAATCAGGTTCTTAATCTCAGCACTGACTTGCGAGTAGTTGTTGCAGATTAAAGACTGGGATCTGATATCCACCATCACCTATGGAACTATGCGAAAGAACTTGAGAATACAAAATATTGGATGAAAAATGATTAGTTGCTACAGAACGAGTCATTCCTGTAGTATCTGACTGCTGCGTCACACTAACCTGCTCAAAAATTTCTAGTGAAAAAGTGGTAACAACTCAGGCATAACCGGCAACAGAGCAATATGGATTTTTGTCAGAATCGGTAAAGAACGTTATCATGCGGCAAAACACTACTGAGTTGTGCGGGCCAGAATTCAAAACTTGTCGGGTTGCTTCGCACACTCCGGTCTGTACGTTCCAAAAATCGATTACCCCATCGATATGACCAACAACTAACTTTAAAATATTTTGTTGTTCAAACGGCAAAATCCACGTAACCCACGCAGAAGATGTTGCAGACATAAGCTCTTGTTCAAACTCGCCGGTTTGCGCATTCCATATTTTAACGTATTTATCTGCTGCCATTGTTATGAGTTTTCCATCAACAAGCACGAGCCCGTTGACACATCCCCACAGGCCAACCTCTTGCCCTTTGGTACCCGCTGAATTATAAGCAACGTTATATCGTACTATTTCGCTATCAACATTCCAACAGATAATTCCTCCAATAGGGTCATTTGGCATTGTATACCCAGTAAGCCCTCCAATGAGATTAATCCCCTGTTCATCTTTGAATACAAGAAGCGAATTAAGGTTTTCAGGAGCCTGAAACTGTTTAACAACTTTCCCGGTGGTGTAATTACGAACAAAAACCAATCCGTTACTTGACCCTGATGCAACATAGATTTGACCTTGATCTTGATACATCATAAAACAGGTAACGCCATACCTTCCACCAGTTTGCTGGCCTGCCAGTTCACGAATTTTCTTGCCATCAAGTCCGTATTCAATCGTATTACCATCTCGATCACCGACTAAAATGGTAATAACATTCTCATTTTGCACTACTGCCATCGTAGAAATAATTGCGGCATGCTCACCAATAACTACATTGTCGCTAAAACCATTTTCCGTTACCGTGTAAATATAAAAAACTGAGCTCGCCATAAATAAGACTTTGTAAGAGTTATCTAATGGATTATAAAAATAGTTCACATTACAACCGAGCGGCATATATTTACTCTGAATTTCGTTTTTTATATAGGTAACTTGTCCAGAGATCGGATCAATCAGCTGAACAACACTCTCGCTTGTGTAGGCACTTTGATTGCCACCAGTTACCATGAAGCTTGTAGTAGGATCAATCATGGCTAATGCAACGCTCGAAACATTACATCCCAGCACAATAGCTATAACCATTTTTTTTAAATTCATCACTCTCTCCCTTTTCATAATTATTTTTAACAACAAAAAACTTCTTAATTATATGCTGTTACAACCCTCAGATTATTAAGATTAAACTGCTGAACCCTGCACCCAGAACCTAGTTTTGAATCATGCGAAACATAAAATTTTCCTTTATTCGAATACAACTCTTTATTTGTCGCCAAGCATTGCAAAGACATTCCCGATACTTTGGCCAAATTTCTTAAATCGAGTGTACGCAACGATCTCACCGCAATTGTTCCATCACGCTCCGCTGTGGCGCAGTAAGGAAAAATTTTATCATTTGAACAAACTTCAAATAGAACAAGTGATTGAACGCCACCATCTGATTCATACGTCTGGCAAAGCTCAAGAGCTCCACATTGAGTATCCCATACACCAACAACACCATCTGCTTTTCCCGAATACCCAGCAGCAAGCTTAATCAGACCGTTCTGCTCAAATGGCTTTATATCGCTCACACGAGCAGTTCCAATTTTCTCATCATGCAAATGTGTAAGAACACAACCTGTTTTTGCATTCCAAATTTTGACGACAGAGTCATTGGCAATAGTCGCTAATTGGATAGGAGCTTGCCTGTTAGTTTTGTCGTAAAATAAAACCAACCCGTTAATAAATCCCCATTCAAAATCTTGTTCAGAAGTTTCCTCTCCATAGACAGCTTGGTACACTTGCTTGCCTGAGTTAGCATTCCAACAAAACAATGCACCAGCATGCTTTCCTTGTGTATAAAGACAGGTAGTACCTGCTATAAGGTATATTCCAGTCGCATCTTGAAAAAGAGCAACCGATGTTACCGCCAGCTCACCAGTTTCAAATGTTCTGTATTCAGCGCCGGTATCATAGTTATAAATTCTTACGGTACCATTAGCAGAACCAGAGACTAGATATTTTTGGCCATTATCTTCATACATGGCAAAACAAGTTATGCCGTATGTATTATTTTTATTATGTTGCACACCCTCAAATACACGTAAAATGTCTCCATCTTGAGCACTGTATTCATAAATATATCCATCTTTGCTTCCACAGAGTACAGTACAATTTTGACCATCTTGAAGCAGAGCAAGAGCATCTATTCGACCATTCTCTTCTCGAAGCTTTTCATTGATTGATGAGTGTTGCACAAGACCTGGATAAGAGGTAACAACATTCTCGTTTCCCGCAGCAATAATCTTAAACTCATCTTTTAAAACAATAACAAAAGTACATTTCTCTTCTGTGCAAAAAGAGGCTACAAACGATGGCTCTCCTGATGTACACTTCACGCTCTGCTCACAAACCATCTGGTTATCCTCATCAATTATTTCAAGAGGATTCCAAATTTGGATGCCCCCCGGATTAGTGCTGGAGGAAAGAAGAAAAGCATCTTTTGATAAATCAAAGTCATTTTCCTCCTCTGAAGCACATAAAAGCGAAAGTGAATTCAATAATAATAAAATGCAGAATATCGTTTTCTTCATAAAGACTATTATTAATATATTCAAACTGCAATTCTGTGAGATAGATCGAGGACAAAAGCCAATAAATTTATAACAACTTTTTCAGGCTTTTTATTACTCAAAAGTAATCGATTTTCATCGCCTCCTTAACACGAGCAAGTGTTGCATGCGCAGTATTGTTTGCTTTTTCAGTCCCTTTTTTAATAATCTCCAACAGCTGTGCTGGATCTTGAGCAAACAAGGCACGTCGAGCACGGATAGGATCAAGCATTGCATTAAGTACTTCAATAAGCCTTTTTTTCAACACTACATCACCTAGTCCGCCACGTTGATAATGAGCCTTAAGTTCAGCTACTTCATCAACTCTGTCATCAAAAATATCAAGATATGCAAACACCATGTTCCCTTCTACTTTGCCAGGATCGGCAACATGTAGATGCTCAGGATCGGTGTACATAGTCATGACCTTGCGTTTTACTTCGTCAGCTGAATCGGAAAGATAAATGGCGTTGCCAAGCGATTTGCCCATCTTTGCTTTGCCATCAATTCCCGGAAGTCTGCCTGCCGTTTCAGGAACCAATGCTTCTGGCTCCACAAGCGTATCACCATAAATTCTATTAAATTTACGCACCAGTTCTGCTGTCTGTTCAATCATCGGCAGTTGATCTTGCCCTACCGGCACCAAGTGTGCACCAAAGATGGTAATGTCGGCAGCTTGGCTCACCGGATAACACAAAAAACCTGCGCTCACTTGCAAGCCAAAACCTTTTTGTCTGATTTCATCTTTAACTGTTGGATTGCGCTCAAGTCGAGCAACTGAAACTAGATTTAAATAAAAGATAGTCAGCTCGGCAATGGGGCTAATCATCGATTGTAAAAAAATAGTTGAAACGGCTGGATCGATGCCAACCGAAAGATAATCAAGAACTACTTCTAAAACACTTGCTCGAACTTTTTCAGGATTTTCAAAGTTGTCTGTTAATGCTTGCACATCGGCAAGCATGACATATTGCTGGTAATCATGTTGAAGTGCTACACGATTTTTAAGTGAACCAACATAGTGCCCAAGATGCAAAGGGCCTGTTGGACGGTCACCGGTTAGAATTATCTTTTTTTGAAGAGACATCAAGATCCTTTGCTTACAGCTATTCGCCATTTTACATGAAGAAATTGTCAAAGCATGATGCGTTAATTACGCATATCACGTTATAATTTCCCCAAAGTATATCAGAAATGAAATAGCGGCAAAGGCTTTAGCCAACAAACCTGAAAATTCTTGTATGATTGATATGCTCTAGAATCTCTCAATTCTTTGTTTAAAAAAATAATTCATTTTTTCCATTGCTTCGCTCAAACTTAAGACAAAGGCAACCCGACATCGATTATCTGGATGCAAAGTAAATCGAATGTTACCTACTTGATTCATAAGTTCAAAACAATTAAAAGCACTGTCGATACGGAACGATTCACCAAAAGAATTACTCAGCAAGTGGTCTATTTTGATTAACGCTTCCGCCATGTCAAAATTTGAATCGTTTGAATCAACGGCAAGCTGCGATTTTAAATCAGCGTCAATTTCTATGTTATCCCGAATATATTGCGCACAATTAGAATTAGAGTAATCTTCTAAAAACATCTGCTTTCTTTGAATAAGATGACTCATCTCGTGAGATAAAATCCTCTCAATGTCATCATCTGATAATCGTACTTTGGCGAGCTTGCTATAATCTATTCCTATAACAGCTAATGCACAATCAGAACCAATTTTACATTCATTACTGCTCACTCTCCGAGAATAAGACACTGCAAACAATTCTCCTTCTGTATTTCTAAGGTCGAGCTTAATCAAATGTTCTTTTTCTGGAATATCATGACTTATACGAATAAGAGAACCATCTTCACAAAAATAGCCTAAAGCTATTTCTCGCATCTTCAAGCCAGGCATTTGATCTTTAATTTTATTCAAAAGATTTATAAAATTTTTACTCGCTTCTTGCTTGGCTATTTCTCCAAGCAGTCCTCGTTTACAATGTTCATTCAGCTTCACAAGAGATTCATAGAGTTTAAAAGTTTGTTTTTTAGGAGTATAAGCTCTTATTTCCTGATCTGATTCCATCAGTAGTATTTTCTTGTCATCAATTAAGTATGAATTTTCAGGAGCAGCAGAAAACAAAATATTATGACACAGTCCACGGTGGCAACATCGCAACAATCCGTTATTACGCACAATACAACACATATCAACAACACCATTACGACAAACCGCATCGCTAATAAACGAAGAAGATATAGGATCTAGATTAATTAAATGATCTGAATAAGAAACTAAATCCTGAATGGGGGGTACCCTAACAACTGCGTTACCGAAAATATTTTCATGACCATCCGCAGGCATATTACTCTGCTCGCCAACATTACCCAAAAGATAGAAAAATGGCGTAATCATAGGTATCAAAATAGCCCCGCCTATAATCAAGACGCAAAAGAAAATGCATAAAACTTGTTTTCTTGTAAACTTTTTTCCGCTGTTATCTGAATACTTTCTTCTCAAGAAAGGTTTATATCTGTGCTTTTTGTTTCGGAGGTTATAGCTTTGACTTTGAAATGAATCACAATCATTTGATTCTTCATCTGCTAAATCATTCAATTGATTATAACCTTGACTTATGTTATCACCTGTTGCATACAAAGATAGCCCTGGAGTTTGCATAAACAAACAGATTAAAACAACATTAATAATCAAGAAAAATCGTTG
>CAYSDC010000028.1:8489-11275 GCA_964429765.1 uncultured Pseudomonadota bacterium
AAGCTTGAAATTGCAACGCAGCAAATAACATTAATACAAAGAGCACTTGGAAAATTTGATGTAATCGGCAAGAGCTCTTTGTATTAAAAATTTATTCTCCTTAGATCCCAAAAAGAGCATTTATTTCTTCTTGCGCTTCAGCAAGACTCAAGCCAAAGGCAATGCGACATACAAGAGGTGGATGAACGTAAAGCTCCGAATCTTGCCCGTTGCAACGGGACTTTTTGACCTCGTCAAAACATTTAAAGTCTTTATTGATAAAAAGCACTGGTCCTGAAGAAAATAAATCTTCATAGAACTCCAAAGCAACCAAATACGATGCTATGCCGCCAGAATTTTTTGAAACATATTTCGTACTCAATTGAGATACCAAGTCAGCCTCAATCTCGGTGTTCTCAATAAGATACCTTCCAAACTCAGCCTCAGACGTCAGAAAGTATTTTTTATAATTTGTCCCTTGCAGCACATGACCCAATTCATGCCCAATTAACCTTGAAAGATCACTATCAGTTAACTTGGCTTCTGTGAGTTTCTTCCAGTCTAATCCAATTTCAATTTTGCATTCCTCAGGATTAATATAAACATTATTTTTTACAGCTATTAAAGTGTCTTTATACAACCCTTTCTTTGATTTGCGAAGACCATCCGGATTAAAGTAAATTTCAGAAAGATCTGAACAAACAAAGGTAAAGCTTTTTAGGCATTTTTGTAAACTTGGCATTTTAGCAATAATTTTCCCCATTGTTCCAAAAAATTTTGCATGCACTTTATCTATTATATCAACAGGAGCTTTCCCTTCTGCACAACGATATCCCAGCTCATTTAAAGCATTATAAAAATCAAAAGATTCATGCTCTTTAAATGATACAAACTTATTTACTATTCGATCTGTTGAATCAACCTTTATGCCATCTCTAGAAATTTGATAGCTATTTTTAGGAGAAGAATTAAATGTAACCTCTTTACATAGATCGTTAAGACAACACCGCAAAGCATTGTTATCTTTAACACCGCAGCACATTGTTTTGCCACCATCTATCTCAGAGCAAACAAGATTATAATTATTACGTTGAAGCTCTTTAAGCGAGGCTAAGCTAGAATCGAACGCTTGCAATTGGACAGAAGTTGAAGGTGCATCAAAAACCGGTTCTTGATTTGAAGAACCTTTAAAAATATAAAGAAAAGGTATAAACGAAGGAACTAAAATCGCGCCGCCAACAATCAAAACACACAAAAAGATACAAAGCATTTGCTTTCTTCTCAACTCTTGCTTTTGTTTCATTCTCTTTGTCTTGCTATCCGAAGAACTTTTAAAACGCTTATCACTTTTCTTCAGGGTCAATTTTTGATCAACTCTATAAACAGACAAATCTTCGTCAGCATTCTTTAGAAATTCTTTCTCGTCAACATCAAAATTCATTTCTGAGTCAGATATTTCTGAGTCAGATAAATACTCATATTCATCATCTGTATCAGAATGCTCAGAATAACTGCTGTCGTCAGAGTCAGAGTCAGAATCAGAATAACAATAACTCTCATTGTTATTGTTATTTATATCATACATAGCATGAACGGAAGATTGTTGGAAAACAATCTGTATTAACAAGGTCACAAAAAGAGCTTTCGCTGTTAGCGACAACCAAAATTTTCTACTAAAAATTGACATTATAACCTCCATAAAATTAAAATTATACATTTAATTTAGACAAAAATTAAATTTCAAATACAAACATTAATATTTCTATATTGTACAAAAAAACAATTATTTGTCAAATACACCATAAACCCAGGGGCTGCCTAGCGTCTATTTGAAATAAATAGACTTATCATACAAACCTCTTGAGCTTAAGCATCACCGCAAAATTTGAATTTTTTCTTAATCTCCCGTAGGCTCTTGAGCGAAATTGGACTACAGAAAGGAGACTATGTTTGCCCATTATTTGCAACGCATTCGTGAACTTGGATTTCATGGATTACGGGAAGTTTTTGTTAGACGCCAACGAAAAAAAGCATTTTCCGCTCGCTGGAAGCAGCGGTCACTTGCACAAGCAGCTGGGCTCACCTGGGCAGATTTTGTTCAAGAATTTAGAGCACCAAAAAAATTTGAAGATTTTTTTGAACAACTCAAAAAAAATACGCATCTGGAAAAAGTACTTATACATCCCCTTTTTGTTGAACACCTTCCTCCATTTTTTTCTACTCCGCAAGAACTCTTTGCACATGCCGACCATATTGCTCAAGGCTGCTTAGAAATCTTAGGCTTTGGAGAACACTGCTTTGGAAAAAACATTCAATGGCACGAAGATTTTTTTTCAGGTCAAACAGAAAGCTTTTCAGGCTTCAAGAATCAATTTTACCAAGATATCAAAATCCCTTTTGTTAACACACCCAATAACACCGCCAGCGAAAAGCGTAATCCTGACATAAAAATTCCTTGGGAACTTTCGCGCTTCAATCACATCTTTGTATTAGGGATGGCATATCGTGCCGCACAAGAAATTTCACACTACCAATGGGCGTTGGCATTCGAGCTATTAATTTACTCTGGGGCTTTCACTTTTTTAAAAATGAGCCAAGCATCCAACCAAAATTTTTTGAACGACTTGTCTGCTCGCTCTATAACCACATGGAATATCTAGAATACAATTTTGAAACATCGGATAAGCCGAACAACCACTACCTTGCGGACCTGCTCGGTTACTTCTATCTCTCGACATTCTTTGTTAACATAAAAAAGATTTATCGGAAACGTCAGCATGCGCTCAAACTTCTGGTCGAACAACTTC
>CAYSDC010000028.1:11316-13082 GCA_964429765.1 uncultured Pseudomonadota bacterium
GGACCAGCTACGAAGGTTCAACCGCTTATCATGCCTTGGTCACTGAAATTTTCTTGCACTCTTTGGCATTGGGTACCGCGCATGCACTTGACTTGCCATTCATTCTTCAACACCGGCTCAACCAAATGCTCACCTTTGCAGCACAAGTCACCGATAGCAATGGATCACTCATCCAAATAGGTGACAATGACAGTGGAAAAATTGTTGCAGGGCTTTACGTAAAGCCTCGGCTTCATGATACGCTAAGTAGCTACAAAGATTTTGGTCTGACCATTATCAGAAATAATGGAATTCACCTCACATTCAGGCATGCAACGTTTGCACCCTATCAACCATCAGGCCATTTTCATTATGACCAACTTTCCATAACTCTTTCGATTAATGGAATTCCAATATTGGTTGACCCCGGCTCATATTGCTATACCAGCCAACCAATATGGCGCAACACATTCCGCGATTTTTCTTATCATAATAGCATGCACCTTGAATCACCGACACTTGAACAACGCATTGATAAGGAACTTGATTTGTTTCAACTCAAACGAATTCAAGAATCATCACAAGTCGTGATCTTGGACCAAGAAAAAACAATTGAACTTGTTGACCGATATCAAGTAGTACAGGAGCCGGATATTGCCGCGCATAGAAGCCTTGATCTTGATAAAAATACGCGCATTATTACGCTTTATGATTGGTGGACTGCCGAACATAACCCAAAACATGCTGTTACATGGTGGTCTTTTGTTTTTGCACCATCAATCCAGCTTGAACTCGATGAACAGGCCAATAGCTGGATTATACGGCACAACAATAATCCTTTGGGATGTATACGTTCAACATTACCACTGGAAAGTACACAAGGCTGGTTCAGTCCAGCATATGGGGTCAAGCAAGCGTGTATTCGCTTGGTTGCACAGCTGCCTCTGAACCAAATTAAACAGAAAACAACCGTGCAGTTATTTTAACAAAAGCTTAAAAGCGCAATAATTTGGCTTAAAAGACTTTTTTGT
Organism: uncultured Pseudomonadota bacterium; assembly: GCA_964429765.1. Lineage (GTDB taxonomy): Bacteria > Babelota > Babeliae > Babelales > RVW-14 > JAFEAY01. Next base: position 12,327 of record CAYSDC010000028.1, read on the forward strand.
TTTTCCATCATATTTTCATGTCCTTCAAAGAGCAAAATACCATGATTACCATGTCGTGTATTCCAGGTGCAGCATGATGGATTATTCAAACCAAAGGTCTTACCCAAATTAACCAGTCCTTCTTGGCTACATTGCTCCTGGTTGCGCGTAATACTTGAATGATTAAAACTCTTTATTTGTTGATGAAACTCACCACGAGACATATCTTGTGCAAATGAATGAGGATCTGCCCATACATCAGGTTTATGAAGCTTACACTCGTCCTTGCAAAAGCCGGCGACTCCTCTGAGCGAGTCAAAGTCTGGATTATCGATAAGGTATACGGCTCTGTTGAGACCAAAATGAGAATCATGCCCCAGCTCATGTAAGACTAATGGTGAAAGCTCATCAACTTCATGAAGTTGTAAAATACGTTGCGGCAGCCCTACAAGACTGTGTAGTAACGTTTGATCATGATTATTTTCATCATGATAGATTTTCTTCATGGAATGCCCTCTCCTTTGTTATCCCTTTTTTTTCGCTTTCTTTTTTTACCATACCCCTTTTTACACGGTACGACAAGAAAGCGAAAAATCTGGCGCAAGGAGATATTTTCCTTACGCCAGATTTAAAAAAAAGTATCACAGGAGCCTCATAATTATTTTGCCCTATTCAAACAGAACATTCTAAATGCTAGGTCTCCTGCTGGTTTACAAAATCACCATCGTCAGTAATTATTTTTTTAATTAACTTCCAATTGAAGACAACCAGAGAGTA
>CAYSDC010000028.1:13092-14390 GCA_964429765.1 uncultured Pseudomonadota bacterium
GAATCGACATTTTGATATTAAAATATTTTTCAAAAGATTTTTTTTCAGTTGGTACAAAGCCCGAATCATGAAACACCACCTCATAGGTCATATCAGGCAAGCATCTAAGAATAACAGCTATCCAATCACTTTGCCAAACAGCATTATCAGGACCTATATTAACAATAAATGCTTGCGGCTGGCCATCATGACGAAACTTGCTTATACGCTCCAACAACTCTTGGCTTGGTCGATGTTCTTGTACAAGTTCATCGATGATTTTTTTTGATGGAAAAACGGTAACATTATTCGCTGCATCTCTTCTAGATTGCGTTGAGACTAATACATCATCCTTTATCAACTCTGAAATTAATGCTTCAAGCTCATGTGGCTGCACATCATCACTACTATCTGATCTCAAAAAAGTGGTTAAATTGTTTGAATTGCCACCTGTTTCTAAACTTCTTGCTGATTCCTGTACTCGCATTTTTTTAACAGCATCTTCCCACTCTGTGAGGTATTTATTAAAAATATCGCACGCTCGACGATTGTCTACTCTAAGCTCATCATTAAGATTTAGGCTGCACAACGCATTCCATAATGCGTAATAACCATCGTAAAGTTTATGCTTTGGCTCATCAGATTTTTTGAGGCTTGCTCGAACGAAACCCTTTGCAATACATGAATGCTGGACACTCTGCATTGTTATATCGGCTGCTTGCTCATCATAGTGTATGTGGGCAACAAGCTTGCAAAGCCTATCAACCTCATACACATGCCCGTTCTTATGCATATACTCCTTAATGGCCTGAATATCGTCATAGTTGCTTAAAAGATCTGGAATGGCTTTTTGAGTAAGTGCTTGTAAATAAGAAAAACTAACAGGGCATTTTTTGCCCAAATGAAGCATTCCGCAGCGATCTCTCAATCCATTAAGATATATCCTAATGTCTTTTTGTGTGGCATGCGCATCCTTATAATCGCCTGATTTTTCTAAATGAGCGTTTTTAGCCAAAGCCTTGTAATAGTCTTCTATCAGAGAACAATACGCTAAAGCTTCCTCTGAATCAAAAGTCTGATTATCAATGTCGGTATGATTAAGTTCAGAGGCAAACTGAGCTGCTTGTTCGTACTTTTTAGTCTTGAGCGCTATATCATTCAATACGTGTTGAGACTTAATCCCTTTAAGATCATCACGAGCAAAAAGTTCATATAAATCGGTCGCAATCAATTTTTTCACGCGAGATTCACGTTCTTCATTCCCCGTTAATGAATCAAGATAATTAGCCAAATACATACAGCTATTTTTATTATCACCC
>CAYSDC010000028.1:14400-15477 GCA_964429765.1 uncultured Pseudomonadota bacterium
ACTGAAAAAGTGATTACACCAAAGTGGGGTGGGTTTTTTTTATCCTTTTCTAAATCAGCTCCTACGTTAATAATAAACACTGCTGACTCTGAATAATCAAAAGGAATTGCATCGGAATATCCATTTTGCACTCTACGAAAATTTTCTATCATGCTCAATAAACGATGATCAATTATGCGGCCCTCTCGAAATTCTTTCAAATAATCATAAGAAGGGATAATTAATAATTTTTTTCGGTTTGCTTTATATCGCTGGGGCAATTTTTTAATAAGTATTTCTATTTCATGATGCTCAAGATTTCCAAGGGTTGAGAACCACGATGCAATAATATTTTTATCGGAATATCGACTGTTTTTTATTCTTTGCTTCCATGTTTGAAGAATCTCTTCAAAATTTTGCTTATTGTAAAATTTATCTTGCATTATACCGCAACATGCATTCCATAACGCATAATAACCGCTATCTAAGGATCGTTTCGACTGTTGTAAACTTTTTCCAATATATATAACCAAATCTGAGGGCTGAAAAAAATCAGACTCTGCTGAATTTTCTAGCTTTGACTCGACAATGTCGGACACATATGCATCTCGCAAAGCAGTACAAACCAGTTTCAAATCTTCTTTAGTGAATAATTCTTTAGAGGTATGCGTTGGGTAATAGAGCGTAAAAACAAAGCCTGTTTTTTCAGGAGACATAACAATAGTCACAAGCTTTCCCTTAACCGGAACAATAAAGGTTTGTGTATACCAGTTTTCTCGGAATTTTTTAATAGAATCAACGAATAATTGATTTGTACTGGAAAAATTTTTCTTAAATGTACTGATAGAATCGAAAGGATTAGTCACTATTATTTGGTTTTCAAAATCGCTAAAGCTAATTTTTATTAAAGTGCGTAATTTATGCATTGTAGATAATGTATCAGCGCCAGAAAAGAAAATTGAACCTGATAGTAATGAATGAATTTCAAACAATATGCCAATATAATCGGGCCTTAATGTCTTTTTATTTAACGTCTCATTATTTTCAACATCTTCATCCCTTACTTCCAATGAATCTCTTATATCCTCCAGACTTTGT
>CAYSDC010000029.1:0-6895 GCA_964429765.1 uncultured Pseudomonadota bacterium
GAATGTGGGTTGCCCTACTCTTTGTTTTCTTTTTTTCGTACCTACTCATGTATCCTATTGAATGGCTTGCGCGGATACTACTAGGGTAATATATGACTAAATTGTTTATTGCAACATCGTTTGGTGCGTCGCCTCGGGTTGGTCTTATTGATTTGTATTATGGAGCGTCTGCACCAGGGAATACTATTTTTACAAATAAATTACCAAAAGACTTTTGCTTACGAGAGATCATTTTTGTTGAAAAAATTGAAGAAGCGGACTATGTATTAGTACCGCAGGCTGTGAGAAGGCTGACGCCTGATGTTGAAAAATATTTAGCTGATATAAATGAGGAAGCTCTAAAATACAATAAAAGAATCATTGTTTTTATTGGAGGAGACTTGTCTCATGATGTTTTTGTAGATTTTGCTATCGTCTTGAAAGGCTCACAATACGGCTATTTAAAACGATCAAATGAAATTATCGTTCCTCCGTTTGCTGAAGATCTGTCGGAAGAGACGGGTCTTATTTGGCGAAATAAATCTGATAAGCCCGTTGTGGGGTTTTGTGGGTGGGCAGGTTTTGTTAATTTGCGACAATATTTTAAATTCCTTATAAAAAATATAAGGAATGACTTTTTTGCAGTGACAGGTTTACAGCCACACGCACGATTGCATAAAAAAGGCCTATATTATCGACGAATTACAATGCGTGTTTTAGGGCGTTCATCATTAATAAAAACAAAGTTTATTGTTCGTGAATCTTTTTCTGCAAACATTAATACAATCTCATTAGATCCTGCGGTTGCGCGCAAAGAATATATTGATGTCTTGTTTAATTGTGATTTTGCACTCGCACCAAAAGGAGATGGCAATTTTTCAGTTCGATTTTTTGAAGCTCTTAGTTTGGGACGTATACCAATTTTAATTGACACGGATTGTTTGCTACCTTTATCAGACAAGGTTGATTATGATAAATTTATTGTAAAAATTTCTTACAATAATATTTACGAGTTACCCGTAATTCTGAGTAGTTTCTTTCAAGGAATGTCTAACGATCAGTTTATTGATATGCAAAAAAAAGCGCGCAGAGCGTTTGATGAGTATTTGCGCTATGATAGGTTTTTTAATGAACTATTTTCTAATCCTGAAAATTTAAATGTACTATTGTAGTAAGAAAAAAATGATTAAACTGTTCCAAGGTTTTTTACTAATTTTGAGTGAAAATCCTCTACTTGTTCCCATGTCTGGCCCATTTCAATGCTGGAAACTAATTTTTGCAGCGAGATAAATTCAGATGATTGTGTAATGATTGACATTTTCTTAAATAAATCGTTTTCATCAAATGGGTTGATTAACATTTGTTCAGGCAAAGACACGGAAAGTCCATTTCCTCTACTGATAAGTACAGGGGTTCCTAACGATAATGATTCAAGAATGAAATTAGGATTAAATTCATTGATTGCTGGAGCAATTGAAAGGTGAGCGCTGCGAATAAGATCAAAGAGTTCTGGTTGCGTAACTGATGATTTGAGTTCAAAATTCTCCTCCAGATTCAGAGTAGTTATAAGTTTTTGGATAACTTCTTGTTGTGGGCCTTTTCCAACAAAAATTAATTTACCAATGCCAGTTTCTTTTCGAATACGTGAGAATACATTAATAACTCTGAGTAAGTTTTTATATGTAACGAAGCGTCCAGCAAATAAAATAATAGGCTCTGGTGTCGTAGGTGCATCGTGGCGTATCTCAATTCGTGAGATTGGGTTCTTTACTACATGAATTTTTGTTGCGGATACTCCGTGATTTGTAATAAAAAAATTACGAAACATATCATTGTAGACAATGATAGAAGTCGCGCGTCGCATAATCATTTTAATGACGAAAAATAAAAAAGGATTATCTTTTGTGTGAAATTTATTTAAGTAATATTTTTCAATGGTGATCATTCTGTTTCCGTTTTCAACATTGCGTTCCCATATTGGATCCCCGCCGACTCGTACAATAAGTGGAATTCTAAAAATAAAAGATGCTATTGCCGCAGGCAATCCCGCAGCAGAAACATCGAAGGTGTAAATAAGTTGCGATCGTGACGCAGATCTTAAGGTGTATATAAGATAATATAACCACTGAAATGCTTTATGTTGTTTGCGACTCGATCGAATAACAGAAAATTCAAAGCTGCGACCGCTTGTATCGTCACCGTATGCGACTAGCTCTACGTGGTGGCCATCAGTGTGAAGGCGGTGTGCAATTTTGTCTACATGAATGGCTGGTCCACCAACATCAGGATAAAAAATTCCGGTTGCAAGAGTTACTCTCATAGTGTAATGTACAGCATACATAGCTATGAAAAAAAGATCAATAACAGCGATAATAGGCGTCGGTGTGTGGGGACAGCATATACTGAGCTCACTTGATCGTCTAAGCGATGTTCTTTATGCGTGTCATCAAGAAAATCTAAAAACAGCCTCTTTTTTAGCCACCAATTATCCTCGTGTACGCGTCGTCGCAATTGACGACATTTTAAACGATAACACAGTTGACATGGTTTTTATTGCAACACCAGCCGAAGTTTTTTTTGATATAGCAAAAAAAAGCTTATTAGCCGGCAAACATGTATTTGTAGAAAAACCAGGAGCTCAAACTGTTGAGCAGATTAATGAGCTTACCACTCTTGCACAAGAAAAAAAACTTTCGTTTTGTGTTGGATTTATTTATTTACACCATGATGTTTACGTAAAATTACAAGAGTCTATCAAGGGTAATAAAATATCATCAATTGAAATGAGTTGGAACAAAATGGGAACGTTTAAAACCCCCATTATCTCGAATCTGTTGCCGCACGAATTTTCAATCCTTATTGATTTGTTTGGTGATGCGCAGGTTACATCGTATGAGGCGATATCTGAACATGAACTTGATGTTACAGTATCAGTAGCTAACATAGTAGCTCATATGCACATCAACCGGTTTAGCAATCTTAAGGAAAAGAAAATTGTTATTATTGCGGACAACGTAACATACGAATGGAATAACAATGTACTTTTTGAAAATGGGATGCAAATTTTTTCGGGGTTAAATAACGCCCTTGATAATGAAATTGTTCGAGCTCTTAAGCTTCATTCCAACGATACTGATTTGGCTAGAAAAGTATTAGAAATTATTGATAAGATGTAGAACATCGTCAGCGGCTTGCACACTGTTACCAATTTTTCCTGAGAAAACATTGATGAGTTTTTGTGTCACAGGATACACAAGTGTTGGTCGTTCATCTGTGCGATCTAAAAAAGGCATGACTGTGCGAATCGTATACATTGATCCCACATGCTCCGCCTCTAATACGCGTGGCATAAATGCAGATGCATTTTTTATAAAACGATCAAAATTTGTGATACTCGGTTTTGTTATAACCCCACGGTTTATAAGATCTTTAAATTCATTAGGAATTTCGGGTTTAAATCCAATATTCGTGTGGTGAATAGCGTCTACAACGTTACCCATTACATGAAAATTAGTTTTACCTAGCGGGTCTATACACATAAATGGACCATCAAGAATAACAATACTTTTGTTATTGAAAATAGTTGGTAGTTTTATTACTATTTTTTCACATAGCTCATATTGATACGGTTGATATTGGGTTGCATCTGTTTCGATCAGGGCATTGAGGGATGCGTATGTTGCGTTAATTATATGATCGTATTCACTCGATAGATCATTTGTAAATTTTTTGTTAAGTATAACAGTGACGCCAGCCTCAGAAAGTCGCTGCTGAGCAGTAGTAAATAGTATAAAAGGGTCCATTAAGGATTCGCGAACTTTATAGCAGCCTTGGAGCATTTCGGTGGTGAGTAGATCTGATGCATAACCCTCTATTTCAAGATCACAACGTGAACAAAATTGTTCAAACTCATCTGCTGTGACCTTACTACCTTGTGCAGCAATTGCATAAATAGAATCGTGATTACTGCAAATAGCTCCTGGATATTCTGCAACAAACGCAGCTTCTGATTTTTTTGCAGACAGTGCAGTCTCGATACTTCGCGGATAGTGGTAACCACGGTGTAAACGATACTGATTGATTCCAGATGCGCTAGACAGGAGGCATGAAGATTGTTCAAATAAAAAAACACGATAACCTGCGCGAGCAAGTCGTGATGCGATAGTAATACCAAAAATACCTCCACCAACCACTGCAATTTTTTTTGTGTAAAAATTCATACTAGTTTTACTCATTCCTTAAGAGATCGTTATTTTTTGTTTTTGTTAAAATAATTATTGACAAGAGTAATCCAAGATATCGACTAATAATATTAGCAATTACGGCGCCCATAAGTCCGAATAGTGGAATGAGCGTAAGCACTAAACTGAGACGCACAAAATTTAAAATAATTGTGTGAGTGTAAAGTGATTTTTTTGCACCATGTGCTTGTAGGATTGTTAATGGAATTGAGCTTATTGCTCCAATAAGTGAGAGTGCCATTATTTGTGAGTAGAATTGTGAGGCAAGATATTGAGGAAAAAGATATTGAAAAATTAGAGGGGCAGCTAGTATATATGATATTGTTATTACTAATATAATCGCCAGAAGTTTCAATAATTTTGGATAAATAGTTTTTTTTATGGTTTCTATATTGCTTTCTGCAAATTTCGGTTGGGCAACGCGTGAAAAACTTCCAAGCATTCCTTTAATTTGATCTGGAATTGCTAATGCAAAAGAGTAAATAGCAAGATTAATAGGGCCTAGAAAATAAAAAAGCAAAAGTTTATCTACGTGGTTTGTTACAATGTTAAGTAAGTTAATGATTGTAAAGTGTTTGCCTAGCGAATGAGAATCAGGATTGTGCTTCTTTGTAGGTTTGTATATTGAAAGAGTCTTGAAATAGAAGAAAAGATTCCCAAGTGTATATGCTATAAAATATGCAGCAACTACATATAAAAAATTATGGGTGAAATATGTCGTCGTCGCTATACTAATGGCGGCAAAAAAATTAATTCCCGTAGCATACAGAGTTGTAATGCGGAAGAGTTTTTTTCCAAGCAAAAACGATGCGTAAAGAGATGAGCTATTTATAAGCGGGGTAGTGATACCAAGTATTGCAGAAGCTATAGCAAACTCACTATTCCCCTGATAGTAATAGTATATACTCAGTCCAAGTGCACCGAGAAAAAGTGGTATGCTCCATAATAAACTTTCTTTGAATGCTAATCTGAGTGTCCCTTCATATCCTCGCGATGCAGCATTGGTTACCGCTGTTCCTAGACCGGTAAGGGTAAATGCGCTCAGTATTGCTGCAATTGATAGTATATATTTATAATTGCCGAATGCCTCTTGCGTAAGGTATCGTGCAAAAATAATAGAAAGACCGAATGCCGCAGCAGCACTTCCAACTTGCGCCGCAATTAACCAAAAGCTCCCCTTAGCAACATACACCATGTCCGTCTTAAAAAAGGCTTCGCTATGCCGTAAAATTTTATGGATAAGTGGGCGCATGTTATTTATTTTTTTTCGCAATGACACATAAGCCATTATAGGTCTGATTTGTCGCGAGAAGATATAGATATAAGAATAGAGCAGGAATTGTGAATAGCAAGTAATCCTTAGTCTTTGCGAGCAAAAATAAAATAAAAATACCACTATTTCTATTTTGAGTTTTGTATCGCTTAGGGCTTTTTGTGTCATCTGCGGGACCTGCTAATTTTTGGGCTGCCTTTATTTTACGCACCAAACCGAAGCTAAGATATCCCGCGGTCCAAAAATGAAATTTGGTAATCAAGAAATCAAGAGGTACGTGAAATCGTTTTGTGTGAACTACAGTGAATCCGTGTGATTCTAAAAATATTTTCATCGATTCTCGATTCCAGCGACTAAGGTGACGTGGGGGAAAATCAGCTTGTTTAAATTTATTAAACGAACCTCTGTAGGGTACGCTGAGTGCAATATAACCGTTACTATTTAGAATACTTTTTAGTTCTTCAATAAAAAGTCCTGGAGCATCTAGATGTTCTAATACTTCAAAAAATGTGATGACGTCAAATTTTTTTTCAGGAAATTCTTTTCTATATTCAGAAAGTGCAAAAGGGTAGACATCCTCAAGTTTGAAGTGGTCTTTTGCAATTGCAATGGCACCACGATCAAAATCAAGTCCAGTTACTGTATAGCCTCGCTTGCGTGCAGCATTGAGAAAGTTTCCAGTTCCCATTCCGATATCTAATAAGGTGCCATTTGGGGCTGGTTGTTTACGCAAAAAATAGCGATGTGTCATTACAGGACGTTTGTGTGGATCAGCATTTCGGTCTGAATATCGCAGATCCTTTTCATACCATTCACTTCCAGGATTTTTCATGGGATTCCAAAACTGTCCTTGGCAAGAGCTGCATTCCCAGAGTTTGTAAGGTCCGTGTTCTTCTTTGAAAACAAGATCAGTCTCTGAGAGACAAATCCCACATTTTTCTATCGGTGTTTCCATAGATTAATTTTCATTGACTACAGTGTACAGATTACTGTTTTATATGAGGACTGTCAAACAAAATATCTCTAAAACTTGACGATTTTACCCAAAATCACTATGCTTGCTAGGAACAAAAAATCTGAGCAACTATATGAATGAGGAAATGGTTCAAACAAAGACTCCCGATCCTAAATCTATTTTGATTACAGGTGGCGCTGGTTTTATTGGAAGTAATGTTTTGCGATATTTTTGGAAGCGTTATCCGAATACACATTTTCACGTTCTTGATTTGCTTACCTACGCTGGTGATATTAAAAATATTGATAAGGAGATACATGATTCATCTCGTTTTACTTTTTGGTACGGTGATGTACGAAACGAACGCTTAGTCGACTCTATAATTGCTCAATCAGAAGTAGTTATTCATTTTGCAGCGGAAACACATGTTGCGCGATCCATCTATCA
>CAYSDC010000029.1:6955-11373 GCA_964429765.1 uncultured Pseudomonadota bacterium
TGAGACAGATGTTCTTGGGACCCGAGCTGTTACGAGTGCTGTACTTAGGCACCGCAAGACAATGCGTCGGTTTATACATATTTCAACAAGCGAGGTATATGGTACTGCGCATTATGAGCCGATGGATGAAAATCATCCAATAGATCCAATGAGTCCGTATGCCGCAGCAAAGGCAGGTGCAGATCGACTTGTGTATTCTTATATAGCGACATATCAGATTCCAGCAGTGATTGTTCGTCCATTTAATGCGTTTGGGCCAAACCAGCACTTGGAAAAACTTATTCCACGCTTTACGACGAGTGTTCTTATGGATGAGCCAATGACCATTCATGGAGCAGGAGAAAGCATGCGTGATTTTGTTCATGTGACTGATATCGCTCGAGCACTCGAACTTATTATTGATGCTCCTGCAGAAAAAGTTGATGGACACGTGTTGAATATTGCAAGTGGGGAAGCGTGGTCAGTTTTGCAAATAGCTCAAATGATAAAGCAAATATTGGGAGTTTCATATAATGAAATGGAATTTACGCCTCACACATTAAATATTGGCGACCGACCAGGGCAGGTTTTCAAGCATATTGGTGCGAATCAAAAGATTTCTGATGTTCTTGGATGGAAGCGACAGGTAACTTTTGAGGAAGGTCTACGAGAAACAATTAAATGGTATGTCGAGCATCGAGAGTGGTGGGAACCAAAAATTTGGATGCGTCATGTTCCTATTATGACAAGCGAAGGTAAGGTAGAGCTTCATTAAGTAGTATGAATAAAAAAATATTAGTAACGGGCGCAACTGGTTTTATTGGTGCAAATCTTGTGCGAGCTTTAATTGCTCGGGGAGATGAGGTGCATGTTATAGCTCGTAAAGAATCGTCTGGAATGTGGCGATTGTCTGATATTTTTTTGAAAATCATAATTCATGATGTTGATTTGAGTAATGCTATCGCAACAAAATCTCTTGTTGATCAGGTGCAACCCGAACAGGTTTTTCATTTAGCGCATTATGGTGGAAATAGGGGGCAAAACGATGAGTCTTTGGTTCGTAAGGTAATTATTGATGGAAGCGCTTCTGTATTTGAAGCTTGTGCGCTAAATCCTTGTGTTAAAAGTATAGTCAATGCTGGGAGCTCTTCGGAATACGGCTCAAAAATTGATATCATGTCCGAGGATATGACGTTGGAGCCAAACACAGGATATGGCACTGCAAAAGCATGGGTAACTCTTTATGGTCAGCATTTAGCGAGGGAAAAAAAAGTCCCTATAACAACACTTAGGTTTTTTTCAGTCTATGGTCCGTATGAAGCTAGAACGCGATTGATTCCTGCTGCGACATTGGCATTTTTAAATGACAATGCTTTAGCGCTTTCAAATCCTGAGACAACGCGAGATTTTATTCATGTTGATGATGTTGTTTCAGCAATGCTTCTTGTTTCGGAAAAGCAAATTATTGGCGAAGTATTTAATATTGGTTCTGGAGTTGAGACAACACTTAAGGAGATGGTAAATGTGTTACAAGAACAAACAGGTTCAGAAAAAAAACTTGAATGGGGTAATTTAGAGAGTCGAAGCTTTGATGGAATTAGGTGGCAAGCAAATTTAGAGCATACAAAGAGAGTTCTTGGGTGGCACCCCTCGATTTCACTCGTCGAGGGAGCGCGTAAGACGGTGGAATGGATTAGAGATAATAAACATCTATATGCGTCTCAGTGAGGAAAATAAGATCAGCTTTGCTGCCCACGCTCTTTCTTCTCGTAAGACAGTTCTTATTACGGCATCTCAAAGCGGAGCATGTCACATAGGTTCTTCTCTTTCGCCAATAGATATTTTGATAACATTATATTTTGGAATATTGAATATTGATCCTGCAAATTTTCAAGACCCATCTCGCGATCGTTGTATTTTAAGTAAGGGGCATGGGGGTCTTGGGTTGTATGCTGTCTTAGCTGAGCGAGGGTTTATTTCAAAAGAACTCTTAGAAGATTATGGAAAGAATGGGTCAAAGATTAGCGTGCATCCAGTCCTAAACTCGATTCCAGGTGTTGAGGCAACGAGCGGTTCGTTGGGACACGGTTTATCGATAGGATTAGGGCTGGCAATTGCAGCTCGGAGTAATAAGAAGTCGTGGCGCTCCTTTGTGATTTTAAGTGATGGAGAATGTGATGAAGGGTCAACGTGGGAGGCTATATTGTTAGCAGGTCATTTAAAGCAGGATAATCTTATTGCTATCGTTGACTATAATAAGATTCAGAGCTTTGGTACGACTAAAGATGTTTTAGATCTTGAACCGTTTGCAGATAAATGGGTCGCTGCTGGATGGTCTGTTAAAGAAGTTGATGGTCATAATTTAGATGAATTATATTCAGTTCTTACAGAGATACCAATAAAAAAAGATATGCCAACGGTAGTTATTGCTCATACGATAAAGGGTAAGGGAATTTCGTATATGGAAGGAACTTTGGATTGGCATTACAAAAATCTCAAACAAGAAGACTTGGGAGCGGCGCTTAAAATTTTGTATTGATATGCGACTTGCATTTGTTGATGAGGTGACAAGAATTGCTCAAAACGATCCTGATGTAATGTTATTGACGGGAGATCTTGGATACGCAGTTTTTGAGGACTTCCAAAAAAAAATGCCGGAGCAATTCTTAAATGTGGGTGTTGCAGAACAGAATTTGATTAGTGTTGCAGCTGGTTTAGCACTAGCGGGTAAGAAGATTTTTGTATATTCCATTTCGACATTTGCAACGCTGCGTCCTTATGAACAGATTCGTGTAGATGTTTGTTATCAGAATCTCCCTATTTTTATTATTGGAGGTGGCAGCTCTTTCAGTTACAGTACTTTTGGGTGTACACATATGCCACTCGAAGATCTTGGTGCAATGAGGTTGCTACCAAATATGGCGGTTATGTGTCCGGGCGACGCACATGAGGTAAGAGCTCTTGTTCGTGAAACTTATAAGCGTGGAGGGCCTGCATATATTCGTATTGCAAAGAGAGGAGAGCCTTTGGTCCATCAGAGCTCTAGTGGAATATGTCTAGGACAAGCAATTACGATTCGTGAAGGGTCTGACGCTGTAATTATCGTTTGTGGACGACAACTTCCTTTTGCGTGTATGGCGTCAGATAGGCTTAAAGAAATGGGTATTAACTGTGGGGTAATTAGCATGCCTACTATAAAACCTCTGGATGAAAAAATAATTAGACAAGCTGCTAAAGCAAAGGTGTTTCTTACAGTAGAAGAGCATTTTTTAAAAGGTGGTTTATTTGCGGCTGTTGCAGAGTTTTTGGTAATTAATCGAATAGAAACACACTGTATCCCAGTTGCAGTTTCAGACGAATTTCCGAAAGGTGTAGGTAGTCAGGAGTATTTTTTGGAGCGCTATGGAATAACGGTTGATAATATGGTGAAGCTAGTTTTATCAGCGCTTGAACAAAAAATATGAACAAGAAGAAGATTTTAATTATAGTAAATGAATTATTGCGTGGAGGAGCTCAGCGTATTATTTTAGATATTGCAAAAAATATTAATCATAATGAATTTGATTTGCATGTTGTAACTCTTAAAGCTGAGAATAATTTTCCCTCCGAGTCAAAAACGCTTTTGAGTGATTTGTTAAAAACAAATACAAAGGTAACAATGATAGGTGGACGACAGAAATTCAGCATCGGAGAATTTTTACGACTTATACGCTTGTTGCGACGTGAAAAGCCGGATGTTGTGCATACTTTTTTACCTTATGCTGGTACTGTGGGGCGAATTGCGTCACGAATTGCGGGTTTCAAAAATATAATTAGCACCCAGTGTAATCTACCAGTGGCCTATTCAAAAAAAGTGTACTGGCTTGATAAGATCACACTATTTTTGGCTAAAGCTTGGGTTGGTGCTACAGAAGGTATTGAGCTTCACTATGGTGGCTCATCTGAGTGTTTTGATAAGGTTTTGTGGCAGAAAGGGCGACGGCATTTCTCTATTGTTGCGGGTGTTGATTTAGAAAAAATAGAGCAGGTAGGGAAAAATTGTAATCGTGAAGAAAAACGACGTTCAATAGGAATTACAGAGCATGATAAGCTTATACTGATGACGGCTCGTCTTATTTCATGGAAGGGGCACCAAGAGGTTATAGGAGCTATGAAATTTTTATCAGCGGAGTACCATGTTGCATTTGCTGGATGGGGACCGCTTGAGGATGAGTTCAGAGTTCTTGCGAAAAATCTTGGTGTCGAAGGCCGTGTGCATTTTTTAGGCGTGCGCGATGATATCTATGAGCTATTGTCATCTGCAGATCTCTATGTCCAAGCGTTTTCTCGGCTGAAAAATGGGAGTGTTTGGGTTGGGCCAAATACAGCCTTGATCGAAGCTGCTGCTGCAGGCATTCCTATTGTGAGCGCAGATGTGCCTCTTGTAAACAAGCTCGTTG
>CAYSDC010000029.1:11383-15068 GCA_964429765.1 uncultured Pseudomonadota bacterium
GTATGCTTCGGCACTTGCATGGTATGATTTACACAGAGATTTGATTCCTCGTATTACATCACAAGCACGCAACAGAGTGCGGGAATTTTATACGATAGACATTATAATAAAGCAAACCGAAGGTCTTTATTCGGCGGTAATTGAGAGCGGCTTAGTTGACAAGAGTAGGGTTTAACAAATATTATAAATGCAATAAAAAATCTATGGCTGAAAATTCATCATTTGTTCCTGGTAAAGATTGGGTGTGGTATAGCCGTGCTATATATGGTGAGCAGGAAATTGCTGCAGTACTTGAATCGTTAAATTCAGATTGGTTGGTGCCGGGTGACTACTCGCGCCGTTTTGAAAAATCAGTTGCGGATAAATTTGGGCAACCATTTGGTTTATTTGTGAATTCTGGATCAGCAGCGAATCTTCTGGCAGTTCAATCGTTTAATCTTCCTGCGGGTGGGGAGGTTATCACTCCTGCATGTACTTTTTCAACCACGGTTAATCCTTTGCTTCAGCTAGGTCTGATTCCTGTTTTTGTTGATGTACATCTTGATACATATAATACAAATATCGATAGTGTAGAAGCTGCAATTACACCTAAAACGGTTGCGTTAATGATTCCACAACTTGTTGGGAATCTTAATGACATGAAAAGATTGCGCAGCATCGCTGATAAGTATAATCTAGTTCTTATTGAAGATAGTTGTGATAGTATCGGAGGCTCAATCAATGGTGAGCCAACAGGAATGTATGCTGATGCAAGTACAACAAGCTTTTACGCATCGCACATTATCACTGCTGCAGGAGGGGGTGGAATGGTGATGTTTAAAAAAGAAGAGCAGGTAAAAGATGCGAATGTTTTACGCGATTGGGGAAGAGCGCTTCCGGAACATTTTGATGAAACGCCAGATAAGCGTTTTGCATTCGATTTGCAGGGTGTTCCTCATGATGGTAAATTTATTTTTACCAAGCTTGGATATAATTTGAAGCCAATTGATTTGCAGGCTGCATTTGGGTTAGTCCAGCTAGAACGACTTGAAGAGTTTGCGCAAATTCGTAAGCAGAATTTTGCTACATTGTATAAATTCTTTTCGCAGTTTCCAGAACATTTTATTTTACCACGGGAATTGCCTGGGGCAGATGTGCGATGGCTTGCTTTTCCTCTTACGATTCGACCTGAGTCAAAAATAAAACGCGTCGATTTCATGCGCCATCTTGAAGACAATAAGATTCAGACTCGTGTGTTATTTTCGGGAAATATTTTACGCCACCCTCCTTATGCAAATGTTCCGCGTCGAGTAGTTGGAGATCTGACTAATGCAGACATTATTCTTGCTCAGAGCATGCTTTTGGGATGTCATCATGGTTTACGAGAAGAGCATCTTAATTATGTGATGGAAAAAGTTACAGAGTTCATTAAGAGCGTTTAGTGTGTCTAAGCGTATTCGCGTTGCCCTCATTACAACAAATATTGATAACAGAAGGGCGCGAGGTACCAGTTTAGTGTCACGTCGTTTTTTAGAACGAATCTCAAGCTTTAGTAGCGAGTTTGAGTTCACATTAATTCATGAAATAAAAACAGATGATCCGATATATAATAAATATCCGGAGTTATTAATGCGCCGCTTCCACCTTCCTTTTGCGTCAGCAATGATTAGCGAAACATGGTTTTGGTTAAAACATCGCTTATGCGATAAAAGATTTGATGTTGTACATTATCTACAGCCTCGTGTGTGGCCATCCTACTTGTTAGCTAATGCAAAACATGTTGTTATTACACCCCATGACGCTGGGATCATGTTGAATCTGCATCCAATGGGGATTGGGGAGTACTTGTTTAAATTCACGAATCGATTCTTGCACCAAAGAATGCATGCTTTGGTTGCTGTTTCAAGTTATGCGCGTGATGAAATTGTTAGATATTTCAGGATCGATCCTAAGCGCGTGCATGTTGTTTACAACGGGATAGATCCTGGCTTCAAAAAAGTAGAAGTTACCAGATCTGTGCGGGAACGACTTGAGGGAGTGTATAAAATTAAAACACCATACATTTTATCTGTTGGACGACTTGAGCCACATAAGAATGTTTTAAATTTGTTGGAAGCCTATGCCGAACTTGTTTCTAAAGGATGCAGTGAATATCTCGTTATTGTGGGAGGCAGACATTTGCCGGAATATTCCAATGAGGTAGAGAAAAGAATAAAAAAACTTAATCTTAACGAAAGGGTTTTGATCGCACCATTTATTGAGGAGGCAGATCTACCTGCCGTTTACAGTGCTGCTTCAGTCTTGGCATATGTATCGCTTCATGAAGGATTTGGACTACCTGTTTTGGAGGCTTATGCTTGCGGCGTTCCTGTTGTTATTTCAAATAACACCTCCTTGCCTGAAATTGCGAATAATGGAGCTGTGGTCTGTGACCCCTTCGACTTTCACTCAATTAGTTTCGCACTTAACAAGGTGTTAAAAGATGGAATGTTGCGTAGCAACTGTGTTGAGAAAGGTTTTTGTCGTGTTAGTGATTTTTCGTGGGATAAGATGACGAGGGAAATTGTAGAAATTTACAAAAATTTACACAAGTTGTAGATTTGCTTTTTTAGTGCTATTTTTTTGCACTAAAGATAATCATGTAAGAAAAAAGACTTGGAAAAAACTTTGCCAGCAATTTTCCACGAAATGAGGGGAGTGTGTAAAAAGTTATTTCTTTGAAACCTGCTTCAGTTAGTAAAATTTTTATTTCGTTTAGAGAAAATTGATTTATATGAGTTAAATCTTCAAGAGGAGTTCCTTTTTTTATTCCCAAAAAATATCGAACACGGCAACTTATTCTAAATGCATTTGGCACGGATCCGACGAGTATTCCACCGGTTTTTAATATCGTATTGAGTCTGTAAAATATTTTCTTCGGATTATAAAGATGTTCAATGATTTCAGATGCGACAACGATGTCAAAATTGTTTTCTTTGCCAATTTGCCAATCAGCATTTAAGTCTGTGAGAAGTGTGGCTACGCCTTTTTCGTTTGCACGGCTCATCGCGTATTCATCGATATCGAGACCAAGTAGGGTATTATCTTCTTTGTAAAATTTGCTTAGTGCGCCATCTCGACAACCAATATCGAGCACACTTTTATTTTTTCCAATAAGACTGCTAAATAATTTACCGCGCTCTTCTAAAAAAAGTCCAAAATCTTCACCTCGATTATTGCGATGATGCTCTGAGTAGATTGTTGAAAGAGTTTTGTTCATATTTTCTTAACATTATCTATAGAAGAATTCGTAATGTGTCTCAAGGTTATCATAATAGAATAATTAGTGTCTAATAATTTTGTTCAGACATCTAGATTTGTTTTTTAAAAAAAGCTATTATATATTTTCCCCACTCAACATGGGGTAGGAGATTTGTGATGCCGCACGGCAAAAATCCTTTAGGCTCCTCGATTTTTTTGGGCGAGCATAGGGAGGAGGACGATCCTCCCCAAACACCTCGGCGTTCGCGGGGTACTCCACCGGGACTTAGGTCGGAAGACCCGGCTCGTCAGGCGTGGGGTTCTCACCAGATCAGTCTAGACAGACTTCCACTGCCGAAAAGCACCTCCGACGGATCTACTCCTAACCGCTAGGGCTCTAACAAGTCCGCTTTTTCGCGCCACTGACGTAACTGTTGGTGGCGCTCGTTTTTATCATTTGATTGTT
>CAYSDC010000030.1:0-1424 GCA_964429765.1 uncultured Pseudomonadota bacterium
ACCCTTGCCATCAATGATAGTATCGCTTGTTAAATGCAATACTTGATTCCAAGGCATCGTAAACGTACCTCTGAAATCTAAGGCATAGCCACGTCCATTAAGATACCCACCGGTAGAAAAAGTCACACCGCTATCAAGAACCAGATCCTTAATCAACTGCAGCTTTCCTGTTTCACGCAAATCAATACCTCGAGAAACAGATACAACCATATCCATTGTCGCCTGAGCAGCAGGCAAAATAGTAAATCCACCATTAAGTCGAACAAATCCCTGCGCAATATCTCCATTGCGAAAAACATAGTGCTCATTTTGATAAACAACTCCAGCGGTCCCATCTAAACTTGTAGCCGCAAGCTTGGCAAAAAAAAGAAACAAAATAGCCACATAGCTTAAAATGTTTCTTACATAACATAATTTATTCTTCATACAACGCTCTCCTTACTCTTCTCCGAAAAATACTCCAATACAAAAATTCTTAAATACTCATCTACTTAATCAATAATTTACCATAATAGTCAAGAGTGAAATGTTAACTTTTTATGGCTTCGTAACAAATTTTAGCAATTGTGCTATCATTAGTTTTTTAAAATTGTTTAATCTAACTATTATTTCGTAATTATGAGGGTTTTATGGCAATCCGCGCAGGTCTTGTAGGGCTTCCAAATGTCGGAAAATCAACACTTTTTAACGCTTTAACAAAATCAAGCATCCCAGCAGAAAACTATCCATTTTGTTAAAGCGTTAAAAAGCACTATTGATCCACATATTGCCATAACCAATGTCCCCGATGAACGGCTCACCAAGCTTGCCAAAATATTTGGTTCAGGAAAAATTCTTCCAGCCTCTGTCTCATTTGTTGATATCGCTGGTCTGGTTAAAGGTGCTGCAGAAGGAGAAGGTCTTGGAAACCAATTTCTAGGCCACATTATGGACGTTGACCTCGTACTACACGTTTTGCGCTGTTTTGAAGATGATGATATCTTGCACGTTCACAACAAAGTTGACCCTATCAGCGACTTTGATGTCATCAATGCCGAACTCATGCTCAAGGATATGGAATCTGTAGCCAAGCGCATAGAGCGTGTTGAAGCTCTGATGAAAAAACACAAACATGGTCCAGCACAACAAATCAAAGAGATGGAACAAGAACTCAAATTCTTACAAGATGCTCATAAAGCGCTTGACCAAGGGGACTTGCATGCTGTTATTGGACTTGTTCAACAAGCAAAAAAAGATGGCATTCAAGGCATTCCTTTGCTTTCAGGAAAAAACTTTCTTGTTATAGCCAACGTCTCTGAAGATGATTATGTTGGGAAACAATACGAATCAAATCCTCACTACAAAGCACTTATTGCCCATTTTGGTGCTGAAAAAGTTATTCCAGTCTCAGCAAAAATTGAAGCCGAACTCGCTCAAATGAGCGA
>CAYSDC010000030.1:1518-3338 GCA_964429765.1 uncultured Pseudomonadota bacterium
CACATTCTTCACCTGTGGACCAAAAGAAGCCCATGCGTGGAGCATTCCCATAAACACCAAAGTACCTCAAGCTGCCGGTGAAATTCATTCGGACCTTGAGCGCGGTTTTATTTGTGCAGAAGTATACAATTGCAGCGATATTATTGCTGCAGGAAGCGAAGCACAGCTCAAGCAACTTGGTAAAATTCGCACCGAAGGCAAAGAATACATCGTGCAAGATGGTGATTTGTTAAATGTGAGATTCAACGTTTAAATAAGAAAATCACCAAGTCTGCAGCAAAAAGTGTGTTGCATAAAGCTTCATATGCCATTCATATAATTTTGTAAAATCACAATCAGGATCTTGAATTTTTATCTCAAGGTCCTGATACAATTTTTGAAAAATATTACATTGGAAATGAGAACTATCAGTCGTTTTGTTGTATGTGCTCAAATCAGAAATTTTTTTATAATTAATTTGCTGGTCTAGCTTCTCAAAGCAAACGCTTTTCCTCTCATCCACTTGCCCACTAGCGATTACTCGGTTGTTTCTTATGACATCAAAAATTTGTTGTTCTATATCTTTCAAATTATAAAGATGTGCAATTTTTTCTTTCCAGCTTAATTTCCTTATTCCATTTGGTATTTTAGTTTTTATATCTGAAAGTTCTTCAAATTTATCACAGATTTTTCTCATAATGTTATAACAATCGAGCATCATGAGATGTTCTTCTATTGGACCTTTTTCACCGCCATATAATTGACCGTCCAAGTACCCGATAGTATCAAGTAAAAGAAATTGATAAGGAAAATCACCAATATCGCTAGATATTGAGCCCAAATCGTATTGAATAGAAAGAAAATATAAAATAGTAGAAAGAGTCTTAAGTTCAAACCTTAACTTTGTACGAGCGCTTAGACTACCAGAGCGCATGGTATCTCGCAGTAATGAATCTACTTCTCTATGAACGAGAAACCCAACAGGGCCAGACTTAACCGCTGATACTGTTTGCGCCAATAAAGCACTCATAACAAATACTAAAAATAGGGAAACTATCTTCTTCACTGCTTTCCTTACAAACGTAATGTCTCATGAAATTGTTACTAACAACATGACATTAGCCCCATTATTCATAAAATTTCAAGCAATAAAAAAGCTCACCGGATGGTGAGCTTTTTTATTAAGATCTTATTATGATATCAAATCGAGTATTACAAACGTTCGAGCTGAGCTTGTAGCTCTTCCCACGTTCGTTCTGCCTTAGCTTTATCTTCTTGTACTTTTCGCTGCTGATCAAGAACATTGTTATATTGATCTGATCCATATGCAAAAAATCCAAGTTTGCCGGTTAGTTCAGCAAATTCAGCATCAAGACGTTCCACTTTTTTTGTAACGTTACTAATTTTTTTACGTAATTCGTACGCCTCTTTGCTATTAACTACTGGAGCAGCTGCTTGAGTAACTTTTTTCTGTTCTTGTTGAGCGCTTTTGCCAGCAGGAGTCGAAGAATCCACTGCTCCTGAAATCATTTGCTTACGATACAAATATTCATCGTAATTTCCTTTGTAGGTACGGGCACCATCAGGAGTCAGTTCAATAATAGTGGTTGCCAGACTATTCAAGAAATCACGATCGTGAGATACAAACAAAATCGTTCCAGTAAATTGCTTGAGCGCTCGTAGCAAAATATCTTTAGAGTCAAGATCCAAGTGGTTAGTTGGTTCGTCCAAGATGAGAAAATTTGCTTCAGTCAAAAGCACCTTAACCATCGCAACACGGTTTTTTTCACCACCGCTCAGAACACCAATTTTTTTCTTTACATCATCACCTGGAAACAAAA
>CAYSDC010000030.1:3348-4831 GCA_964429765.1 uncultured Pseudomonadota bacterium
CTTCAGCTTCTTCCAAGACCGTTTTTTTATGATTGAGAACTTTATCTTGATCTTGTTCAAAGAGCGCCGGAAATACATTGTATCCCATTGATACTGAACCGGTTTCAAGCGAATACTTCCCACAAATCAAATTAAGCAATGTTGATTTACCAACACCATTTGCTGCTACTAAAGCAACCTTTTCTCCACATGGAACCTCAAAAGAGACATTTTTGAAAATAGTGTGATCGCCAAATTTTTTCGATAAATCTTTAACGACAAGCACAATCTTTCCTGAGCGCTGCACATGGCTAAAGTTGAGTGTCACTGACGGCGGCTTTGCTACCGGCTCGATGAGCTCAAGTTTATCGAGTTGCTTCATCATGGACTGTGCCATGCCAGCCTTGGATGCCTTAGCTTTAAAGCGTTCTATTGTTTCTTTTTTTTGCTTAATTTCGCGCTGTTGCTGCTCATAAGCTTTTTCTATCTGTTCTTTAGCTTGAGCCTTTTGAGTTTCGTATGCAGCATAGTTACCGTAGTATGTTTTGCCTTGACCACGATCAAGTTCATACATGTAATCACAGACGTTATCAAGAAAATAACGATCGTGAGAAACCAATACAAAGCCTGATTTTGATTCTTTTAAGAATGAAACAAACCAGTCTTTGGCGACAATATCCAAATGGTTAGTAGGTTCGTCAAAGAGGTAAAAGTCAGCTTTAGAAAGTAACAACTTAGCCAAGACCAAACGCATTTTCCAGCCAACGCTTAATGAATCAACGGAATCTTCCATTTTTTCAGGAGTAAAGCCTAATCCAGTAAGTACTTTTTTTACTTCAACCATAAGGTTTTCAGGATTATAATTTTGCAATTGCTCTTGAACACTAGCGTACCGCTCAAGAACGTCATGTGCTTCAGCTTCTGAAAGACCTTCATCAATGCGCGCTTCAAGCACAACTGCCTCGTCACGCAGGGCAACAAGTTCCGCAAATGCGGTGTACGCTTCATCAAGAACAGATTTTTGCGATGCAAGAACCACTTCCTGTGGAAGATAGGCAAAACGCTTGCCGCGCTCTATGCTCATCGAGCTGTATGATACCTGCAATTGCCTTTAAAAGCGTTGACTTCCCGGCTCCATTGCGGCCAATAAGACCAATTTTATCGTTTTGATCCCACGAAAATGAGAGATGATCAAAAAGATCTCGATCTCCAAAGTGAAGCGTTACATTATTGCCAAAAATCATACAATATCCTTAATTTTTAAATCTTTTTAGGCGAGTATTCATGTAAATGAACCCCACGCGAAAAAATTGCCTACAGAAAAAATAACTTTTTTTATAACTTTTTTTGAAAAAACAGAGAATAAACTCCCATATTCAAGCAAAAAACACCTGATACGAGCAGCTAATGGGTGATGATGATTTTTGGGTCAATAACAATTTCAAGTAAAATAATCATAAAAAGTAGCTCCAGATTTATTATCCATATCACCGATAATCATACC
>CAYSDC010000030.1:4841-13655 GCA_964429765.1 uncultured Pseudomonadota bacterium
AACATATTCAGCTTGCAAAATAATTCAAAAAACTCATTAATGTTCGAATTGCTCTATCAATATTTTTAGCTCTGATTCAATTTTAGAACCCTTGATTTTTACTCAAGAGTATTGCAAATCTTAAGTCCAGTTCATGGCCACATAACGTGCACCATTTGAGATATGGAGTTTAAGATGATTTTTATTAAAAACTTTTGTAAAACAACTCAAAAAACGTTCTGTAACCTTATTCTTTTGAGTTGTTTTTCTTTTTCCTTATCAGCAAATATTTCATTTTCATCCCGTGAATCTCGAATAAAAGTTAATTCCGGTAAATTTATTGTCAATACATCTATTCCAACATGGGATGGAACACTTGAATCTAGCGGGACTGTTCAAGGATCAAGCATAATCTTCTCCACGGGAGTACTTGAAAATCAGGGGACGCCGGCATTGCTAACAGGAAACTTTATCGGAAACGTAACTACTCCTATTACGCTTGTCAGCAATCATTCTTTACGCATAGCCCCTGGTATGTTTTCAAGAAAAATTGCAGTTGTCCGTAATGGAAATACTATACAAGGATCTCCTTTTTTTACAGACCCAAATTCAATCAACTTATCACACCAGCTCAGCAGCATCACCCTTTTTATGCAAGGAGCACTCACCTCAAACATTGCAATGAATAGAGGAACTATTATTTTGGGAGATCAACTGATCTTGGGAGATGATCGAACATTAACGGGATCAGGCCGTATAGTTTTAAATAGAAATCGATTTGCATTTGGTGGAAAAAACCTACATCTTACCCATACACTAGATTGGCTTGATGCAAGCGACATAGTGCTCAATGGAAGAACAAAGCTTTCTGGAATCTGGACCTTTACTGGAGCGCTTGCCCGTTTAAATGGAAATGGAAATGTACTTGATCTAAGCGCTGGTGGTACCATTCTTATCAAAAATGGAACAACACTTTATGCAAGCAATATAAAAATTCGCGGCCTTGGAATTGGCAATATTATTTTTGAAAACAAAACGTCAACACTCAGATTATCAACAGCGGAATTGGAAATCTTCTCTAATCTAACCTTTACAACCGGCTCTATCTACGTAGAATCAGTTTCACGAGTTGTAACCGGAAACAAAACGCTGACATTTGCTAACCAAGCAACATTATCAATCGACCAGGTTACGCTCTTCTACGACACATTATCATTCAACGATGGAAATAATATTCAACCTCTTGTAAATGCTGCTAACAATCCTGGAGGAAAAAATGTTGCATCGGTGAATAATGGTATTGTCTGCTCATTATCATTAAGCACATTAATCCGTACTAACAGTAATGCATTGCTATTCACAGCTAAAAATAACAGCAATACCGTGCTTTATTTGAACAAGAATAACTCCAATACACTCGTAACACTTGCAAGCAGAAATAATGCGAACAGTAACGCAACTATAAACATCAATAACATCTCACGAACAAACAGCAACTCAATCGTCAATCTTGCAAGTGCTTCAAATATTTTTGTCGACTCAACTCATACATTTTCTGCTCTTGTGACAACCGTCTTTGACGGTAAAGGCTGTACAATAGCTTTTGCTCGAAGTCGAAAGCTCATAAATATTGCCCCTGATGCAACGCTCACACTAAAAAACGTCACCTTGAAAGATTTTTCCCCAACATGTTATGACCCTATAGCAAATGGCAACCTTATCTTTGGAACAGGAACTATCATTGAGCTTCCTGTCAGCAGAGATGGCTTTACCTATGGTATTGATTTAAACAACACATGGACTTTTGCAGGCGGACTCATCGTTATTGATGGACAGGGACAAGAACTTTCAATGGCAAGCTATGACGCGCTGAGCATCATGCCAGGAACAACGCTAATGCTCAAAAACATGACTTTACATGGCGTTGGCAACTTACATAAAAGTAATATTAAATGCTTTGGACCTAGTGCGACACTTATCTTGCAAGATGTTGAAATGCAACTTACAGATGATTATTCATTTACCTGTGGGACGCTCAACTTTTACTCTCAAGTTGTCCTTTCTGGAATGAATCATATTTTTTCTTATGTTTCTCCAAATAGATCAAACATTGTTAATAACGCTCAGTTAAAAATTGATACGGGTATCACTTTTAGCTATGACTCAATTGGTGGCAGGAGAAAATTTGAAGTTGATTCTGAAGGAACTTTGTATCTTAATGGATGTGAAATACACACAACAAGAACTGGTCTCCATATAACGCAAGGAAGTCTTATCCTTGATGGCCAAATAACCTTCAGCAGCCAAGCGCGTTATGATGCCGAAGCAATAGAATTAGATAAAAATAATATAACCTTTAATTTTCTGCCGAATTTAATTTTAAAATATTATGGGAAGATTAAAGTTAATTCGTAAATTACGAAAAGATTGTCATGAAATTAATTTTTATACTCTTGATGATAATGACCTTATTTAATCAATGTATGGCCATGAATTCTTTCTATACAAGGTTAGGCGTTTCCAACACAGCAACACCTGCCGAAATCAAAAAGGCTTACCACAAACTTTCTCTCAAATGGCACCCTGATAAAAATAAAGAACCAGAAGCTCAGGTAAAATTTCAAGAAATAAGCGAAGCCTATAAGGTTCTCTCGGATCCAGATAGTCGACGAGAATATGATATCTCTGGAAAAGTTCCAACTACAACTTCATCACAAACCGCTCAATCAGCTGAGCAGTTTGCTGCTAGAATGGAAAAAATGAGACAGGATTTTGAATATAAAATGGCTTCAACTGAACTTCAAGCGAAACATGAGCTGGAAGAAAATGAACTTACACACTCGCTCAAAATGGCTCAAGAACAGATAAAAACATCAAACGAAGAAATAGTAAAATATCAGGATAAGCTAAAGACTGAGATATTTGAAAACATGAAAGATGGTTACAAATATCTCATAGCCGAATACGAAAAGAAATTAAATAAAGCAACAAAAAAATTGAATGCGGCTCGTGTAAAACTGCAAGACATTAAGCTTGAACACTGGAAATCTCTTAAGAATCTGAATGATACATACGGCAAACCAACAGAGCCAATGCCGCAGGAAACACCAGCAACTCCAGAAGTTGAAGTGACAAAAACGATACCTACAGCGGATGATATTCTTGCTAAAATCATCAACCTTGGAGATAATGCAATCAGCAAGAATAATCGTTTCAACTCAAAATCGTGTAATAATTATTTTAAAATGCTTATTCCCGATCTCAATACAAAGCAACCGACGCCAGCTATTTCATCTTTTTTCGAGAAGTTACTCGAAAAAAATGGCTGCACAAGTAAGAAGGAATTGGAAGCCTGGATTAATCTAAGGTTTGCAGGAGACACCCAAAAATATCTCCTAAAAATCAACGCACTCGCTGATCATCAATCATCAAATAAGAGCTCATTAACAAATTCTCTAGCAACTCTGCAAACAAATCTAACTCATTTGAAAAAGAAGCTAGAAAAAATTTCAGCCGATTTGACCTCTTTGAAAAGCAAGCTAACAAGCTAAACGATAACTACTTTAAAAAAAAGATTAGACCGCCATAGAGCGCTTTTTCAAACTCTTTTGCGACATCCCAATACGTCGATTCTGCTCCATACCAATTTTGCAAATTAAATGATAGAAAAAATCTCGATCAGGCCCTTTAATAACGGCCTGCTCATGCGATTCAGCCAAGGCAACCGGATACCCTTGTCCCTTAATGCTTTGATCTAAACAAACCTGCGCAATTAAATTGACCACATCGGGCTGCTGAGCAATCCAAGCAGGAACTTCAACACGAGCAACCTCTTGACCGACGTCTAGATAAAAAAAATGTGGTTTAAGTACTGCCGGATAGGCTTGAACAATATTTGCACAGCTTGCAATCAGCGTAGTTCGAGAACCTTCGGGCAAGAAGCTCTGCACCAACTGCGTGTCGGTGAGTTTGCTTAAATCAGGGCAATACTGTTTTTGTAAACCCACTAAACCTGAAACTGAAAAAGCCTCATACGAACACAAACCCGCTTGTACTACATGCACAAGCTCTCTATTTTTTGGCAAGCTCAAGTAGCCTGCAATAATGATATCATGCTCTTTACATGAACTTAAAAAGTCTAGATAAATACTTAAAAATTTATTGCGTAGATCGGGTGACTTATTCTCCAAATGCCAAAAAACAATGCTTCCATCAATCAAACAAACAAGTGGCTTACCCGGGTTATCCAGTCTCCAAAGCAGCGCTTGCTCCAGCAATACTTCAAATTCATACGCTTCTCGTGTGAGGTCAACAAGTTCTGGCGCAAAGGCTTGCTCTTCTTCATCACCTTCGGGAACGCGGACTCGAGGATGTGAAAACAGAGTTGCTTTACTTGGTGAACCATACTTAAGCAAACAGCCACCGGCATTGAGCAAATAGCATCCAACACCAATGATGTGACGATCTGGATAGATTTGCGACCCATCTACTGCAAGCACCGCATAGTCTTGCGTTAGCGGATCAACGGGATAAGTATCAGCAAGGCTTCCGTCCCATGAAACAAGATTTTGTGATGCACGAGCCTCATCGACAGTTGCCAAAAAAAGTTGATGCGTAACAAGCATTCTCCACTCTTCCTCAGACATAAGATTCGGAAAAGCTTGAGCTGTAAAAAGTTTTTCCGATACATCGTTAATTTCACGCGCAAGAGCAGATCGATCAAGCATATTTATATACCAGTAGAGAAATGAGATGTACTTTAAACGTAAATGCAGTATATCAGACAATTTTTATTCATCGAGTGTCTAAGTAGCTTATAAAATTGTACAAATACATGGATCAAGAACCTTATTTACAGAACTTACAAATTCATTAATAACATGCACAAATGCAAACCCATCAGAAAGCGTATCCACTTCAAGCCCATAATCTTGCGCAAGCTTATGCTTAATTATAATTCGTGTTTCATGGTTTGTTGCGAAATCGATAACCGTTAGACCAAATTTAGCTTTCAGAGAATTAATTAAATCGTTCATTAGCTTTTGATCGGCTCTTGCAAATTTACGCCTAATCACAGCTTCCCATGTTGCCCACATGCCCAACTCAGCAAAAATAGCTTCAAGCTTGCCATCTTGTTCACTACCTTTTTGACAAGATGCATACTGAAATCGTTTAATTTTTCCAAAAAAAATAAGCTGATATCTAAAGTCCCACTGCTCCAGATGTTGTATTGCCATATACAACTGATTGGCCATTTTTTTAAATTCACGAGAAAGTTGATAACCCCAAAACTCTGCTTTACGCATTTCTCGAGGTAGATTTCCCTCTGCAAGCAATATTGGAACCATAGCCAATCGATCAGCCTCTTCTGCTGAATTTATATCGAGCACAATCGTAGATGATCCCAAAACAGATACAACAATAAGTATCCAATAAATCGTGTAGTTCATCGTAGTCCCCTCCCCCTTTAGAATGTGACCGTGAACTTTTCTTTACTTATTTCAACACAATAACTGTTAATATATCAATAGTTTAGAAAGAGCCTTTAAATCAGAGTAAATACTTTAATGTATTGCATTACGACGACGTCTATACAAACAAAATGCACCAAGACAAGCTGCAACAAACGATGTATTGCGAACAGCATTAAAGATTGTTTGCGTTGGTAATCCTAAAATCATCGCGCCCGCAAGTTCAAGAACGCTTCCGCATCCCATTACCACGACAAACAAAAAACTAAAACCCTGAACGCTACGTGTGGAATAAAGCTTATAAATTTTCGGTATCTGACTCAAGCTAAAAATAATAAGCGCAAGCCAACCATGAGCAACTCCACAAATGAGAGGGATTCTGCATGCAACAGGGATAAGCGCAAGCGCACAAACAATGTTTACAGCATAAAAAATAGTTAATGTTCGGTTGACGAAGCGATCATAATAAAGTCGCTGAAAAATCAGTATCAAAACAATTGAGAATTGGACAGGGACAAAAATTTTATATCCCATAGGTAAGTCCAAACAAAATACGTAAAAGAGCTGCGCAAAATGGCCATTTAAGTAGCCAATTGCAAAAAGATCACTCAACCCTGTTCCCGATTTTACGGTATAATTCGTTACCACTTGCGGCAACAGACATACCATGTAAAGAAGCTGCGATAGAATAAGAAAATATCCAGCAAATGCTACCATATCCATTGTAAAACTCTTTCTTAAATTATTATTCAGTCGGCTTAATCAACTTTGAGACAATAAACTGTGCTAGAGCCCACCATTTATTTTCATCGCATTCTTTAGCTGAAATCGAAAATTCTTGGCAACGTTGGGAAACCTCTTGAGCAAATTCGTTCATACATTCTTCAAATACCGCTTCTTCTGATTCCTGTAAACTTGCATCTGCCAGCTCAAAACAGGATGCTAGACCTTGTTCAATAAAATCAGATATCTGATCATAAATAGTCAGAATGGTATTATTATCATAACCATGCAAATAAAAATCGCCCTCTTCATCAACAATTGTATTGTAACTCATACTGTCACCTGCAACCATATGTTCTGCAAGAACCATACAAGAGACAATAAGAAGAGTTTTTTGAACTGGCGAAAAATTTTGAAATGTATTGCTTACTATTTGCAAAGCTCTTTGCGAAACTTCGCCTACATATCCAAAGCTATTTTGCAGATTTTGCATGACAGACCTGATTAACGATGTTTTTTGATTTTGATCTTGCATTGCATGTACTTGATTACAAGAAATCGTTAAACCCAAAAAAGCTGCTAACACAATTAATAAAAACTTTTTCACGTTGCATCCCCTTTTTTTAGAATAGATTATTGTATATTTTATGTTTTAGGTAAAAGAGCCTCAAGCATTTGCTTTGTAACAAACGACTTATCTTCAATGAATTGTCTAAGTTTTTGAATGATACTTTTGTCGTACAGATTGATCAAAAGAAACCCTTTTAAGCATTCATCTTTAAGTAAAAATAACGCATAGCTTGTCTCAGTATGCTTTATAATTGACTGAAAATGTTCAGCTTTATTGATAGGGCCGCAACTCACAATCACAGTATCCAAAAAATGAGCTCCCAATACAAACGTTGAACCCTGATACATTTCATGAGCGCCAGACATATTATGGGCAGCAATAATCCCTTGATTTTGTGCATCAACCCATTTTGCGCTTGGACGCAAAGCCCCTGTGGTGATATCAGTAATCAGTGCACAGTCTCCAGCTGCGAAAATATCTTTCCGGCTTGTTTGTTGCAAACTATTAACCCAAATACGATTTTGCTCAATCTGAATTTTTGCATTTTGTAGTAGTTTTTCTTGCAGAATAAGGCCTGTTGTAACAATAACCATATCACACAAAATTGTTGTTCCATCATTAAGAACAACTTTCTGTACTCGATTATCTGGCCAAACAACAAGAGACTGAATCGTCTTTGAAAGATGAAGATCTATATTATTTTTTTCAAGACTTGCACAAATAAATGGCTGAGCATCATCATTGACATATCGATCAAGTAACTTATTACTTCGTTGAACAATATGCGCTTTAATACCTTTTTTAATCAGCCCATTAAGCGTATCAACGCCTGTAAGACCAAGGCCTACGACAACAGCGCTGCGAACATTGTGCTTTTGAATATAGGTTTCAATTGCCTGAATATCGGTAAATCTACCAAATTTAAAAATACCTTGGATATTTGGTAATGCATACTCAGGTGGTAATTCAAATTCCATACCTATCGCAAGCAATAACTTGTCATAAACAACAACCTGACCATCATGTAGCCTAACCACATGCTGATCGGGCAATATTTCTGTTACCCGCTTGCCAAATAACATAGTCACATTATTTGGCAACGTTTTTGGATAAAAAAAACTGATATCTTTAAGCGTTTTTGTTTGTTCAAAAATACTCGGAAGTTTTGTGGTAAAATAAGGATCTTCTAGCTGATCTGCAATCCAGATTATTTTGCCTGAGTACTTTTGCTCAAGCAATGCTTTGAGTGCAGCTGTTCCTGCAGCAGAAGCTCCGACTATAACAAGTGGAGCTTGTTGAAAAACATCTGCATTCTTTTTCTTGCAAGCGACAGCTAGCATGAAACCCAGCACAATAAGTACCAAACAATAGAAAAGAGCATTCATGTAAAAATTCGTTACTCTTTGCCACAGCAGTGCTTATACTTTTTGCCAGACCCACATGAGCAAGGGTCATTGCGTCCCACTTTTGGAGCTGTACGCTTAACCGTTTTTGCATCAGCATCCTCAGAACCATCACCGCCAATTTGGATAGCATCAAGCTCTTTTTCACGTGCGTGCTCAATATGCTGAATCGCAGATGAAGAAAAATCATCCGGTCTCATTCTGAAAATGCGACTCACGATATCCCACTTAATTTGATTCATCATGTCTTCAAAAATGGCAAAAGACTCTTTTTTGTATTCGATTAATGGATTCTTTTGTCCGTAACCGCGCAGGCCAATGCCTTCTTTGATTTCATCAATATTAAGTAAGTGAATTTTCCAAGCCTGGTCTACTGTTTCAAGAAGTGTCCATTTTTCAGCTTGCTCAACGGTTTCAGGATCGACGGTTGCCCTAAATTGATCATACTCATACACTAAAAACTCTGTCATTGCTGTTTCAAGCACACTACTGTTGCGCTCTTGTAAAAATTCAGGCTTTTCAAGAAGTTCTTTAGGCAAGCCGGTCAACTTAGCAATCGATTCAATGATTTGAATAACCGCTTCATTATCACACACAGAACCTTTGCAATAGACTGCAAAAATACCCTGTAACACTTCGCCAATCATTTCACGGATAAGCTCTTTGG
>CAYSDC010000030.1:13665-14643 GCA_964429765.1 uncultured Pseudomonadota bacterium
TTGGTCTGATCTGCACCCTCAAGTATTTCACGTCGATAACGGTACACAACCATACGCTGCTGATTAAGGACGTCATCATATTCAAGTAAGTGTTTACGAATATCAAAATTATGAAGCTCAACTTTTTCTTGAGCCTTTTCAATACTACGAGTAACCATGCGATGCTCAATGCTTTCACCTGGCTTCATACCAAGGCGTTCCATCGTTGTTTTAAGCTTAGGTCCACCAAAAATGCGCATTAAATCATCTTCAAGCGATATATAAAACTTTGATGATCCTGGATCGCCTTGACGACCCGATCGTCCTCTCAACTGATTATCAATACGTCGACTTTCATGACGCTCTGTACCAATAATACGTAAGCCGCCAACTTCGCGAACTCCTTCACCAAGTTTAATATCGGTTCCTCGACCTGCCATATTGGTAGCAATCGTTACTTTGCCACGCTCACCCGCTTCGATAACAATTTCAGCTTCACGTTCATGCTGTTTCGCATTCAGAACGTTGTGAGGAATACCTTCTCTTGTAAGTAAGTGACTTAAATACTCTGATGCTTCAATTGAAATAGTACCAACCAAAACCGGCTGTCCGCGTTTGTGACAGTCTTTAATGTCTTCAATCACAGCAGCGTATTTATCATCTCTACTCAAGAAAATAATATCAGCACCATCTTGACGCACCATAGGCTTGTTTGTAGGAATAACAATAACGCCAAGTTTATAAAACTCTCCAGATTCAGTCTCCGCTGTACCCGTCATACCAGCAAGCTTGTTATAAATCCTGAAATAGTTTTGTAATGTAATGGTTGCAAGAGTTTGGTTTTCACGTTCTACTCGAACACCCTCTTTAGCTTCAAGAGCTTGATGTAACCCATCGCTGTAGCGACGACCAGGCAAAATTCGCCCAGTAAACTCATCAACAATTAAAACTTCGTCCTCTTCACTGACAACATTGTCAATATCACGTTTAAATAAAACG
>CAYSDC010000031.1:0-5979 GCA_964429765.1 uncultured Pseudomonadota bacterium
AAGACCTTATTTGTATGCTCAACGATATTGTAAATTTAGAGATGCTTCCTGCTTGGACCAATACGCGCTTTGCTTCACAAGGTGGAACTGCTCAAGAGATATTCAATACTTTATTTACAGAATATCAGCAAGATTATGATTTTCTTATACAGCTTAAGCTTCACAAAGACCTTCTTAAGCAAGTTAGCTTGGATGCTTGGCAAGAAGATATAAACTTTCAACAATTAAAAAATGCTTTTGATAGCGAAATTTTTAATTGGTTTGTCTCGCTAGAGTTCACAAACATCATTAAAAACCCTGCGCTTCATCCATTTGCTTATCAGGCAGCAGTTTCAACCATGCACAAGCTCATTAGCGCTTTTGATCAAATTATAAAATCAATTAAATCTTCAAATAAACTTGATATTCAGGTACGTGCCGAACACTTTAAAGTCATGGTTGGTAAATATTTAGAGCTACTCCAATACTGGGCTTATCTTGTTCGTGAAGGGTTTATTCAATACAACAACGATTGGCCCCTTGAAAGCTACCTGAACAAATTGCAAGAAATATTTAATCAGTGTGCAGCACATGATACAGAGCTTTTACCATCGCCGAATTTTAATGTCATACCTGCGTCTTTAGGAAGTGCAACTGCATTGCAACAATTTTGCCCAAAAACACTGGAAGATCTTTTTACCACCACACACCAAAGCCTTCTTGTTATTTGTAGTGCCTTAAATCTTTGTATTCATATTCCACAATGCGCCTTGCCAGAGAGCTTAATAAATATTGTGAATCTATTTGACCACTTCGATTATCATGCACAATTTGCTCAAACGGACTTTCAGCATTTTAAGTCTATTGCAATGGGCACTATTTTTAATCAGAACTCGGCTTGCATAGTCTATAACATACCACTCAGAGACCATGGAATAACCATTACAATAAATCATCTATATAAAAACGATTTTCCTACCATAAACGTTAACTTATACGGATTAAATGGATTTTATCGTTGGGATATGATGGATGTCTATCTTAACTTACTTAAACACGCAAATGACGACATATGCATATCAAATAAAATTGCACATAAAACTAATCGGTCATTTGATATTATGATAAACCAAAAAACTTGTTCTAATATTTTAGGTAAGGTATTTGAAGAAATAATCGAAATAGCTTTCTTTCAATATCCTCAAGCTTTTATTCGAATGCTGGAAATTGACAAACAAGCAACCCTTTTAGAGCTTTTAAAAGCGCCTATAGAAATATTAATAACGGATTTTTTAGAAAAATTTGATCCGCCTTCTCAGCAAGAAATTATAAATAAGTTTTCAAGTCAAAAAATAATTAAAAATTTTACAAAACAGCCACTGGTGCTTGAAAAATCCCTAGATATAAAGGGGAAACTTGAGCGCACATTTCCAATGGTTATTAACTTAAAAAAGAAGCTTACTCAAGAGTCATTCGATCTCATTAATAAAATAAATTTGTATATTTCTGAGTATATATTTGAATTTTTTAGCAACGGAAAGATTCGTTGCGTAGATTCATTTTTACTATCCAAGAGAACCGATAATCAAATGGAAACTGAAATTAAGAGTGCGGCGTTAGATTGTCTGTTCTCTTTATGCGAATCAAACTTTATAGAAAACAGTACCGCTGAAAAAATAATTAACTGCATCTCAAATGCACTGGTCGATAACAATCCTATTATATTCACCTATGCTTCATCTGTTTTGTCTGAGGTTATTAACCAAATAGAGCATCTTGATCCAATGATTAGAAAAATTACAGCTCAAGCAACACTTACGATAATCAAAAATACTTGGAATCGCAATGAGAAAACTACCGAAATTAAAAGCTGGCTTCTTACACTAATTATAAACCTCGTCGCCAATATTGACTTACTTGAAGAAACAGAGCAAGCGGATATTCTAGAAAGCCTGTTGCCTGTACTGATAGCAACGCTTGGTGACGAAGAAACAGAAATATGCCTCGAATCTATAGACTGTTTTACTGAACTCATCTATAGAATGGATAACTTGAGTCAATTACAACAGCAAGATATTGCTGAAATATTTCTTAACAATATTGTTCCTGTTCTTAATAAAAACTTTGCTTTTTTTCATCGAAATGCCATAAAAACGCTTACTGAACTGATAAAAAAAATAAATGTATTCACGCCTGAACAACAAGCAAGAATTGCTGAAAACTCTATTATTTTTGTTCAGCAAACAATTACCGAAATAGATCACCAAGTTCGCCTGCAAGCAATACAAACGTATTTTGAACTGATAAACCAAATAGGATTGCTCAATCCATTCCTACAACAAAAAATTTGGAACATGTTTCAAGCCGTTGAGTCAGCACTTACCATGCTTACAAATTTTGTAAACAAAATGAGAAATGGTCCAAAATTTCTTCAAATTCAAGATTTGGATGATCTAGAGCTTAGATTGCAACCTTTATTAGAGCACTATAAATTACTTACTCAGTCTTAAACTGAAAAATGAGGTTATGATGAAATTTCTAATTATTGCACAAAAAATATTTTATGCCTGTTTGCTAGCAGGAGCTATTACTACTGCTCAAATGAACGCCATGCAACAGCCGCAAAATAAACATTCTGGTTTTATTCAAAGCTTTTGGTCAAATACAAAATCCTTCTTTTCCAGTGCAACTGATTTTATTATCCAAAAAGCGCTCATTAACCCAGCGCTTATATGGTTTGAAGGTCTACCAAGATCGGAGCAGGAACGGATAGTTCTTGATAGCTCAGATGGAAGCTCTGCTCATGAGCTATTTAAAAAAATGTATGGCGAATATGAGTATAAAAAGCTCGTTATTTATCAAAAACCTACGTTTGTCCATGTGCAAGAACAACGTAGTCCATTAGCTTCAGCTCTCTTACTCTGGGCAGATGTTATTCATAACCCTTTACTTACTTCAGGGAAAGAACTAGTCTCTGAAAAAAATTCTCATCAAACAGATTCTACGGGCATACAGCCACATAACGGTAACACAGCGCATCTATGCCAATCGAGATCAAATTATCACTTTGACATCACTGACAAACAAGTGCTTGATAACCGAGCAATTACACAAGGTGTCGGTTACAAAACTGCTAATTTGGATGTTTTACAGCAACTTTGCCAAAGCCCTGAATTACAAAATTTACCTAACGGTATCACTGTTAAAGTTCCTGAATTTGTAGGGGTTTCAGATAACCACATTAAAAACTTTTTGAAAAAAAATAATCTTGATATTTCAGCTTCCTGGAAAAAACTTATAGAAGAAGTTTCTTCTGATGACATTAAAAACTTTGTCATTACTCCAGACTTTATTCAAAAACTGGAACAGCTTGCTGACCACATACAAGACATCTTTGACTCAGCTGCAAATCAAGTTGAAACAGAAAAAATAACACTCAAGCAGCTTGGCTTTGATCAAAAACTTGAAGATTTAATCGTTTTATGCGTCAAGCTCAAAGCATTTATCACTACCAGAAGTACTGGACGTGAGGATACTGAAGAGCTTGCTAACGCTGGCGGAAATGCAAGTAATGAAATTGTCGATGCCAGTGCTGCCAATGTACTGCGTGGTATGGGAACTGTTGTTTCTTCATATTTCAGAGCAAAGTCGATTGGACAACGCGCTTTGTTACAAGACACAAAGCTTTATGACGTCCCGCTTATGCCGGTATTGATTCAGCGTGTAGTTTCTGAAATGGATGGCTCATCATTTTCCGGATGCGTTTCTTATACGCGAGAACCGCAAGGCAACGTACCCGGCATTTCAATTTCACAATGTACGCATGGGCATACCAAAGGCGTTGTTGATAGCCTTGTTCCACTTGACACCATTATTTGTAACAAAACTCGCTGTCACATTGCTATTAAAAAGAAGCCAACTCGTTTAGCTCCTGTTTCAAACAAGAGCAAAGAATTTGCTTTAAATTTTGTTGATAATAATCAACACCGCGTAAGCGCACCTTCGCTTACTCCTGTGCAACAGAAAGCTCTTGCACAAGTACTTGAATTTATTGAGCGCGTATATGGCAAAGCAATGGACCTTGAACTCAGCTTTGATCTAGACAACAATATTTTGTACATCTATCAGGCTCGACCGTTGGTTGTCAAACCATCTGACCAATCACCATCATATATTATTGGCGATAGTCAATTAGGCACTGCACTTACTTGCACAACCATGAGTCAAGCTGGTGGTAGTTTGCGCTTAATTAATGACAAAAATCGTATCATTGTCACACCGACACTTGATGATGCTTTAAACTTTTATCTTGCTCAACGTGAGACTAATAACGATTTTGATTTTGATTTAGTAGTCGTCCACAAACAGGCCGATGCAACATCACACGCTGCTGCTACCTTTAATGGCATGAGCAAGCCAGTAATGGTTACGGATGATTACGAACAACTCCAACAATGGATTTCTCAGCACAATTTCCAACTTCTTGCTGATGTACAAAAGAGCAAACTTTATAAAATACACGATACTCAATTTAAAAATAAAACGCTTGAACAACTAAAAGCTCATGGGCTTATAAAAGATGGCATGTGTGCCTACCCTATACCACATGTCCTTTCAATTCCTGAAGGCACCCCATTGCCTACTGCAATTACATTATACGCTGAGCTCCGTGATGAAGCTCACGAGGAATCACTTGAATCATTAGTTGAAATACTCAAATGTGCAAGCAAAGATCAAGCGACGCTTGCACTCAATACTATTTTAAGCAGGCTTGCAAAGCAGATTACCATCAAACAACAGCAGATCTCCTGCCCTGACAACAAATTCTTTGATTGTATTGATTATCTTGACCTTAATTGTCCACTCTCAGAAATCATTGACATGGTCTGTTTTACACAACCGCCAGCACAACAAGCCCTTGAACAACTCAATAATCTTTTTGCCCTTGCGCTTGAACTGCGCACCGACATTGCTGATCAACTTAGTTGCCAAGCATATGACCTTAAGCGCCTTTTTCCCGTTGCACTTCTTGAAACACTTTTATTTCAAAAACCAAATAACGAAATAGTAAATAGCTACTCATATTCCAATGTTCTTGAAAACTATCACGCAACTATTTCGTTTATTAAAAATAAAGTACTTCCTCTCATTAAAAATAAAACCATCAGTGCTAATTTTTTGAATAATCGGGAGTTCCTAGCACTTGCAGAATCTGGTGCTCGAGCCGCATTTACTGAAAATATCGAAAATAAATGGATTATTTTTATAGCACATGCCGCACAAGAATTTTCTTCAGAACAACAAGAAACGTTAAGAAATATGCTGACTGACATTATCAACTTGAATATGCTTCCCGCATGGATCAGTACACGCTTTGCATCGCAACAAGGATCTCTTCAAGAAATTGTTTCAACGCTATCTGCTGAATACCTTCAAGATCGATTTTTTCTCAAACAACTGAAAAGTTACAAAGAACACCTTGATCAAACCGACCCGACTGCATGGCAGGAAGGTTCCCATTTTGAGCAATTAAGAAATGCTTTTGAAACAAAAATATTCAATTGGGCTACCTCGCTGGAATTGGAACAAATAGTTAAAAATCCAGATCAACATCCATTTGCTTATCAAGCTGCCGTCTCCATTATGAATACATTTGTTGGAACCTTTGATCAAATTATAAAAAGCATTAAATCTACTCCTGAAACAAAAATTGATATTCAAGAACGAGCTATGAATTTTAAGATAATGATAGGAAAGTATTTAGAACTCCTAGAACGGTGGTCTACTTTTATTCCAAATAATATCATTCAATACCATGAAGAATGGCCTCTTGATAAATATTTATTTGAGTTAAAGCGAATATTGAATGAGACGATAGCTAACAACTCAGAACTTTTTCCTTCACCAGAATTCAATGTTAACGGAGCAGCACTTGGTAGTGCTACCAATTTAAAAAGGTCTAGAATCACA
The DNA here is from genome assembly GCA_964429765.1 of uncultured Pseudomonadota bacterium. Lineage (GTDB taxonomy): Bacteria > Babelota > Babeliae > Babelales > RVW-14 > JAFEAY01. The sequence continues at coordinate 5,950 of CAYSDC010000031.1, forward strand.
ACATTGGAAGATCTTTTTACAACAATCCAC
>CAYSDC010000031.1:5989-8706 GCA_964429765.1 uncultured Pseudomonadota bacterium
CAATCCACCAAAGTTTATTAATCATAACAAGCTCACTTGAAACTATAATTTCTATTGATGAAAAAGCTTTACCCGGGGAATTCAGGAAGAACGCCGACTTATTAACCGCGTGGGTAGATGGTGAAACAAAATCATATAAAACAGGAACAACATTTGAAAACCAAGTTATATCTTATCACTATAATATACCTCTCGAGAATCATAGCATGGCCGTTGTTCTTATCTATTCAAAAACAACGAGTCGAATAGATATTTCATTTCAATTTTTTGGAGAAAGAATCAAACGATGGCAGATCATGAATATCTATGCTCAACTTACAGCAAAAATTTACAAGCTCTCGCTTAAAGACATTAAACTCAATGAAAACGGCATTTCATTTACACTGTCTCATAAATCCTTGATAAATCCAACAATTATTTCTCAAATTTTGATTGACACGGTTTCTATTACTTATGACTTATACGACATAGCATTTAGTGAGATATTCAATGAAAGCACAACGGCTTTAGGATTGGTTGAATTCATTGTAATATCTCTACAAAACGAAGACTCCTTAACTCGATCCAGCGGTCTACTAGCTCTTGATAGACTCCTCCACAAGGTGTGGGAAGTAGATATTTTGGTACAAAATCAGATAACTGAAAAACTTCACAGCGCAATTTCATTTCTTCTACAACATCAAGACACGCCTCTCTATTCTTCGGGAGTTTTGGCTCTTAAGGCATGTATTAATAATATAGAAAGATTCGGCGTATCCATACAAACACGTGTAGCTGAAAAATTCTCTACTTTACAAAATTTCTTATCGTAAGCCTTTTGCAATTAATTAATTAATTGCTTGCATAAAAGCTTGCAATCAAAGCAATCCAGATTTCTTTAAGCTAAGTGGATTGGCGATTATCAAGCATGAAAAACTTCATACGAATCAGAGATGGCTTTTCAAGACTCGTTGTATGAAGCTATTCGATATCTAACGAATTTTCAGCGTAAGTAACGCAAGTAACGCCAAAATAATTGAGATAATCCAGAAGCGAACGGTAATCTTAGGCTCCTGCCAACCAATCAATTCAAAGTGATGATGAATAGGCGCCATGCGAAACATACGGCGGCCAAAAACTTTGAATGAAAAGACTTGGATAATTACTGACAGCGTTTCAAGAACAAAAATTCCACCACTGATAACCAAAAGTAACTCTTGTCGAGCCATAAGTGCCATAAGCGCAAGCCCTGCACCGAGTGCCAATGAACCAACATCTCCCATAAAAATTTGTGCTGGGTGTGTGTTGTACCACAGAAATCCGAAAAGGACCCCAACAAGTGCTCCGCCAATAACCGCGAGTTCAGGACTTCCTGCGAATAAAATATAGAGATACGAAGAAAACCCTTTGTGTGATGCCACGTAGGTGATCATGGCAAATGCGGCAAAATTTGAAATAAGTGGGCCGGTTGCAAGACCATCAAGGCCATCAGTTAAATTAACCGCATTACTTGTTGAAATGATAATCCATGTTCCCCATGGAATTAAGAATAGCCCCAGATATGGATTAAAGTTTTTTAAGAAAGGAATACAAACGCGAGCATCTGGATGCATCATAAAATACCATGCGCTTGTTGTTGCTACACCACACAGAATTTGCAACCAAAATTTGGTACGAGCGGCAATCCCTTTTCGATTCTTAATTTTGAACCAGTCATCTAGAAATCCAATAAGGCCAAATCCCACAAAGCAAAACATAAAAATCCACACCGCTCCCTTGGAAAGGTCATTCCATAAAAGAGAGGTAATCAGCGCTATGGATATAATAAAAAGACCACCCATTGTTGGGGTATCATTTTTTTGCTGATGACTTTCTGGCGTCCATTCGCGAACCTTTGAACGAAAGAACTTTTGCGAGGTTTTAATAAACCAGTTGCCTAATAAAAATGATATAAAAAGTGATGTCAGCAGCGCTGCAATAGCCCGCACGGTGACATAATGAAACAGGTTAAAAAATGAATAATGAGCCTGAAGCGCTTGTGCTATGTGGTAAATCATACAACCTTCACGTGGTATGCAAGAAAATTAATTATTACTGTAAAAAGAGATCGTAGTATACCACTAAAAAATGAAGATTTTCATTATAAAAAAAGACAGAGCCCATAAATATTTTGAAAATATTTAAGCTCTGTCTTTTGCTTACATTGTAACGCTTATGGCACGCGTATCATTTTTATATTGCTCTTACTTCCCCTGCAGCTGAGTCATCAAAAGCTTGCCCAATTCAGGCTCCTTTTTGAAGAACTCACTCACCACATCTGGATTTGCTTGAATCAGTTGTGCAAGCTTCTTTTCATCCGACTGAACTTGCGGCATAACACCAATAAAATCAATCACTTTTTGCTGAATGCGCTCAGGCAAGTTTGGTACTAAATATTTAAGCAGAGCAAGCATCGCAATAGGTGCTAAAACACTCGCTACATAAAATGCTGCCGATTCTGGATCATCAAAGTGCTGTCCAAACCATTTTCCACCAAGCTGAACCATCACTTTACCCGCACTGTCATGAAGAGCTTTTCTTAGCTTATCGGCATGGAGCCACTCTCCACCCATCATTTTTTGCATAAAACTTTGCTGCTGTGGAATTAAGAGTGTACGCGCATGAAGGTAAGCTTTTTGCACAATACCCAGCATCTGGTCGATCATGACGCCATAATAGCCGACCGAGGCGTCGATGTC
>CAYSDC010000031.1:8716-14539 GCA_964429765.1 uncultured Pseudomonadota bacterium
GAGCAAGCAAGCCTGAGTTGAGTTAACCCATACATAGCTCCATACAACTGATACATCACATCAACCGTACAATCTTTGCTTAAGAAATAGAAATCAAGTGCATGCATGTAGTGAGCTGTGTAGACTTTGAAAGAAGACTTTCTGCTCATTTCTTGGAAAAGAGGATCTTTTATCACCTGAGCATAACCAAGATACGCTTCAGCTTTATCAGGGGCAGTCTTGTAATCAAGTTGAATTGCTGTACTGTTTTCAAGCTCATGCTTAAGCGTCAGCAAAGCAAAAATGCTACTATTGAGCATGTCTCGTACCAGCTGAGCCTCTTTTTTATTATCTCTGAATTGCTGTAAGCATCCAAGCTTAGTCCCTTCAAAAAGGGCAACTGTTGCAGATAGCTTGCTTAATTGCTCTTGGTAGATTGATGCCTCATTATTACACAAAGTAAGAATAATAGCGGTCATATCGCGCGTAAAATTTTCGCATAAAGTTGGGAATTTTGCATACCACGAATACTCAAGCAGTTGATCAAGATATGATTGAACGAACGGAGTTACTCCATACGCTAATCGCTTAACAAAAGATAATTTATATGAAGCTGGAAGAACTTCGTACGCACAATGTGCAAGATAGTCGTTAAAGATATCAATACTGTATGATCCTTCAATAACATCAGACCACACTACTTCAACCAACTCTTGAAAATAGACTAATAACTCCAAAGCTATTGCATGGAGATCTGGCCATGTTACTGATTGGCCACCACAGCAGACAAAAACAGCAGCTATTTTTGCATGCGTAGACTTAACCCAATACAAAAATGCTTCAAGCAATTTGCATGTTTTTATAATTTGTTCCTCAATTGCAAGCGCATCATCTCCTTGAATATTATTCAAAACATTGAGATACGCACGAAGGTCGCCAAGACGTGATAGTAAGAAAAGAGAAACTTGCTCATGCCTGATTTTATCGTGGAACGTTACTAAATTTTGATTGCAGTAAGAGGTAAGAACAAGCTGAATATCAGCATCTAACTTTTCAATACGTTCTTCAAGAGTATTTGATAGGGTAAGATTAACAACCGGAGCATACACCTCTTGAACCTTAATCTGAAGAGGTATGGGTTCTACTGGCAAGTTTTGAGACACTGACGCATCATCAATAGTATTCAGTCTATTGGCATCATCAAGGAGTTGATTAATTTTTTGCGCAAGCACTTGAGACTTTGCAGGATTTATCTCTTGAGCTTGCTGTTGTTGTAGCTGTCCAATCTGCTCCCATATTTGGGTCAACGATGCAGGAACTGCAGTGTACATAGGCACAAAGATCATCAAGAGCACAAGCATTGAGCTGAATATTCTCATGGCAATTCCTTTTCAAAAATTTTTCATGCCAAAATGGTGGTTGTGGCAGCGCATGGAATATAAAAAAACCATACAACTGCCACCAAACACGAAATTATTACATTAATGTTTGCATTGATGCTTGAGAGCAACGATCAAAAGAGAGCAGAAATTCTGGCAATACAAGACTGACAAAATATCGATAGAGATGAAGATTTTCACTCACATGGTCGGAGTGAGTAACAATCCACGAAAGCATGGTGAAGAAATTTTCTTTAACCAGCTTAAACTCGCTCAGCGAACCTTGTCCAAGATCATCGAGTGCATCAATGATGTCTGAAGATGCATGAAGTAAATGACGTAACCAATTGGTGCCGCCTGTTTGCATCAGGTAGCCTACTTCGTACTCAAGTTTTTGCATCTCTTCAAGCTCTTGCATGCCAAGTGCATCGCTGTTATGAGAAAGCGCTTTTTTGTATACATCAAGCTGACAGAGCTTTTCGTTTTCTTGCGTTATGCGAGCGACTTGTTGCTCAAGTGAAGTGATATACGCTTCATAACCTTTTTGCATTGATGAGAATTCAAGCTTTGCAGCCATGCGGATGGTTGTATCTGCAATTTTCATGATACCGACTTGATGCTGTGCCAATTCTTGACGAAGCACGCTAGCCTCATGTGCATACAATGCACAGGCCTTTTCACGTTTGGATATCAATTGCTCAAGAGTGACTGAAGGCTTGGTGGATTGAGCAGGATGTAAATCCTTAAGTTTACTTTCAAGCTCAAGAATACAGGCCTGAACTTCTTGTTGCTCTTGCACGCTCAGTGTCTGATTTTTACGCAACATATCACGCAGAGCATTCATGTGCGCAAAATATTCAGCCCTTTTTTGCTCATTGTTATCAAGCTGGTCTTGTTGCTCATAACCATCGCTATGTACAACTTCAGCTGGTTTTTGATAATCAAGAAGTGCCTGCTGTGCTTGCTCACACGCCTTTTGTGCCTGTGCAACAGCCATCTGAGCAATGCGCCCAGCTTCGCCTTTGGTACGAGCTGCAGATGCTTGCAAGCGAGCAAGGTCTGCCATCTTCTTTTCATATTCAGTAGTAAGCAGCCTCATAGTTTTTTCTTGTTGAAGCTTAAGTGATTCAAAGCTGTTTTGTACAAAATTATCTTGCTGAGCATCAAGCGAGGCAAGAGCTTTTTCAAGCCTTTTTACACAGGCTTTTCCATGTTCAGTCTGAAGGAATGTCATTATCTTTGAACGTTCAATCTCTTTATCTTGCAACGACTTACGGTAGGCAACTGCTTGCGCAGATGAGCTGGTCATAATCGATTTTCGAGCTTTTACATAATCTTTAAATGTTGCAATAAGCGTTGCTGTGAAAACCTTTGTTGTTTCCAATACATCAAGCTTTCCACCTTTGCAAACAATCCATGTTTGTCCATCAACGTCTGTAATGATAAAGGACATTAAATACTTTTCTTCTGGCGAAGATGCTTCTTGCTTGAGCCGAGCCAAGACAGCTGCTGGTAATCCAGAAGAGCTTGATTCAAGATTAACAAGACCGTACGTTTTGTGGCCAACAAGTTTGCGTGCAGGATTCAGCTGGAAGCTTGGAGCTTTAACTTTTGAAAAACGAGCAAAATCATCATATGCCAAAAGTGAGCAGTCGCTTTGTTGAATCAACTTTTCAATTGCTTCTTGATTATTCCCAAAGCAGTTTTGTGCAAGTTGTTGATCGTTAAAAATATAAGCGGTAACAGATTCAAGACCCGAAAACTTACCTGATGCATCTTTGCTCATGCCCTGTAGTAAATTTTTAGAATCTGCAACATGTGCCCACACTTCATTAATGGTAGCCTCAATTTCTGGAGACATTTCATCAAGCGCAAGTTTAATAGATTCAGGAATCAATGATGTTAATGGCTTTGATAGATCAAACAACACAACATCATCAACAAGGCTTAATCTAAATAATAGTCTGAACAGTTCTCCTTTGAGTGCATTAACACCCAAGGTTGTATTACTTTTTATAAGCAAAATGGTCTTAATAACTAAAAGCTTGATAGGAGAGAGCTCAGACTCGCTCAACCATTTAACAAGTGGCAACTGCTTGCTTTTTTTAATGAGCTCATTTTGAGCAACTACTTTGCCAAGATCAATAAGTGGCGTTGTAGAATCAGCCGGCGCTATAAATGACTGAACCGGTCTGATTTGTCCTTTAATTATTGGAAGTGGAGAAAAAAGATCGCCTGATCCAACAAAACCCCAATTATATGACAACTCATGTCCCGTTCCTGGTAATGCAATAATCAGCTCTTTTGATGTTGCATAATCAAGGTCACTGAAACTGTGCATAAAATCTTTGAGAATTGTTATGACTGATCCAGATTTTTCTTGATCTTGAAACGTGGCAAATGCCGACGTAACAGAAGCAACTGGATTATTTATTTGTGCAATAATAATACTGTTAACGAGTAATGCTATAACAAATGCAATAGCGAAAACTGATCGTTTTTGATAGTTCATAAAAGAAATCCCCATAACGGTTATCCATGCATATTCACGTATTTGAAAAACCTCATTCAAACCACGACAATATGCCCCCCGAGATGCAGAGTATAGCACAAGTTAAACATATCTCAATAGAAATTTTTATTAGATTTATTTGATAATAAAGCGTTTATTATTTTTAAAATATTTTCAATTATTAGAATAATTGACTTGTAGACGCAAAAACGTATACTGCGATTGGATAAGAAAACACGTGCTGTACGTAACTTACCATTGAGTAATTTACTTAGAAAAAGACAATCGGTCGTAAAAGAATCCTAATACATGAAAATTATTGACTCATGACCACCCTCATAAAAAAACGCATCATCATACTTATCATCAGCCTGCTTTCCCTATTTACAATAAGCTGGTTTGAGCTCTATTTGCAACGCTCACAACACCTGATTGGCGCAGGAATCAACAGAGCCTCACTCTTTTTGCTCATAAATATCCATGTCGCAGCAATTATTGTGCTCCTTTTCCTCATCATTCGCCAGAGTGTTAAGCTATTTGTAGAGCGAAACCAAGAAGCCCCCGGAAGCATTTTTAAACGCAATCTTCTGTTCGCCTTTATCCTATTTTCTGCCATTCCATCTCTTTTTGTCTTTTTCACCGCGGGCAAGTTTATTACCAAAAGCATCGATTATTGGTTTTCAGCGCGAATTCACACCGGCCTTGATAATAGTTTAAAACTGCATGAATCACACACAGACACTTTACGGAAAGCCCTGGCTTTACAGGGCGAAGAAGTTGCGATGCATGTTGAACACGCGCTTCAAGCTTCCAATGATTCGCTCACGCTGCCTGCAGGCCATAGCCTTAGCGACGGCCGGAATGCTCTGCAAAGCAAAATGTATCAAAGGGACCATAAGGCGGGGGGGAACGAGAATTCTGACACAACAATATATCTCTGGAATACCAATTCAGAAGAGCTTTATGGCGCTCTTGAAGACGAAGTAAAAATGTGGCGTACCTATCGAAAACTCAACGACAGAACCATGCGAAGTTTAAAAATTCGATTTTATAAGCGCTTAGAGGCATTAACGGAGCAAGCTGAGCTCTTTGATTTTTATGGATCACTGTATTGGGCAAAAAAAGTTGGTAATACCATTGTTCTGCTTGCTCACCGTTACCCTGAAGTACAACGAACCCCTCTCATTGAAATTCAGACCTCGCGCATTGATTACGAACATCTCAAATCTATGCGCAACCCTATCTATTTAAACTACCTCTTCTCCTTTATTCTCATTACGCTACTCATTCTTTTTCTATCAATTTGGTGTGCCTTTTACCTTGCACGAAGTATCAGCAGGCCTTTGCAGGAGCTTCTTGAAGCAACGGCGAAAATTCGCAAGGGAATATGGGGAATACAGGTCAGTGACCAACCGGACAACGATTTACATAACCTCATTGTTGAATTTAATAACATGACCAGCGCGCTCAAGCTTGCCCGTCAGCAGCTTGAAAATAAAAATAATGAGTTAATGATGATCCTTGAAAACATCACGTCTTCAGTGTTTTTAATTAATCGTTTTGGGCGAATTCTTACTTTTAATACCGCATCAAAAGATCTTATGAATAAATCGCTTGGAATATCTCACTTTAAAAACAAAAAAATTTCTGTGTTCCCAAGCCAGCTCCGCTCTCCATTTTTCTCCCTGACCCAAGAACTTATTCGATCTGGCAAGCAACAGCTTATCAGAGAAGTTTACCCAACAATTAAAGGCGAACGACGCGTTCTTGTGGTACAGCTCACACGCCTCAGTTTACACAATAGACTTGATCAAAAGCAGGAAGATGGGCTCCTTATTGTTCTTGAAGATTTAACCAACATCGTTAAAGAAAGCCAGATGAAAACGTGGCAATTAGCCGCGCGACAAATGGCACATGAAATCAAAAACCCACTCACTCCTATCCAACTTGCAA
>CAYSDC010000032.1:0-1496 GCA_964429765.1 uncultured Pseudomonadota bacterium
AAAGCACTCGTCAGCTAGCACGAGAAAGAATCGGCAAATAAATAGCTTTAATAAAAAATAAAAAATGCGCCCAGATAATATCGGGCGCATTTTTTATTTTTTGATACGATTTCTATTCTTATGTAGATTAGCTCAAAAGCTTGAGCAGGATATCATTAATCAAAGTTGGATTAGCTTTGCCTTGAGTAGCCTTCATGACTTGGCCAACAAAAAAGCCAAATAGCTTGGTTTTGCCCGCTTTATAATCGGCAACCGATTGTGGATTGCTTTCAATAATCTGTTTTACCACAGCTTCGATTTCATCACTTGAACCCATTTGTTTGAGATTATTATCTTCAATAAATTTCTCTGGAGTTGTGCCTTTATTTGCAAGTTCCAAGATAACTTCCTGAGCTGTTGAGCTATTGATTACATTGTTAGCCAACGCGTTAATCAATTGGGCAAAAAGTTCAGGTGTAATTTTTGACTGCGCAAGAGAGAGCTTATGCTCTTTGAGGTAGCTGAGAACATCTCGCAGCAGTAAGTTGCATGTAATTTTTGGCTGTTTGCACAAAGCGACGGTCTGCTCAAAAAAGTTTGCGCGCTCTTGCTCTTCGGTTAAAATTGTCGCCTCATATGCACTCAAGCCATACTCTTTCATAAATCGAGCATGTTTTTGTTGTGCAAGTTCAGGCAGTGTTGCTCGTATGCGTTCAATCCACGCGTCATCAATTTCAAGAACAGGCAAATCCGGTTCGGTGAAATAACGATAATCTTGAGATTCTTCTTTTGAGCGCATAAAAATACTTATTTGCTTTTTGCTATCCCATAAGCGGGTTTCTTGTTTAACAGGTTCGCCGGCTTCAATCATGCGAACTTGTCGATCGATTTCATACTCTATTGCTTGGCCAATAAATTTGAATGAGTTGATGTTTTTCAGCTCGACTCTGGTTCCAAATTTTTTATCACCTTTGCGTTGCATAGAGATGTTAATATCAGCGCGAAAAGAGCCTTCATCCATATTTGCATCACTTACACCAAGATACTGCGCAATGCTGTGCAGCTGTGTTAAGTAAGCACGCGCTTCTTCAGGGCTATTCATATCGGGATGACTTACAATTTCAAGTAATGGTGTGCCAGCGCGATTGAGATTGACTAAACTATGGCCTTTATTGCTATGCAGATTTTTTCCAGCGTCTTCTTCCATATGGATACGAATCAGACGAACCTGTTTTTGCGTGCCGTCAGCAAGGTCGATTGTAATATGCCCATCTAAGCAAATTGGCTTATCGGATTGAGTTACCTGGTAATTTTTTGGCAAGTCTGGGTACATGTAATGCTTGCGTGCAAAGTCACTGCTTCTGTTGATCGTGCAGTTGGTTGCAAGTCCCGTCATAATTGCGTAATCAACAACTTTGCGGTTGAGTGTTGGCAAAACTCCAGGGTGTCCACAGCAGATGGGGCAGATATTGGTATTGGGCTGATCACCAAATTTATTTGGGCAGCTACAAAATATT
>CAYSDC010000032.1:1506-2293 GCA_964429765.1 uncultured Pseudomonadota bacterium
CAGTCTTGAGTTGCAAGTGAACTTCAATACCGATAACTGCTTGGAAATTTGGGTGTTGTTCAAGCATTGTTTTATGAGGTTTTTCCATACCATTTCCTTCCGTTAAGTATAACGGTTATCCATTATCTTGAACTGGACTGATGCTAAATTGTACATCGTCATACGACTCATTGCTTTCAAGAATTAACTTGCAAGAGAGTTGCTTTTCAAGTTGTAAAATTGATTGATACTCGTTGTGGATGAGGTAGTCAAATATCTTATGTGATACTGCAAGTACCACCTGTTTTTTCAAGTTTTTACGTATCGCTTCTTCTTTGAACTGATGCAAAATATAGAAGCTAATGCTTGAAATTGATTTGACATATCCACAGCCTGTGCAGGTTGGGCATACATTGGTCAGTTGTTGCTGCAATGTTTTACCTGACCGCTTACGGGTCATTTGTATCAGACCAAATTCTGAAACTTTGAGTGCAACCGATTGAAATTTATCTTTTTCTTTGAGCATTTTCTCAAGAACGCGTGACAGCTTTTGTCGATTAGCAGATGAAGCCATATCGATGAAATCGATAACGATCAGACCACCAATGTTGCGCAAACGAAGTTGTGTAACAACCTCTTCTGCCGCTTCAAGGTTAGTCTTTAGAATGGTCTCTTCCATGTTGCTGTTGCCGGTAAATTTACCGGTATTCACGTCGATGACGGTCATCGCCTCGGTGCTTTCAATAATCAGTGATCCACCAGACTTGAGTGGTACTTTATTTTGAAGTGCTTTTTCAATTTGCTTATC
>CAYSDC010000032.1:2303-4764 GCA_964429765.1 uncultured Pseudomonadota bacterium
CAGGTTAGGGGCGCCGCCACTAATGAGCGGAGCCGACAGAAAAGGGTACTATCTCCCGCTTATCGAGAGAGGCTACCTACTCATCTATCTCGTAACGTTTGTGCTCATTTTTGATAGACTATCGAACCGAATTTTGGGAGGAATATTTTGGCCTTTATCATTTCTCACACTCGTCATGCTACTGTCGAGAATGAATAAATACACGATATTTTTTGTGCTTTTTCAATTTGCTTATCGATTTCAAAGCGCTCAAAAAGTGAAGGTGGTCCGGCATAAAATCTAATTTTATCGGCGTACTCTGGTGTGTAGTACTTGATGAACTTATGCATAGCTTTTTGTTCTTCAAGATCATCGGTGATAATTACTTCAACATCATCATCGAGGTGGTCTCGTAGTACGCGTAAACACAGAGGAATATCCTCGTGGATTTTATCGCCAGGTTCCGCTTTTTTAAACTTCTTTAAAATAGAGGTCCAGCTGTTAACCAAAAAGGCGATATCTTTTTGAATATCTTGAGCAAGGCGACTATCCGCGGTTGTTCTTACAATAGCACCCATCCCTTGAGGGAGGCTTTCTTGTAAAATTTCACGCAGACGAGTTCGTTCCTCTTTATTTTCAATTTTTTTTGAAATACCAATTTGTGTAATGTTGGGCATCAATACTACAAACTTACCTGGCAGCGTAAAGCATGTGGTAAGTTTTGCCCCTTTTTCATAAATTGGTTCTTTAATGACTTGTACTAAAACATCTTGACCTTCGGTAAAAACTTTGCCGATATCAAGAGAGCTTTTAAGTTCTTGTTCACTAATTTCTTGCTGATCATCGGGCTGCATTGACTCAAGCATTCGTTGCATAGAAAGATCACGATCAACTTCGGTGATGTGGAGAAATCCCGCTTTTGGTTGTTTGATATCAACAAAAGCTGTCTGGATTCCAGGAAGCACCTTAGAGACTCGGCCTTTAAAGTAACAGCGCTCAAGATCTGCTTTGGTGTGTGTATCAAAGTAGATGTCTTGCAATCTATCATTTGATAAAATTGCAATGCGCGTTTGCCAAATGTCTTTGTTGACAATTATTTTTTTCACGTCGGAATGCCTCGCTTGTTGCTTTCGCTTGTAAGAGAGTGGATTTTTAAAAAAAATTCAGTATCATCCATAATGTACCTGTAATTGAGTATACCCTATATAAAAAAATGTGAGTAGGATAATTGCCTATTTTATGGTAACGTATCCCCGGATTTAACGAATTCTGGTTGACAAACAATGTTACTGCTAAATAAAAAATTATTACAAGGAGAAAAAACTATGAAAAAACTTGGTTTACTTTGTGTTGTTCTAGCTGTCTTTTTATCAGGTTGTGGTAAGAAAAAGGCTACTCACGAAAAAACTTCTCATAAAACAAGCGGCAAATTTTTGAGAGTTGATAACGACGTTCCTGTAATGCAAGAAGAGAACTTCTTTGATGATCAAAAAGTAGCGGATTTTGCCTTTGTTGATGATGAAGCGATGATGATTGAAGGTGATACCGTTATAACCGATGGCTTTGATGTTGCAGAGCTTGACCGAGTTAAAGATGAAGCTGCCTTAACAACTGCAGCCCTGCAGGGTCTTGTGGAGTCGGTAAATGAGCTTGAGCGTGATATGAATGAAGAAGATCTCGTAGAGCTTCAGGATATGGATACGGTTATTTTCAAGACTGTTCACTTTGATTTGAACAGAAATGAGATCCGTCCAGATCAAAAGCCAATTTTGCAAGAAGATATCAAGCTTGCTCAGCAGGCGGTTGAAGAGGGTCGCGATGTTGTTGTTCAAGGTCACAGCTGTCAGCTTGGGCCAGATTCATACAATTTAGCACTTTCTCAGCGACGTGCTGAAGCAATCAAGCGAGAAATGGCTGGTCATGGTATTGATCCAAAGCATATCAAAACAGTTGGTTGCGGCAACGAAATGCCAATTGTTTGGTCTGATGCTCGAGACAAAAAAGCTCTTATCAATGAACTTGCTCCAAATCGACGAGCTGAAATTTTGATCAACTAAAAATATATTACTTATGTGATAATGAAAAGGGCCCCGAATTTTCGGGGCCCTTTTCATTATCACATCGATTTTAACCTTATATGAATGCTGCGATCGAATTGGTTATTCCAATAACGGTGACAGCTCCTAAAAAGCCTATTGCAAGGGCTAATTTTCTGCTTTTGGACGCTAACTTTTTTTGCATATCCATTTTATCCTGTATTGTTCTAGTCCAATTGAAGAAATTCATTGGATCAAGGTCTTCAAGTTCTCGTGGCTGCTGTGTAAAGGCAAGCACCTGGGTGTATCGTTCAATATCAGCAGTGCAATCCGGCATAGGGAGTATGAAGCTTGTTGAAAGGGATTTGTCATTTGAGAGATCTTTGATTAAAGCAAGGAGTTCACTTATCTCGCGTTGGTAGTCTTCCAATGTTAAGCTATTCTGA
>CAYSDC010000032.1:4774-14483 GCA_964429765.1 uncultured Pseudomonadota bacterium
TGCATTTAAATTTTTAATTTTTTCAAAATAGGCACATGAATTTTCACTGAAATTGGTTACTTTTTTTCGCTTTGCGCCAAAGGATAGTTCTTCTAGCTGTCGTTTATTTCCAGCTTTTGGCAACTCATGATCTTTATCAGCGTTGAGGTCGTCTTTGTTGATTAGAAGCTGCGGTTGATTATCAACTTCAAGGTCACCTTGTTGCATTGCCTGCGCGTCGATAGAAATTCCCATCAAAAGTGCCAATATAACCATAAATATATGTGTATTTTTCATATAACCTCCAGAAAAATAAGTCTCAAATAGATATCTTTAATATGCTTTATTATATCAATTTGAAATATATACCGCAAAGGCCCCCTTGAAAGGTAAAACGAACCTGAAATTACCTTTAGGTAGCTTGGGTTTGTTAAATTCTTTCTCTTTACAAATTGTTGTATGCCATTTGGCCCTTTGTTATCATGCTGATATTGATATAATTATTGAGATATTTTTAGCGGGTGGCACGGATGCTCAGAAAAAAAATTGGTGAAATATTAATAGATCTTAATCTCTTAACACCGCAACAGCTGCAAGAATCGCTTGATGAGCAAAAAGGATCGGGGAAATTACTCGGGCAAATTTTGCTTACGCATAAAATTATCAACAAAGAAGACCTTGCACGTGCGTTAGCTGCGCAAGTTACTCTTGTATTTATCGAGCGTATCACCGAGCAGATGGCCGATCCGGCCCTGCTGGGTAAGGTTCCGCTCAAATTTTTACGTCAACATGTCGTAATCCCCATAGTCTATGAGGGTTACAACACCATTGTGACGGCAAATCCTCGAGACCTTCAGCCTCTTGATGATTTAGCACTTCTGATGGGTGGTGTGGTGAACTATGCCGTCTCTACCGAAACCACTATTAATGATGCCATCAATAAATACTATCCGCTTGAAACAAGCAAAGAGATGATGGATGAGCTCAAAGAGGGTGAAGAAAAAGAGCTTGAGTTGGGGGCTGAGCCGCTTGAAGAAAAAGACATTATGGAGATGGCTAATGATGCTCCGATTGTTAAACTGGTTAACCATGTTATTTTTCAGGCTGCAAAAGAGGGCGCATCGGATATTCATATTGAGCCGTTCGAAAAAGAGTTGCGCATTAGGTATCGTATTGATGGTAATATGTATCAACGCGTTATCCCGCCTAAACGTTATCAGAGCGCCATTGTGTCGCGTATTAAAATTATGTCCAATTTAAATATCGCTGAAAAGCGTATTCCTCAAGATGGACGAATTCAGCTTAAAGTTGCCGATAAGCCATTTGATATTCGTGTATCCATTTTGCCATCAAACTTTGGTGAGCGTGTTGTAATGCGTCTGCTTGATAAGACCAAAGGGATTGTAGATCTTGAAAAGCTCAACATGAGCGAGCGAGATTTTCATGTTCTTTCACGAACTATTTATCGGCCAAATGGAATTGTTTTGGTGAGTGGTCCCACAGGATCGGGTAAAACAACTACGTTGTATTCGATTTTAAATAAACTTAATGAGCCAGATATTAATATCATCACCGTTGAAGATCCGGTTGAGTATACGATGAATGGTATTAGCCAAGTGCAGGTTCATGAAAAAGTAGGCCTCAGTTTTGCAAGTGCGTTGCGATCAATTTTGCGACAAGATCCCGATGTAGTACTGATTGGTGAAATTCGAGATAAAGAGACCGCTCAGATTGCAACACAAGCATCATTAACCGGTCATTTGGTGCTCAGTACAATTCACACCAACAGTGCGCCTGCAACGATTACGCGATTACTTGATATGGGAATTGAGCCCTTCTTGATTGCATCAACATTGGTTTGTGTTATTTCGCAACGTCTTGTCCGTCGCTTGTGTCCTAAGTGCAAGGCGGTATATGAGCCGAGCAAAGAGATGCTTGGTCGTATTGGACTAACAGCTGCAGATGCTCAAAGTATTACCTTTTATCAGCCTGTTGGTTGTGAAGAATGCTTGAAAACAGGGTATAGAGGACGACTTCCAGTGTTTGAAATTATGGAAGTAACCGATAAAGTTGCCCGACTGATTGTTCCACGTGTTGATGCTTCAATTATTGCACAAGAGGCTTTAGCTAGTGGTATGACATCGCTTGGAACTGATGGTGTACGTAATATCAAGGCTGGGCTTACCAGTATTGAAGAAGTGTTAGCTGTTGCATATGTTGAGGAGCCTTTGGAGTAACCCGCTTTCGCTAGTCGTCGTCGATTAGGCTATACGCCTTTGCTCTTCGAGTTATGGCGAAACAAATGAGCAAGTCAAGATGCTACGGCGGGGTAGGGCACGTAAGGAGAAAGCGTGAATCAAGAACCGATTATCGTTAAATTTTCTGGAGAAAAGGCTCCATTTTCAGAAGATAAATTTCGTCAGTCATTGCGTCGTTCTGGGGCTCCAGGTGATGTTGTCGATACTGTCGTTCAAGAGATACGACGTCAGCTTCGTGACGGTATGACTACTCAGGAGCTCCATCGAAGAACTCGTGCTATCTTGCAAAAGCTTTTGAAAAATGATCTTGCAGGTCGTTATGATTTAAAACGTGCCATTATGCGGTTAGGGCCAACTGGATTTCCATTTGAAAAATATGTGGCTGAAATTTTTAAGGCGCGTGGTTATTCGGTTACTGTTGATGCACAGGTTAAAGGGCATTGTGTTTTTCATGAAGTTGATGTTTTGGGAATTAACAATAAAGAGCGCATTCTTGTAGAATGTAAGTTTCATCAAGAAGGTGGACGTTGTTCAATTCAAACAGCTTTGTATGTAAAAGCTCGTTACGATGATATTCAAGAAGCGTGTGATAAAGATCCTTCTTGTGGTCCTGGTTTTAATGCATGTTGGTTGGTAACAAACACAAAATTTACGAATATGTCGATTGATTATGGGCAGTGCCGCGGTATAAATCTTCTTTCCTGGGGATATCCTTTTGGACAGGGTCTTGAGTCTATCATTGATCGGTTGGGCTTGCATCCTATTACATGTCTTCCATCTCTAACATTTGTGGGTATGCAAAAATTGATACAGGCCGGTATTGTTTTATGCAAAGATATCTCATCACATGAAAGATTATTGCGTCAACTTGGCTTTGGTAATGCTCATATTGAGGCGGTAATGCGTGAAAGTCGCCTTATTTGCGAATGTACATCGAAATCATAACAAAAAGTAAGGAGGCAGGTTGTGCCTTTTCGCTTTCATACATCAGTGAGGTCCAGGTACACTCCGTCGCTTACATGGCTGCATATGTGCAGCATCACTGTTATGAGTTTTTGTTGTTTGATTTTTGCTTGGTTTTTCTTTATTAAACAGCCAACCGATCGTCACGCATCGCATCAATTGAAAAATTTAAAATCACTTCAAGAAAAAGTAAATCTACTGCAAGCACGCAAAGAAACTTTTGACCAAGCTCTTAATCACAATCAAGGCGTAGAGCAAACGCTTATGGCATTGATAAAAGATTTGCTGCCGATTCGTGTACAACTAGACCGTCTGGTGCATTTATTACAGCAAAATAATCTGACCTGCCGTGTTATTACGCCTACATTGCACGATGATATGCATACACAAAATTTTGTTGACTATCTTATTCAGGCAACCGCTCATGGATCGTTTCAAGCAATTGATCTGTTTTTACGAGAACTTGCTGTGCATCAGCAATTTGTTATCACGTGGATATCGATACAAAAAAAAGGGCAACGCCGTTTGGAGTTGCAGCTGTGTTGTAAAGTGCTTGCGCAATCTGAGGAAAAGCAATGAATAGAGCATTACTTATGATTGCTTTATCTCTGTTGGTTGGTATTGTTCAGGCTGAGCGTTTAGATCCATTTTCATTACCGCAACGACATAGGCATACATCGTCAATGCATCCAAAAATAAAAGGTATTATTCGCTCTCAAGAGCGTTGCGGTGCATTACTTGCACAAGGTCGTCGGACAAAGGTTGTCTTTGCAGGGGATGTTTTTGTCGGATATACCGTAAAGCAGGTTGAGCAGAATTATGTTTGTCTTGTGCGAGGGGTTGAGCGGGTTATTATAAAACTTGAAAAAAAAGAAAATTAACATTTGTTATAAGGGTCGGACATGAAATTTTTTAACAGTTTGCTGATATTTATTGCAGCGAGTTGCGTTATGCTCATTGGTCAGCCAACGTTGTCCGACATAAGTCCTTTACCCCCGACAGGGCTTAACTTACTTGAGTATGAACGAATAAAAAAAGAGCGACAGTCGTTACAAAAGATACGAAGTGTTGTTACTAAAGCTTTTGATGATAAACGTAAAAAGTCAAAAACAAAGCGTTCAAAAAAATCTCATAAAAATCCTGGGCAAAAATTATTAGTGCAAGCTACATCTAAGCAACATGATGCTTCAGCTTCAGCTTTGTATAAACTGCTTAATCAGTCATTTTCCTCTCCAGAGCTTGCAACTAAAAAAATTTCTCTTCACTTGAGAAAAATTGATATCCGTAAAGCCTTAGAATTAGTTGCAAAAATGGCGAACATTACATGCGTTGTTGATCGAGACGTTGAAGGCTACATTCCGGATATAAAATTTCATGAAATAACTGTCGGGTGTGCATTGCAGCTTTTGTTGAGCAGCAATAATCCTCCATTAGGGCTCATCAAGCAACATGATATCTGGCGCGTTGTTACTATGCCTGTTGCCGCAATGATGCTACGTGATCAACTGGGGGAGCTTGAAGATCAACAATATGGTCAACAAGTAGTTACAATTTTTCATGCTAAATGGGACGATGCGTTTAAAAAACGGGTTGAACATTTATGGCAAGGCATTGTTGGAAATAAAACTGCAAAGGAAGGCGCTTATATCATGTTCGATGATGCAAGCAGGAAGCTTTTTTTTCGAGCAAAACGTCAGCAGGTAGATGATTTTACGGAGTATCTTAAAGAAATTGATCAACCAATTGCACAAGTAAAAATTGAAGGTCGAGTGGTTCTTGCAAGTAAGGATTTTGATGAAAACTTTGGTGTGCAATGGTCTGGCATATACGATCGTCGCTCAAGCGTGAAGCACTTTGATTTTTTTGGACTTGGTTCTGCTGCTACTATGGCTGAAAATGTCGCTACAGGAGGTTTATTTAAAGAATTAATAGGTTGGTCACTTAATTTTTTGCCAACTGGCATGGTAACAAGCTCAGGCCTTAATGTTCCTATTGTTTTTGGCGGTCCAGACTTAAGTACCCAAAGATTAAATTTATTGCTTAACGCGGCAGAGACACAAGATGAAATTAAGACAATTCTTAAGCCATCATTGCTTGTTAACAGTGAAGAGTATGCAGAAATTTTGGTAGGCGAACAGCTGCCTCAAGAAACGCGCGTTGACGAGACCATAGAAGGTAAACTTACCAATGTTACCACAACACAATACAAGGACATTGGTATGAAAATTAAGGTTAAGCCGGTGGTTAGTCCCGATAATCAAGGAGTATTTCTTGATGTGTATGTTGAAAATTCATCCGTTGTAAGGCAAGAGCTTGCAGGTCATCAAACGGTCAATAATGGAGGGCTTTTTACCTATACCATTGAGACTTCACGATCTAAAAATCGCGTGCTTTTACGAAGTGGCCAAACAACACTGATCAGTGGTTTAATTGTTAAGAGTGAGCAGCGTATGAAAACTGGAATTCCCTATGTGCAAGATATACCTGTGCTGGGTTGGCTTTTTAAAGGTGCACGCAAACATTTAGTCGATAAGCAAATTCTTATTTTTATTACGCCTACCATTGTTTAATTTAACCGCAGCTTGGATCGAGCATCTCATAGCAATCGGTAAGCATTGTTGAGCTATATAAAAATGGCGGAGCATAAAAATAAGGAGTCTTTGGTGTATCGGAAAGAAGAGCAAATTGTGGATGCGTTTTGAAAAAAGATAACAAAAGATTTCTTTGTCTAACGCCCTTTGTTGCATAGTTAAAGAGCGTAAACTTTTTTACAGAAGTACATTGTTTATGTTCAGTTGGGTATTCAAATACATCCGGGTGAAACCAAGCATATCGATTTTTAAAGTTCTGAAAGTTTTCTTCTGGCTCAGGTTGAGCTCCACGAACATCTGCGGCTCCAATTACAATAGCAAGCAGCAGGATGCGCATATCAATCATTTTATTTTTGTAGTCGACCTCTTCTACGCCTTTTTTTAATTCCAGCAAAAATTGTTGAGAATTTGAGCTCATCATCAAATATGCTCCAAAGTTCCAATGAACTTTTGTAAGAATTTGTATAATTTTTATCTGTTCATCAGAAAGACCAAGTGCTTGAAACATGCGATCAAAATAGAATCTGCCTTTACCTTTAAAATCAGTGTCATAGGTGTTAGAAGCGTTTTTTACTACTGAAAGATTATAGGGTGTTATCATTTTAAGAAAGTTAAATCCATCATCAGGATGAGTGACAATAGTGTGATATATTCGGTAGTCCTTAAGATAAGGCTTTGAAGTATTAAGTTCAGCACTACCTGTAACTGGATGATAATAATTATTTTTGTTAGCAGCTTTTCCAACATCATGCAGAAAGCCTGCCAAAACCAAAGTATTCCGATCATTTTCATCAATGCCATCAAGCCAATCTTTAGCTTTTTCACCGCTATCAATGGCATTTCCATTTCTTTCTTCAAACCATCGGTCAATGACCATTGCTGTCCACATTGAGTGTTCGTACAAATGGCCCGAGTGAAACGGTGTGTTGTTTGTTTTGTAATATTTTAAATCAAGGGCAAGTTGCTCAAGAAGTGTTGTATCAACTGTATGTGGGCTTGTGTGCCGTTTTGCCGTTAGGCTATTGTGTAATTCCCCAAGCTTTCTTTGAAGTACCACAAGTTTATCTTTAAGGCCTGTGAGTGACAAATGCAAGGTTTGGAGTTTGTCATCAAGAGTGTTGGCTGCATATATGCCTGAGTAGGTCATCAAAAGTAATAAAAAGAGCTTGAAAAGTCTTTGAGTTCTGAAAATAAATTCCATTGCCTACCTTACATTTAGATTCTATGAAAAGAAATTTATTCAAGAGCTTCAACTACGAGCTAATTCAAGAATTTCAGGACCAATGCGATATTTCTTATAGCATATAAAAATCAGGGCTTTACGGGTCAAGATATTGTCATAGATTCAAGAGGGTGACCTTTTTATCAATCGACTATATTGCTCATAAGAAAAAATAATGCTATAAGAATACCGATATTATTGAGGAATTGTTTTAATATAGTTTTTAATAGAAAATAAAAATGCACGCTAAAGTTTTTTCCGCAACAACTGTTGGTATCAATGCGCACTTAGTAGAAGTTGAAGCTGACCTTTCTATGGGCATGCTCAAGTTCTTTATTGTTGGGCTTCCAGATAAGGCTATTCAAGAAAGCAAAGACCGTGTTCGAGCAGCCTTTAAGAATAGTGGCCTGCGTTTGCCTGAGCGGCTGATTACCGTCAATCTTGCTCCAGCAAGCTTAAAAAAAGAGGACATTCTTTTTGATGTCCCCATAGCTGTCGCCATCTTGCAAGCGGCAAAATTGCTTGAAATGGAGCAAAGTTTTATTCAAGAAACTTTATTTTTGGGTGAGCTTGCGCTTGATGGTTCAATCAGGCCGGTATGCGGAGTGCTTTCTATTGTGCACAGTGCACATTGCGAAGGGAAAAAACGCGTTATCATCCCCAAAGCAAATGCTCACGAAGCAAGCTTGATTAAGGGAATTGATGTTATTGGCGTTGAAAGTTTGGTGGAATTGGTGGGGTATTTGCGTGGTGAAATTGCGCTTCAACCAACCCCTTGTACTTTTGAGCAAGTGACCGAGCGGCTTGGGGATTCATTTCTTGATTTTTCTCAAGTTCGTGGACAACTGCTTGCCAAGCGTGCATTGCAAATTGCTGCTGCGGGTCGACACAATTTGGTTTTTATTGGACCCCCTGGTTCAGGTAAAACAATGCTTGCCAAAAGGCTTGCCACTATTTTGCCTCCGATGAGCTTTGATGAAATCATCCAAGCAACCAAAATTTATTCTATTGCTGGCATGCTCAGCAAAGAGCAGCTCATGGTGCAGCGGCCATTTCGAAGTCCGCATCACACCATTTCACAAGCTGGATTGGTGGGCGGTGGCACCAACCCAAAACCGGGCGAAATTAGCTTAGCCCATAACGGAGTGCTTTTTTTAGATGAACTTACCGAATTTAATCGTAAAACGCTTGAGGTGTTGCGCGAACCGCTTGAAAATAAGCATGTGCTTATTTCACGAGCCAATTATGCAGTTGAATATCCGGCCTCATTTCTTTTGGTTGCAGCGCTTAACCCATGTCCATGCGGATTTTATGGTGATTCTAAGAAAAAGTGTGTTTGTTCTGAAAACCAAATTGGACGCTATTTATCAAAACTTTCAGGTCCATTGCTTGATCGCATCGATTTACATATTAATGTTGCTTCGGTTAATTATGATGAGTTACAGGGTGGTAGTGCTCACGGTATGAGCTCTGCACAGATGTATGATAATGTGCAACGTGCTGTTACGGTACAAGAAAAGCGGTTTGGCCCCATGCGTAACGCATTTATGGCCTCAGATCAAGTTGAAAAATTCTGTGTGTTGACAACTGAAGCGCAGGATATTATGAAGCGAGCTTTTGAGCGGTTGAATATTAGTATGCGCGGTTATCATAAAATCTTAAAAATAGCTCGCACCATAGCAGATCTTGATGGGTCTGAGTCTATTGAGCGCAGGCATATTCAAGAAGCGATTACCTATCGTTCTCTTGACCAGAAGCTTGAAAAAATATCGATATAGAGCTGCATGAATTAAGAATGAACGTGTTTGAGCAAAAAGCTTGGTTTATCCAGTATATTTCTCTAGAATTTAGCCAGCTTTTTCTATAGAATCGAGAATTAATATGGGTATTTTATATTACAAGAAAGTTTATTATGTTCAGACAAAGTATTAAAAGAGTAATTTTATTTGGGCTTATTCTCAGCATCAGTGTACTTAATGCGCAGATTGCCCAAATGCCATCAGCTCCTACATATAAACTTCCAAAAAGTGAATATATAAAAAAAGAGAGCGGAAAAATAAAATTTTATCCAATTCCACCACTATCAAAAGAGACGTTACAAATTATTACTGCAGGAAGCGCAGGCGTGGGAGCCCTGTCTGCCCTTGGAATTTATAATATTGTTGTATCTGAAATGTCTGATCTAGACGAAATTCTATTACCTTTTTTATTTCTGACAGGGGGATTTGGTCTTGTCTTTGCAATTCTTGGTGGTATTGGCATTTCCAATTTTGATTCCTTCAAAAAACCCATTTTAGAATTAGATGATAAGCGCCTAAAGTGCAGAGATATTTCCATAGTATGGACTGATATTGATTCAGTAAAAATGAAGAGAAGGCAGGTAATTTTCAGGGTATGGTGATCAACAATCGGCCTATATGATCAATTGTATAGCCATTCGACTAAAAAATGGGGTATTGCATGACATTACACTGCCTACCATTGCAATTTCTCTTATTCAAGTTCTAGAAGTTATTAATATCTTTCGCGAAGTTGCGCGTCAACATGTAGAAAAAGCATCTGCATGATTCTAGGAATAGGCACCGATATTGTGCGCGTACATCGATGTACGCGCATGAGCGCATTTTCACGCGATCGATTGCGTACATTTTTTTCAGAATCAGAACTCAATGCAGCACAAGATCTTCAAAACCTGG
>CAYSDC010000033.1:0-5279 GCA_964429765.1 uncultured Pseudomonadota bacterium
CAAATAAAAAAATATGCTTTGATGGTGGAACAGTGCTTGATATTAAGCAACATTTCTTTGTATTTGGCAGATAGAAAAATTTAGCAATAGACTATTACTTGATGGTTTGACAATGAACGTAGAAAGTTAAACATTAAAATATGCAAGATAAGGAATTTTTATGGATATAAATTATCACATGCGCGTTGTTTGTGTAATGTTAATTTGTGGGTGCTTTACGCAGCTTGGTGGAATGCAACCAAAATTATCAGGGATTAGACAGACGAGAATAAGACGATTTCCTTTGATCTGTCCAGTTTCTCAGAAATGCAATCGTGGCAGCGCTTTTGCTAGTCGGGGAGCTTTTTTGAAACATATTTTTTTAACAGAGAATGTGTGCGGTGAATGCTACAGAGATTGCCGTTCTTTCTATAAATTTGAATCTCGGCGTGAACTTATCAAGCATTGCAAGGGTAAAAGGTCCGATCAAGAAGAGCACCATATTTTGCGTTACTGTGATGTCTGCTTTGATTCTTCTTGCGATGATAAGAAAGTTTATGTGACAATAACACCAGGTCAGTTATTACAGCATCAAAGTAATAGTTGCAAGTTTAAAGATAAATTAATCGAAACAGATTCTTTGAAAAATAACACGTTAGATATGCTTGATAAGAAAGATTTTTCTTCAGATGAATTTGAAATAAAAAAAATGACATCGCAATTAGATAGTGAAGTGAAAAGTGCGATATTAAAAAACATAGAATTATTTGAAAAAGAAGGTAGCTTGCCATATCAGTGTTGTCAGTGCCTTGATCTATTTCCAATTGAGAATCTTGCTCAAGAACATATCGAACAAGGTCGTGAGATGGGTTGTAGCACATATTCCTGTATTTGGGGTTAAGCTACATTAATGCACTATTAAGAGCGAGTGATTTTAAAAAAATAACTCGCTCTATTTTTTCTGCTCATTAATAAAAATAACTATAAAAATTATAAAATATATCTATCTTATCATCCAATAATGAATTGCTTGATGTATAAGTTTTCAAATACAATATAGAAGGTTACACACGTGAATTATGGCAATAAGTTTATTATTTTGATGCTCATTGTTATCAATACTGCTTCGTTGAGTGCTATGAAGCGTTCGTTCCAAGGCGATGAATCTCAAAGTAAAAGAAAAAAACAAGAGCAAGAATTTTTTTATTGTGCGGAAGATTCTTGTTCTCAATGTTTTTTTACGTCCAAGGATGATTTAAAAAATCATTGTGCGTTGAAGCATTTCTTTTGTCAGCGTTGTTATATGGGCTGTTATACAGAAGAATCTTTTTTAAATCATTGCAATCAGGATGGGCATTCTGATGCCTATGATTTAGGCACTCAATTTCTTAAATCTGGTTGTTTACCTCAATTAGATACGATCGTAGTAGATATGGGCTGCGCAAAAAACTCCTGTCCTATTCTCTATTGTCAGTATCATACTAAACCTTTAACTACTCCTTCCAATTTAAGAGTTCATCTAGCTACGCAACATATAATTTGTGGCCAATGCTATCTTGATGCTAAAAGAATTTATCGATTCTCTACTAGACGAGATCTTATTCACCATTGTCTTGAAAATAGCACCCATGAAAAACGGCACGGGGTGATGTATTGCCAAGATTGTTTCCAGAGCAAGACTGTTAAAGATAAATCAATCTTTATAGCTGAGTTGCCAGCAAAGTTAAAAAAACATAAAGAATCTCATAACCGGCTAATAGATTGCAACGCTCATTCGCAGGAGATTTCCAGTTTTCCGATATATGATGAAGAGCTTTTCCAAGAAATCGATTTAGCTCTAAAAGAAGATTTATTGACTATGCATGACCAATTGGATCAGGAATCGCCTGTTAAGCCTATATTGATGGAGAGACGTGCTCCATCTTCAGATGGTCAATACCATTGGAATTATGTTCATTTTAAATAAAATAAATATAGCTTTGACTTTGATTTTGAGTTGAAAATAAGATTGACTTGCCTATAGTTTACAATTGAGGAAGTAGTAGTCATTTTAATCACAAATGTAAGGAGATTGTATGAAGAAACTGTATAGTTCTATTTCTACTATTCTTGTTCTTTCATCAATAGTGTTGGTAGCTAAGCCTGATTTTGATGTTGATCGAGCAACAGCAAAGCTTATTACCGATCGTAGCTATGATTTGAATCAAGAAAAAGACGAGTTTTATGCCATGCATAAAACGCATGCTCAAGGAATTTCACTAGAAGCGCTTGGTCTTGATGAACAATCATTACATCAAAAGCTAAAATCTGTTTTCGATCAAACGCGTCAATCTTTTAAAGATGGGCAATTAGAGCTTGTGGTTGTTAAAGATGGTGATGAGTTACTTGGTTCTGTTTTCTTTTGCCAAAAAGAAGAGAGTGGGGGCTATATTCGAATTCAACATCTAAATTCACCAGTTATCGATCAATTTGCAACGTTTGCTAAAATTTTTGAGAAGATGTTGCCACTCATGCATAAGCGCTTTCCATCTGAGCGTAAAATTATTTGTGTTACGCGTACGGCAATCCAAGTCTATAAAGATGCTCTGGAATCTGCTGGCTTTACACAAACAGATTTTCTTCCTGAAGGATGCGATCGTAACAGTCAAGTTGCTTATGTGTATTGCATAGTTGATTAATCTGCTAATCACCAGTCTTTGCACTCTTGTGAGGAGTTAAAATGGCTCTGAATAAATTATATCTGATGAGTTGGATGCTTTTTTTGACGCAAATCGGTGTTTCTTGTGAGCTCAAAAGTGAGGTTCAAAGTACTCAAGTAAAGAAGCGATTTGGGAAAAAAGGCTTAAAAAAACGTAAAGCTCCTGTCAAAAAAGTTAGAGCAACTATAAAGCACAAGAAAATATTAGAAAAAAGCTCAGAACATTACGAAGGTAAATCGCAATCGCCAATCGATTTGGGTAATGCGTTTAAAGTTGATTTAACTGATATTAAGTTTCGCTATGAACCTTCGTTATTTGCGATCAAAAATACGGGACATTCAATTCAGCTTGATTCAAAAAGCAAGAAGTCTTACATTGTTGTTGATGGCATGAAATATAGGTTAATTCAATTTCATTTCCATACGCCTAGTGAACATACGGTAAATAACAGAAGTTGTGCAATGGAGATCCATTTTGTTCATCAAAATGAAAAGGGAAATCTTGCTGTCATTGGCGTTCTTGCTCAAGAAGGTGCTCACAATAAATTTTATCAATCCTTTTTAAAAACGATTCCGAAAAAAGAGGGTGCTGTCATAGAATTAAGCGAACCTTTAAATCTATTAAAGCTATTTCCTAAAGATAAGCGATTTTTTAGATATAATGGTTCATTGACAACAGAGCCGTTCACTGAAGGGGTAAAGTGGATTGTAATTAAGCAACCAATACAGCTTGCAAAAATCCAAATTGACAGTTTGATTCATGTTCATGGTAAAAATGCACGTGCGATACAGTCTAGAAACCATAGGCCGGTTTTGTTTGATACGACTATTAATGCTCCATCAAGTAACTAACAGTTCCTTGTCATAGCGAAAAGATATAAAAAAAGAGCTCCTCTGATTTCTTACTTATCAGAGGAGCTCTTTTTTATAAACGTTATAAAATTATCAGATCTTAATGTTAATGCTTTTCATGCATGTGTATCATAAGTGCCTCTTCAGACTCATAGTGAAACTGATCACAACAGTGAGTACATACTTTTTTGTCGTCATAGACATTACATTTACTTCGAGATTTAGGTTCATCAGCGTGGTATTTTTGTACATGCTTTAAAAGAGACTGAGTATTTTTAAAAAGAGCCTTTTTTTCTATGCATTCAAAGCAGATATTATGAACACACCTGAAATGCTCAATAACATCATTTTTTGTTAAAAGCTCTTCGTTGCAACGCTTATTTTTTAAAGTAATTATGTTCTGATCATTCTTGTCAGCTGACCATTTCTTAAACCAGCACCAGACAGGAATATTGAATGGTACATCACCAGATGCTCGAGCTATTCTTAGATCTACAATTGCTGTTGATTGAGCTTGTGTGTTGTATTTTTCAATAGGCGGCTTTTGTGGATGATTGCTTTTACGATGCCTTTCGGCTCTTCCCTTGTCAAGCGCAAGAAAGTTGCATGCTTGGTCAGGGCAGAAGTATACAGTGCTATATTTAGGGGGGTGTGCTGTTGCTAAATGACTTGCTAATGTTTCAAGATCTTCTGAATCACTTAGCGTAAAATTACAACTTGGACAGCCCTGATGTCCTGTTATAATATGATGAAGGCAGGTATCTTTTTTAGAAAATGCTTTGTTGCATTCCTCTTTATTGCATGTAAATTTATTATCGTCTCCACGTATTGGAGATTGAGGTGCATTGTATTGATCTTCAAAAAAAGGTATAACAGTTGAATCATCTTTTTCTATTGTTTTGCGGCTTCCATGAGTTTTTGCATGTTCTTGAGCAATTTTTTTGTTAGTTCCAATAAAGACGCATTTGCTGCCATCACGATTGGCTTCGCGACATAAATAAACAGTTCGGCCATGTTGTTCATGTAAATGCAAAGCGAGTCGCTCAACTTCCTCATCCAAAGGATTTGTACTATTGATTTGAAAGTTGTCGCATACAGAGCAAAGGTGATGAGCGTGTACGGCATGGTGCCCAGCGCT
Organism: uncultured Pseudomonadota bacterium; assembly: GCA_964429765.1. Taxonomy (GTDB): domain Bacteria; phylum Babelota; class Babeliae; order Babelales; family RVW-14; genus JAFEAY01. The sequence goes on from CAYSDC010000033.1 coordinate 4,668, forward strand.
ATCAGTCTTGCTAAATGAACGATTGCAACCAGGGACAGCACATTGAAACTTATGATTGTTTGTTTCTTTATAACAAGCTTCTTGAGTGTGGGCTGATGCAAGATCTTCATCTAATGAGACAAATTCTTGGCAGTGCTCACATGAAAAAATACTTTTTTCTGGATGTTCTTGTTGTACATGTTCAACAAGTGTTTTAATAGTTGCATGTTTAACTTGATTTTTGCACCAAGGACATACTTTATGCACTCGCATTATATGTTCATCATAGTATGACTCAGATAAAAATTTTTCGCATTCTAAGCATTGGAGTTCTTGATTTTGATGAACATGAAATTCTCGTTCATCGATAACAACATTATTTCGTTTTGAAAGTGCTTTTGCATTATTTCGTGCGACTCCAACACGTAGCGTAATAGTTGGATTTCCTCCTACCAATGCATTTAAGTAATACACTGAGTTTCTTTTATGTTTGTCTGCAACATGTCGAGCAAATTTATAGACTGCTTGATGATTGTTGAATTCTGCTTCAGGTAGTGCATAGTCACAGTCGCAGCAGGCACGATGTTCATTAAGCATATGTTCATGGAGTACAAATGGGGCTGAAAATGGATC
>CAYSDC010000033.1:5395-6619 GCA_964429765.1 uncultured Pseudomonadota bacterium
ACAAACCAATTCTTTTTTACAAATAATTATATTAATTGTGGATTTGTAGTTTTTATTGAAGTTATAGTATTTATTTAAAATTGTCAAATTGATAATTTAAGGTCGATTTTGGAGTGATATTTAGAATGTGCCAATACCGTTTGATGGACTAAGCTCTGCAGATCTCCCTGGGGGAGCCGGTTAAAGCGAGTGTAAATAAGAATTATTTTTTATATTTACGGACGATGATATTCAAGCAGATAGCGTGTTGGAGTTCCATTTTCATAATAAAAGCCAACATCTTTAAAGCCAAATCGTTTAAGTGCTGCATAGCTACGCTTGTTCCATAAACGGACATGGGCGCAGTAACTTGGAGCGTCGGTGAGTGCAAAATATGTTTTACTAATGAGGGCAACTGCTTCTTGAAATCGGCCTCCACCCCAGTAGCGCTCATTAACCCAGCAGCCGAATTGTCCAGGGTCTAAGTCATTTTTCTCACGAATTTCAAGTGCCCCGATTAGTTTATTGTCTTTGTTATCAAAAATGCAGTACTGCAAAATCTCCTTTTTTTCCTCACGCCTCATTTCGTAGCGCAGGTAGCGAATGGTATAGTCCAATGTGATTTCATCGGGGTATTCGAGTCCTCGACGTACTGTTTGTGAAAACATGTTATGATAATCGATAAAAAATTCTTCTTTAAGCTTGCGGAGCGTGACAAGTTTTCCAGCAACAGTTTCTGGTCGTTGGGCAAGATGTATTGGTAAAATGTGTTTGCTAGAATGAAAAACACTAACGGTTGTAATAGCTGTTACAAGTACTAAAAAGATACAAGCAGAACGTTTACGATGCGTATTGATCCATTGACGTATGTTACTCAAGAGCGATGTAATCATGAGGGATCCTTGGTTACAAAGGTATATTGCCCGACTTCTTTTTGGGCAGTTGTTCAACTTTACTTTCAATAAACGATAATGCTTTGAGTATGCAGCTCCGCGTAGCATTGGGTTCTATAATTGTATCAATATATCCATGCTCTGCTGCAATAAACGGATTTAAAAATTCAGTTGCATACGCCTGTTCAAGTTCAGCCTTTTTAGCTGATCGAGTTGATTCATCAAGTGCTGCAAGATTTTTTCCTTGCAGGATAGAAACTGCAGCAGGTGCTGAAAGAACTGCAATTTGTGCCTGTGGCCATGCGATATTAAAATCGGCTCCCAATTCTTTGCTACCCATGACGACATAGGC
>CAYSDC010000033.1:6629-11151 GCA_964429765.1 uncultured Pseudomonadota bacterium
TACGCAGGATAAGAGTAATTTTAGGGACTGTTGCATTTGCATACGCATACAGAAGTTTTGCGCCATGTCTAATGATGCCATTATGTTCTTGATCAATACCGGGTAAAAAACCTGGAACATCTACCAATGAAATAATAGGAATTCCAAAGCTATTACAAAAATTAATAAAGCGTGCAGCTTTGCATGATGCATCAATATCAAGCGTTCCAGCTTTAACTAATGGCTGGTTTGCAACAATGCCAACGGCCATGCCGTCCATCCGGGCAAAACCAACAATAATGTTTGGAGCAAAGAGCGCTTGAATTTCAAAAAAACTTTGTGCATCAACTACAGCAAGAATAACCTGTTTAATGTCATACCCTTGATTATTATTTTCAGGAACAAGAGATGTGAGTGGAATGTTAAGTGCAGGTTCTGCTCCAACACCAGGGATAGCACTGGTCCTATAATGTGCTGGAAGGTAAGAAAGTAATGCTCTAAGCTGTTCGAAACATTGCTCCTCTGTTTGTGTCACGATATGAGCAACACCTGATTGTGTTGCATGGACATAGGCGCCTCCAAGTTCTTCTTTGGTGATCGCTTGTCCGAGTGCCTGTGCAACAACCTGGGGGCCGGTAATAAACATTTTGCTAATATGTTCGGTCATAAAAACAAAATCGGTGAGTGCAGGAGAATAAACAGCCCCACCTGCGCAGGGGCCTAGGATGAGTGAAATTTGTGGTATTACTCCAGAGGCTTTAACATTACGCATGAAAACATTTCCGTAGCCAGCAAGAGCATGAATTCCTTCATCAATACGTGCGCCACCAGAATCAAGAATGCCGATAATTGGACAGCCAACTTTGATTGCTAAATCCATTATTTTACAAATTTTTTCCGCATGCCGTTTGCCTAATGATCCACCCTTAAACGTAAAATCTTGAGCAAAAAGTGCAACCTTGCATCCAGCAATTGTTCCAAAGCCGGCAACAACACCATCCCAATAATCACCATGTTCAAGGTAAGGGGAGCGAGCAAATTGGTCAATTTCCTCAAAACTTTGAGTGTCCAGAAGCTCAGCAATTCGCTGGCGCGCGGTCTTTTTTCCGGCAGCACGTTGTCGCTCATGTCTCATGTGGTCATTTGCATGAGTTGCTTCATGCGCGATAAGCTTCCATTTTTCAAGGTTTGAAGAACTCATTTTTTTAATGCTCGCAGTTGGGCTCTTGTTTAAGTTATAAAAAATCGTGCAGTTCAAAAAGATGGCAGAACGGCTGTTTACATATTTTCCCAGGAGTATAACATGAGGGAAAGGCCATTTCAATGAGCTGGGATAGAACTAGTAGGGCGTAAAAGCAAATCTGCTACAGTAAAAAAGCAGAAGGGATTGATTCATCTCAACAGAAAAGGGTGATGATGAAGCAGGGATCTAACCAAGGAAAAGCAAGCATTGCATGGTTTAAATTGGCTGAACTAATTACCCGGCGAGAGCGAGAGAAAGCTTTAAATGTTTATCGATTGCTTGCGCATTCTTTTGAGCGCAAGGCCTATGCATTGCAATTGGAAGGAGACATATTATGGTCTCTGGATGATAAGGCAGCTCTTGAAAAATATCGTCAAGCAGCTTTTTTATATCACAAAGAAAAACAGTGGGTTGATGCTGCAGGAATTTGTGAGCATTTGTACACCATGAATCCTCACGATGTTGAAATTCTTTCTCATTTGATCCGCTATTACACATTACTTGAATGGCCAGAGCGTTTTTCTTTACGCATCAATGATTTTGTGCTGCTCGTAGAAAAGAAAATTGCACAAGAGCATCAGTTTATAACCGCAATCAAAAATATTATCGAAGATGTTGCAGCTCATGAAGAAGAGCATAAACGCACCTGGCTTGTTTTGCATTTGCACGAGGTTATGCCAAGGCTTGCAAGCGAGTGTGCAAGCCAGCTTTCTCTGATATTAGACTGAATTTTTACTTGAGCTCTTTTTTAAGAGCAGCAAGCTTTTCAGAAAGCATTGCAAGACCAAGTTTAAGTTTGTTCAATTTTTCTTTGAGCGTAGACAATTGTTCCATCAAAGGATTCTTGATAATAGGTACCGCTTTTTTAGCAAGTATTATTGTATCAGATAGAGGGTCATTTTTTGACCCCGAGCAGTTTGTCCAATGACCGCCAGTTTGCTCCACTAAAGGTTGCAGCGCATTTACAATGATTTTATTGTGAAATGAGTCTCGCCAAATTAATGTTACTTCAAGGCCAGACTGTTGAATGAAATCTTTCAGACGAGTAATTGCGTTGCAGATCCAAGAAAAATCATTGGCAAAAACGCCTCCACCCATGAGAGTAAGAAAAACTTTTTTTCGGTTGTTAATAAACGCACAATGCAAAGCTCCTTGGTAGGCAGCGTTTAGGATTTTTTGAGCCCATGCTTGAGCGATTGTATTATTCTTAAGCGCTCCATTTGTCCCGCCAAAATCGGCAGCCGCAGCAAAAACTTGGTCAATAAGTGAATACGGCAAGGCAGCGACTGCGTGTTGGTGGCCAGAACGGGCACCAAAAGTGACCGCTGTTTTTTTATGATAACCTATTTTTATCTGTTTATAATCATCATCATGTGGCATGCGCATAGCGTTGCTAAATTGCACGTAACCGGCTTGACTCATTTTTGGAAGGTCATTTTTTTCCTGTTGGGTAATTGCTTTCAGGAAATTGACTTGTCGTTCACCATTTTTATTTTGTCCCCATTCAGTGATGGGTTTATTCTTATCAAAAAATAAAAAATAACGCCGAAATATAAGCCCTGGCGCTGCAGATATTGACGCAGAGGGCCCTTGGGTTGGATCACCCGTATAATCTGTAATCAATTGTGTAGTGATGTCCTGGTTTTGATCTACTGTTTCTAGGCCATTAAAATTTGAGGCAACTTGAAAGACGGCCCCATCATGTGCAGGATCAGCCTGAAATGCCGCAACATCCAAATTCTTTCCATAAAAAACGTTAAATGTTCCACAGCCAGGAAAAGGTTTTGTTGCAATTTGTGTTTCAAGCTCTTCAATTGATTTTTGATAAAAGTTACCCATCTGAAACAACTAGCCATTCACATTAAGTGTATAAGTGTTATCTATTGGGCTGTGTGTAATTTTATCAGCAAAGTCATGCAAATTATTTTTAAAATTTATTTCGGTAATTCCCATAATGTCTTTGAAAAAATTGCTACGAGCAGAGAGGATGACAAGTGCTTTGCCTAGGAGTAGATTTTTCATCACATCATTTTTGGCAAAGTCTACGGGCTTGTATCCGTACTCATCTGGTGCATCAATTAGAGCTCCATGTTCAATAAGCAATTGTGCAATTTCCTGCTGATTTCTGCTTGCAGCGACATGTAGAGGAGTTTGACAGGCATTATATCGAGGTGCTGCCCTTACAAGTGTTGGGTCTTTGGTAATTAAATCTTTAACTATCGCTATGTCGCCATTATTAATTGCTTCAAAAAGATCATCAATGACACTTGCTGATACCATTCCATAGACCATAATATTGAGTACGAGCAGTGCACATACGATTGAAAGTGCTTGCATTATTTTCATAAACTCATCCTATTTTATGAAGTCTAGAAATTACCTTTAAAGACTAATAAACCTAAATTAAGTCCTATTTTTATTGAGGATAGCAGGCCGGTGAATGTTAATAACTTAATAGAGGGGTAACAGCTAAGCATCAACCAAAGTTTTTAGTAGGTCACAACTTAGATTAGTAGACGTGAAGCTCAAGCTGAAAGTAAATAAAAACATTGAGTGAATTTTGTGCTTAAAGTCCAATCTTAATACCGCAGGCATAATCTTTAATGAGATTAAGTGCAGCATCAGAGCAGTCAACTTTTTGCTGAGCATAGAGCGTGAGTTTTTGATTGTTTTCTTGAAATATTATGCGTAATTCTGCTTTGCCTACAGGCAATGCTGCGCGTAATTGTTCCAACGTTTGAGCATCAATGCCTGATGAAAGGTCTAACGTAACGCTTTTAATAAGCGTTGGGTCGCCTGATATCAAATCAACGGGGATCAACTCATTTGCTTTAATTTTACATTTTTGAGATGAAGTTATGTCAATCGAGCCTTTGATAATAAACACCGTATAACTGCCAAGTAAAGCTTCAACTTTCTTAAACAATGTTGGGAAAATAATAATTTCGGCATGGCCAGATAGATCTTCAAATTGAGCAAATGCCATTCGATCGCCTTTTTTAGTATTAATTATTTTATGTGTTTGCATTAAACCAACACAGGTTACAAAAGGTTCTTTGAGTGAATTAACCTCTTTAATCAAATCAAGGCAACCCAAAAATGTTTGAACATCCAAATATTTAACGAGTGGGTAGCTTTTGAGTGGGTGGGAACTGACATAGAAACCTGCAACCTCTTTTTCTTTTTCCAATTGTCGAATTCGTTTGTTTTCCTCATTTTCTTTTTTAATACGCTCCATTTTCTCTTTTTCCAATTGCTTTGCGCGTAAAGCAGCCGCGGCTTGATCTTTCATGGCCTTGT
>CAYSDC010000033.1:11161-13504 GCA_964429765.1 uncultured Pseudomonadota bacterium
GTTCAGGCCATTCAGCAAGTGGTGCAAACGAATAAGCTTCAGGTTCTCGTGAGCCATGTTCTGCAGGTGCGTTCATTCCAAAAAGTCCCATTTGTCCTGTTTTAGTCGCTTCTTTGTGTTCGTTGGCAATATTCATAATCTTTTCATGCTCAGCCATTTTTTGAGCACGGTTGCCCGGAAGCACATCAAATGCACCGGCGCAAATTAAGCTTTCAATCACTCGTTTGTTAACGGTTCGAAGGTCGACTCGTTTACAGAAATCGAGCAGATCGAGAAACTGTTTTTTATTTCTTTCAAGAATGATATTTTCAAGTGCGGCAAGCCCAACATTTTTAATTCCTTTGAGTCCAAACAAAATACCTTGTGAACTGGCGGTGAAATCAATTTCAGACTCATTGATGCTTGGTGGGGTGAGCGTTAATCCCATATCGGTAATTTCTTGCAAATAATGCGTAAGCTGATCGGGGTTGCTTGTTTCATAGCTTACCGAAGCGGCCATAAATTCGTTGGGGTAATGAGCTTTTAAGTATGCGGTATGATAGGCGATAAGTGCATAGGCGGTCGAGTGCGATTTGTTAAAACCGTATCCTGCAAAGTGAGCCATGATATCAAATAGTTCACCTGCTTTGCGCGCATCAAAATTACAATTTTTTGCACCATCAACAAAGAGCGCTTTTTGCTCAGCCATGACATCGGCTTTTTTCTTGCCCATAGCACGACGCAAAATATCTGCAGCTCCAAGTGAGTAACCCGCAATAACCGATGCAATCTTCATCACTTGTTCTTGGTAGACAATAACGCCATACGTTTCTGACAAGATCGGTTCAAGTTCCGGAAACATATAAACAACTTTTTGTCGCCCATGACGTCGTTCAATGTAATCATCAACCATTCCTGCACCAAGTGGTCCAGGTCGGTAGAGTGCGTTAACCGCAATGAGATCTTCAAATTTATCGGGCTGGAGCTTGCGCAAAACCTCTTTAATTCCATCAGATTCAAATTGGAAAATCGAATTTGTTTCTCCTCGACAGAGCAGCGCGAGTGTCTTTACATCATCAAGTGGTAATTTGTCTAGGTTGATATCAATCGCATGATTTTTTTTAATCGCCTTGAGCGCTTTATCGATAACCGTTAAGTTTTTGAGCCCCAAAAAGTCCATCTTCAAAAAGCCAATTGCTTCCAGTTCGGTCATTGCGTACTGAGCAACAAGATCGGTTGTTTTGGAGGGGATATACAAAGGCAAAGTTTCTGCTAATGGCTCTGGTGAAATAACTACGCCAGCCGCATGCTTTGATGCGTGACGCGTAAGCCCTTCAAGCTTAAAGCAGATATCGAAAAGTTTTTTAACTTTTGGATTGCTTTCAATGAGCTCTTTTAGGCGTGGCTCTTGTTCAATACTTTCTTCAAGTGAAATCTTGAGCTGATCAGGAATTAGGTCGGTGATGGCGTTTGCGTCTTGAAATGGAAAGCCAAGAACTCGAGCAACGTCTTTGATAACGCCTTTTGCCATCATGGTACCAAAAGTAATAATTTGGCAAACACAATCGTGTCCATATTTATCTTTGACGTAGTTTATGACGTCTTCGCGACGTTCTATGCAAAAGTCGATATCGATATCCGGCATCGACACACGCTCGGGGTTTAAAAATCGCTCAAAGAGTAAATTGTATTTGAGTGGATCAACGTTTGTAATTTGTAATGCCCATGCAACAAGTGCACCGGCTGCAGATCCACGACCAGCACCAACAGGTATAGCTTGTCGTTTAGCCCACTGAATAAAATCACCCACAACAAGGAAATATCCGACATACCCCATTTTGACAATGAGATCGATTTCAAGTTTGAGTCGAGCATCATATGCATCATATTGATCGTGAGGAATTAAATCATCCTGCTTAATTTGGTTAAGCCCATCCCAACAGAGTCGTTCAAAATAACTTTCTTGAGTGTGTGTTTCAGGAACTGGAAACTGAGGAAAAAATAACTTATCAAATTCAAATGCAAAGTCGCATTGGTCAGCAATAAAACCGGTGTTAAAGATCAAGTCGTCCTGCCCAGGAAAAGCGGCGCGCATCTCTTGCTCAGTGCGAACATAGACGCGACAGTCGCCAAACGAAAAGCGGTCAGGGTTAGAAAGTTGATCTTTGGTTTGTACCGAAAGTAGTACTTCATGAGCTTCATGATCCTGCTTATGCAGGTAATGAGCATCACTTGTTGCAATTGATTTAACACCCCACTGCTGCCCGTAATCAAGAAGCAGCTTGTTCGTGACTACTTGCTTATCAAAGTCGGCAGGCGCAAGTTCGTAAAAAAAGCGATCAGCGCCAAAGGCATTTAAAAACC
>CAYSDC010000033.1:13676-14454 GCA_964429765.1 uncultured Pseudomonadota bacterium
GCTTGATCTATCTCGCCATTGCGCAGCAAACTGGGAATATGTCCCCCAACACATGCGGTAGAGACAATCAGCCCCTCGGAGTACTTTTGCAAGATGGCATAATCGACACGAGGTTTGAAATAGTATCCCTCTTGGTACGCAAATGCCATGAGTCGGCATAGATTTTTGTATCCGGCTTTGTTCTGAACAATCAAAATAATATGGTAGTATTTCTCTTTTGGGTCTTTAATGCGCACATCGGCTGTTAAGTAGAGCTCGGTGCCAAGGACAGGCTTAATACCCTCTTTTTTAGCCGTCTGAAAGAACTTTACCGCACCAAAAATATTTCCGTGGTCGGAGATACCAATCGCTTTCCATTGCTGTTCCTTTGCAAGGGTGACAAGATCTGGAATGCGAATTGCACCGTCAAGGAGCGAAAACTCGGTGTGAATGTGGAGGTGGGTAAAATGTTTGCTCATGAACTAAAAACTTTAAAACTTGGTAAAAAGACTGACTACATGGGCGCAAGTCTAGCTGATTTTTGGGTTTTTTCATATTTCGAAGGTATAACTTTTTCAAAAATAGTCCTTTCTTCAGAAATAAATAATTTTTTGAGTAATAATGAGGAGATACCCAGAATTTAATGTATAAGATACATGTATCGCAATATTCAAACAGATCTCATTTTATGGGGGATTTATGATCAACCTTAAGGGGCTATTTTTTTTGGCACTCTTTTCTCATGTGATGATTCAGCTTTATTCGAACTGGCATGATAGTATGACTTCTGACGCTCAAC
>CAYSDC010000034.1:0-2929 GCA_964429765.1 uncultured Pseudomonadota bacterium
TCAACTGCTCTATGCAAAGGGGTGTAGTTATGTTCATCAGGCTCATTGATAGATACCTGTTTTGCTAACAAAAACTTGGTCATCCATGTAAGCCCTTGTTCTGCTGCTAAGTGAAGAGGGGTGCTGCCAAGCTTATCTTTTGTTTCAAGTGGTGCGCTGTGCTTAATCAAAAGTAAGATCGTTGGCTTGCTCGCTCGCGTAAGTGCGTGGTGTAATGGAGGCCGTTCAAAGTACTCTGATGATCGCGTATCTAGATCAAACCCATGTTTTAAAAAATGGATCATAATTTTATGAGCATTGAATTGAATTGCATGAAAAAAAAGGGCTGACCAAAGCTTTGAGTAAGCGGCATCATATTTAAGCTTATAAATCGATTTTTCAAGGAGTAATGGTTTGTCGCTCTTAATTGCGCTGTAGATTTGCGATGATGAAATCAAAAGCTGACTGTGAGCATAAAGATCTGAAGAAAGGAGTAAAATTAAGAGGAATTGTATGCTTAATCTGGTTAGATGCATTCCAATTCCTCCTTCAATTCAAATTAATTATTTTCTGTATGACTCATAGCAAAAGCCTATAGGCTATGCGTGTGAGAAAGCAAGAGTTTATAGGCTCTTACTCATCGCCTGGGAAAGTTCGGTATTCGCGGTCTGGTTGTTGACCACCCCTTTGAAATGCATGTATCACACGACCTATGCCACCAATAAGTTCGTCTGGGTTTATATTTTCAAACGCACCTATAACATTTTCCGCTACTTGGCCTACTTGGGCTTGTCCTCCTTGAAGAGCTGTTGCAATACCACCAAGAACTTCAGGGTTTTGCACAAGTTGGACTATTCCGGCAATAGGGTTTTGAGCTTGAGCTGCTTGCTGATTAGCCGTAGTGAGCCGAGCATTTTCCGAAGTGAGCCGAGCATTTGTGGCCCGTTCTGTTTTTAGTTTGCCATTCATAACATAGTAAGTTAGTCCGCCGCCAATTACGATAAGAGATGTGCAACCAGTCGCAAGAAGAATTATGCGAAGTTTCATACTTGCTCGCTTGGATTTTGCAGCACAACTTTTTTCATATGTAAGATTATGTGTAAAAATTTCTAAAATATCTTTTTGTGCTATTCCCTGCTTAGCAAAAAATTGCGCCTGCTCAATAAGGTATTGGATTTGTGTTTCAGGTGCCAATTGTATGTTGGCATGAGTTGTTGCTGATTGTGTTAGTGTAGTGAGCGCTGTTATCAGAAGAATATGTACAATTTTTTTCATCGCAAAAGTCTTTCGTTATTGGGGTACTGCTTTTAATGTATTCCTAAATGTCGATTTATAGCGTCTACGCGTCTATTGCGCGCTGGGTCTTCAAAAGCTGGATGTAACTCCGGATGTTGATTCATAAATTGCTCAAAGACTGCTGCAATAGCAGGATTTTGAGCTTGGCGTTTCATTTGAGCAGCGGTTTCAATCACCCTTGGTAAGTTGCGTTCCTGATATGCTTGTATGTGTTGTCTGTGTAGATTTGCTATTTGCGGATTAAGATGAACCGCTTGTGCCACCATTGGCTGCAAACGATTTTGGAGCTCAGCTTCTTGCGTAAAGGCATTATTATCAAAGAGTGCTACAAGCTCAGGTGCAAGCGCATCTGTAACAGTTGTAGCTCGGTCTTCTTTCTGCTTGTCGTTGATAGCATAGTAAATTAGTCCACTGCCAATTAGGATAAGGGTTGTGCAACCAGCTGCAAGGATAATTCTGCGGCGTTTCCTACTTGCCTGCTTGGATTTTGCAGCACAATTTTTTTCATCTGTAAGATTATTTATAATGATTTCTAAAATATCTTTTTGAGCTATCCCCTGCTTAGCAAAAAATTGGGCTTGCTCAATAAGATATTGGGTCTGAGCTTCATTAAAAGTGCTTGGGGCTGCTTGGTCTTGGTATGTAGAGCTAAGAAGTGTCAGTGCCAAAAACAGGAAATAGCGCGCTTTGCTCATTTTAAATCCAGATAATAATTTTGTAAAAGCACTTGTATTTCAATTAGTCTCAGGATTATATCAGGGGTTTTTGCAAAATCAAGAAACTCTATATACTAGCAGCAAAATTTATATCAAAGAACTGGGGAAAGTATGAAAAAAATTGTTTATTATGTAACGAGTAACTTTGCAAAATTTCAAGAAGTTCAAGAGTTTCTTGTGCACCATCATTATGACTACATTGAGCTTCGTCACGAATCGATTGATCTTCAAGAAATTCAGACACTTGATCAAGAATTCCTGGCTTGCGATAAAGCGCGCAAAGCTTGGGATGTCTTGCAAAAACCTCTTTTAATTGATGATGGTGCTATTTACTTTGCACGCTACAACAACTTTCCAGGTCCGTTGGCCAAGTTTGTTGCGCAAGGTTTGGGCTTTGAAGGGCTCAAGCGTTTGATCGATGACGGTGACCGAGCAACGCGCGTTCTGTATCTTGCTTATTTTAATGGACAGGGTGATCCTGTTTTATTTGAAGGTAGATCTGAGGGGACGCTGGTTAAGCCATCAAGCCAAGGAGATCCTCGGCTTCCTTATAATGCTCTTTTTATTCCTGATGGAGCAGAACAAACAAATGCGCAGATGAGTGGCTTGATTGCAGAGCATGGGCATCATTTTTATCGAATCAAGGCATTACAGAAGTTTTTGGATTGGATTAAAGACCAACCGGAGTAAAAAACTACAGATTTACGCCTGTTTTTAAAGTAATCTCCTCAGCGACTTGCAAATACGATATACTGGAATCTTTCTATAACAACGTTAGATTGAAAGTTGAGGTCCTTGCATGCTTGGTTTTTTAAAAGAGAAAATCAAAAAAGTTTATAATAGCTTTACAACTAAAGTGTCATCACTTTTTTCGCGCGCTTCGCTTGATGAAGAATTTATTAAAGGTATGTCCAGTGGAGTTGAAATATGTGGACAAG
>CAYSDC010000034.1:2939-14366 GCA_964429765.1 uncultured Pseudomonadota bacterium
ACAGTGTTGAGTGATCTTTTATTAGGGGCTGATACTGGGATAAAAGCGACCAATAAAATTATTGATAATTTGCAAAAGCAGATTGCAAATAAAACGGTCGATTCTCTTGAGCAAGCTAAACAAGAGCTTGAGACCTATTTAACGTCAGTCCTTTCTGTTGAGAAAGTAGAAACGGCTACTCCAACCGTTTTATTGCTGGTGGGGGTCAATGGAACCGGTAAAACAACCTTTGCGGCAAAGTTTGCTGCTCTCCTTAAAGAGCAAGGCAAGCGGGTTTTATTGGTTGCCGGAGATACATTTCGCGCTGCCGCTACGCAGCAGCTTGCTCAGTGGGGCCAACGTGCTGGCGTTCAAGTTTTTATTGGACGTGATAATCAAGATCCAGCAGCGGTTATTTTTGATGCATGCAAACTATTTGTTGAGCAAGGTTTTGACCATTTGATTATCGATACCGCAGGGAGATTGCAAACAAAAGTTAATCTTATGCGCGAGCTTGAAAAGATTAGACGCATTATTGATAAACAGCTTGAAGGCCACCAGATTAGTACATGGCTTGCTGTTGATAGCATGCTTGGACAAAATTCACTACGCCAAGCTGAGCTCTTTTATGAGTCAACACAAATAACAGGCGTTGTACTTACCAAGTTTGATGGTTCGGGAAAAGGTGGCATTGTTTTTGCAATTGCAGATCAATTACAGGTTCCTATTCTTTATGTTACGTTTGGAGAAGCGCTTGAAGACATCAGGTTATTCGATGCTGCTCAGTATGTAGAAGAATTATTAAACGAGTAAAAAAGCGACCTCTTTAATAAGCCTGAGCAAGATTTTTAGGGTGTTGATTGTAATAGTTTTGCTTGTAAAAAAAGGGAGAGATGGATGAAAGTTCAAAAAATAATAGTAGCTCTTTTTTGTGTAACCTTTTTTAATTGCGTGGATGCAGGCAATCTTAAAACAACTTTTGATCGACTGCATAAAAAACTTGATAGTCTTCCCGAAAAAGCGGCAACTGATGTAAAGGCTCTTTTTCAAAAAGGTTCGACATTGGTTACCAGTTCTTCTCATACTCCGCCTACACTTGATATTGAGGTGGTTAATGGTGTTAAGTTGATTAAAGGGCTAAAAAGAGATGCTCAGGTAGATAAAAAAGTAAGCCAATTATTTTGGTGTAAGCAAGTTGGTTTGGTAGCACTTTTTGAATCTGACTTTGCACAAGGGCTTGCACAGCTCACAGAACTTATTACGCAACGCAGCATGGATCGAAAGTCTTTATTGATCAATTTTATGGAAGAAATTGTTCAAGAAGATCACGTTTTGAATGAATGTCTGCAACATGCAAATCATCAAGAAGCTGCACAGATTAGTGCATTACAGATAACGCTTGATGGCTTGCTTGGAAGTTTAACAAAAGCTTTGGGGATTCAAAACTGAAGTCATCAATACATATTAATCAGTTTATTACGCAACTTTCTCATAGGCTGTTTACGTCAACAGCATCTCAGATGCTTGCCCAGCAAGAGGCCTGGTGGATGCTTCAAGCGCTGCTGAGCAAGACTAAAGCAGCTTTATGTGCGGTCCCAATAATTGAGCTTACACAAGCTCAGCATGATGTGCTTAATGAATGGGTTCGTTTGCGGGTATGCGATCAAATGCCGTTACAGTATATTTTAGGATCGGTCCCTTTTTGCGATCTAACTATTCAAGTTCGGTCACCTATTCTTATTCCTCGTCCAGAAACCGAAGAGTGGACTTCGTGGTTAATTAAGCAATTGAAGCCGCTTGAAACATCTAGTCTTCGCATTCTTGATCTTTGTTGTGGGACCGGCTGTATTGGTCTAGCGCTTGCGTATCATCTTCCCGATTCAACGGTAATTGGTATTGATATCAATCCAGAAGCGATAGCGCTTGCTCAGAAAAATAAACAAGTTTGTGGTCTTGAAAACATTCAGTTTATTGAGTCTGACCTGTATGAAGCACTCCCAAGAGATATACAATTTGACCTGATCGTTACCAATCCACCTTATCTTTGCCCAAGCGAGTATGAAGCATTGAGCGAGGATGTTAAAAAATGGGAAGATCCTCAGGCGTTGGTTGCTCAAGAGAGAGGTATGGAGCTCTATCGCCGTATTATTGAGCAGGCTCGTCACTATCTTGATGGTGTGAACCGAAAAGAGACTTTTGCTCAAGTTCCTGCATTTGTCTGTGAAATTGGCCCAGCCCAGATAGAGTCTATCAAAAATATGCTTTTGGCCTGTGGTTTTAAAAACGTTGATTTGATTGATGATTTGCAAGGGGTTCCAAGGTGGGCAATCGCCTTTATTTGACAGTTTTGAAAGATTGAGTTACCATAAACTCACTAAATCGCTAATGGGATTCCCAAAAAAATCAATCGAAAACATCTTTATTTGTTAAATATTTTATGTAGCTCATGTAATGAGCCATAGATAGAAAAAAATATATAAGAAGACTTACGCATTATGAGTATTGATAAGATACAATTGATATGCAGGGTATCCGATAACTTATTATTGCGTGAACATGCTTTAAGATAAAAGGAATATATGAAGAATATTTGTTATTTAGCTATCTTTGCTTGTGCGTTGGCAATCACTCTTCCTGTGACCGCAAAAAATATTGAAAAAACTTCTTTAAAATCAGCCCTTATTAACAAAGCGCTTCAAGAAATTAAAAAGACAACTGCTGAACAAAATGGTGTCTATCGTGTGAGATACACGTATCATTGTGCAGGGACAGAGCCTCTTGCAGTTTCAACTAAGATTGACTACAGCGGTTATCGTCAAGCTCAACAATCTTCAAAAAATCAATTAAAAGACGGTGATGTTGATAACACAGTAGAAGTTATTTACAAACCTTGTGATGCAAGCCGCATTACGCTTGTGACACATACTCATGGTGGCAGCCGTCAGTCAGAAACATTAGTCATATCGGATGCCATTCGGGCATAAAAGTACAAGTTTATTTTCAATCCCTGGCTTCATACGTTACACTATGCATACCGAAAAGCATCTGTATTTCTATGTTGAAAGGGAGCTATGAACGCCTATTTGTGTACTGTATGTGGCTATGTCTATGATCAGCTGAGTGCAGAAAAATCTCACGCAGGTGAGCTCATTGCATTTCAAGATCTTCCAGAAGACTGGGTTTGCCCAACTTGTGGCGTTAGTGTTGATTTATTTGAGTCCACAGAATCTGACAATACTCCTGATGTTCCAGTCGAGTAGTACGTTTCATTATTATTACCACTTTTATCCAGACTTTTATATGCAAAGGATCTCATGGAGCCATGCCAAGAAAAAAAGAGATACTCTTTTTTTAACATACTTAAAAATGCTTTTTGGGTGCTGGTTATTTTGCAATTTGCCCCTTCAATGATTATCTCAATAACAAAGTCTATTCAGGAAGCGATTGTTCCAGAGGATAAAATTGGTTATATGACCATTCGTGGCTTTCTTGGTGATTCATCATTTTATCTTAAGCAAATTGAAAAATTTTCTAAAGCGGATGATATCAAAGGATTGCTCATTAAAATGGATTGTCATGGTGGCTATCCTGGCTCATCGCAAATGGTTTTTAGTGAGCTTAAACGCTTCAAAGAAAACAAGCCGGTTGTTGTGGTCGTTGAAAATGTTTGTGCTTCTGGTGGTTATTACGTTGCGTGCGGTGCAACCAAAATTATAGCATCACCGTCATCGTTAGTGGGCAATATTGGTACAATTATGCAAATTCCTGATGTAAAGGAGTTAATGACTGAGCTTAAAGTTGATATGCACCATATTTTTGGAGGCCATTTCAAGGCAGCAGGAAGCCCGCTTAGGACATTGACTTCAGAAGAAAAAGATTACTTGCAGCTTATTGCTGATGATGATTATCAGCAGTTCATTAAAGATGTTGCTCAAAGCCGTGAACTTGATATTGAGGAAGCAAAAAATTGGGCTGATGGAAAAGTAATTCATGCGACACGAGCTCTTGGACTTAAGCTGGTTGATCAGCTTGGTACCTATCATGATGCTCTTGAAGAGCTCAAGAAAATGGCCGATATTCAAGGTCCTGTTAAACTTATTAAATCGAAGAAGCCAAGCGATTTGATGAATTATCTCTTGGGGGATGATGATTTTGAGCTTGAGCAATCAAATTTCGCACAAACAACGGCTCAGTTTTTGAGCGATGTTTGCAGCTCGTTTTGTTTACATCAGGGGGTAAATAATCAGAAAGTAATTCGTTCATAGGGTATAAATGGGGGTGGGGATGATATTTTTAAAGAAAAAAAAGCTTTTGTTGGGGACTATTTTTTCTTGCTTATTTCAGTTTTATTTACAGTCGTATCCAGCAGCGGCTTTATATGTGCTGAATCGAAATGATCAAATTATTATTCTTTGGCCTGATGAACAAATATGTCTTCCTCTCGATGACGTAATAGTTGCTATAGAAGTAATTCTGGGTTATTTGCGTGAAATTCCTGACTCAACACAAATTATTATTCGCAATGTTTCTCTAGATTATTATGAAAAAAGCATGAAGCCAGTTGCTCAGCAAGAACATGAAGCTGAGTATGCCCATAAGTCCTTGATACTCGATACTCTTGCTTCAAAAATTAAGGAGCTGCCCCGAAAAACTCTTTTGCTGTATGGTTGCTCAGATTCTGTGTGTAATGCAATAACAGCAATGTGCTTATTGGGCAACGAAGAATTTATTATTATTTTTGTGGATCTTCCGCTTGCAGATGAGATTGCAAAAAAATTAGTAGAGCAAGGATTTACTCAAGAATTAGCAACAGAGTGAGCTTTATTTTTTGCAATCGCTTCAACATTACAAAATTGAACCAGCTTGAGCTGCTTATTGGTCATTGCAAGCATCGCATCTCCGTTGGGCAGAACTTGCGATAAGACTCCTGAAACCAAGGTACCATCTTTTTCGTGGATAGTAACCTGTTTGTGTAGAAGTACTTGTTCTTTTTTCCAGGAACGATAGATATCAATAAATTGTTCGTTGCGCCACATTTCATAATGCCGATCAAGGGTTGTAAGCAATTGCTTGTACAGTTCCCTCATGTTGAGCTCAGTTCCCGCAATACTTTTTAAGCTTGTGGCACTTGAGTACAGCTCATGATCGGACGCAAAATTATTATTGATATTCAACCCAAAGCCTAAAATAAGACCTTGTAGCTTATTATTTTCCCAGACCGCCTGCATAAGCATGCCACACACTTTTTTATCATCAACAACAAAGTCATTCGGCCACTTAATGCCAACTCCGTAGCGCTTGATTGGCTCAAGAATTCCCAAACTGAGTGCCATACTTAGCTGATTTAAGCGGATTCCCATATTGTCAGGTTCACAGGTCGCAAGCATTGCAGGCTTTAAAACTGCAGTAAATAAAAGTTGGCCGGGTGCAATGTGCCATGTGCGGCCTTGTCGACCTTGAGCCTCTTCTACTTTATCAGCAAGAAAGACAGCGCCGTCAGATGCTTGTGCAAGAGATTCACGAGCCCATTGCAGTGTGTTTCGTACAACGGCCGCTCGGTAGAGCTTTGAACCAAAAATCATGAGCGAGATCTAATTTCGCGTGCTGTTTCACGTGCAATATCTCGTTCTCTAAGTTTGTCTTTCTTTTCAAACTGCTTGCGGTGTTTTGCAAGTCCAAGCTCGATTTTCACATAGCCACGTTCATTGAGGTATACCTTGAGGGGGAGAACGGTGAGCCCCTTGCGTGAGATATCACCAATCAATTTATTGATTTCTCTGCGCTGGAGGAGCAATTTTCGCGTTTGGCGTGAGTTATCGCCTTTGCTGTAAGAATGCGAGTAAGGGGCGATATAGCAGTTGATAAGCGTCATTTCACCCTTATAGACTGTTGCGTATGAATCCATCAGAGAGATGCCTTTAGCGCGGATTGATTTTACTTCATTACCGGTCAGAACAATGCCGGCTTGTAGCGTGTCGATGATTTCGTAATCGTGAAAAGCTTTTTTATTTGATTTAATAATCTTCTTGGTGATTTTATTGTTTTATCTGTTGCGAATAATTTTTTAAAAAATGAATAAACGATAGGATAGGCTATAAGAGCAGAAGCGATGCCCAAAATATTTCCCCCAATAAAAAATGACCACAGGCATATGGTGCCTCCACCAAAAATATCTGCAAGGCTTATGCTCCAGCTTGGGTTAAAACCTAAAAATGAATGAACCAGCCAGTGCCCAAAGACATAGTCGAGTGAAAAGAATGGGATCATTGTCCAAGGGTTATTGATTGACGTAATGATAAAAAGAAGTGGAAAGTTAAGTTGTAAGAAATAGTTAAAGGCTACCATCATAACGGTGTGAGCACCTGGGAACGGAGAAAATGCGATATAAAGCCCTATGCAGAAGGTAAGACTCAGTTTCTGAGCTGTCCATCCGGCTTTAAAGGCATCTCCTATAATTTTTCTAATCTTTTTTAACCACATTATTGATCGATTCTGTAAAGGCGTTGTTATAAAAATGGGCCATACAAAACGTTATTTTTGCCATTTTAGCATATTTTTGAGGATGAGTCTTTGTCTATGTTTGTAGTTTGGTGGCAAAAAAATAATTAGTTTTCAGGGGTAAAGATTATTTTATTGAGGTAACCAGGATTTCCCAGATCTTTATTCAAACTATTTGATTTCTATATTGGAAATTATTTACAATTACAGTAAGTATAGTATTTTACATTTAGTCATAAAGAGATTTTGAGGGCGCGCTGAAGCGTTGGAATATAAAGGGGGTGAGATGCAAAATCGAGTAATAGCGCTTTTAGCTTTTTTCATGAGCGTTTCTTGTAGTTTATTTGGAGTCAATGAGCCCAATTTTTTACAAAATCATATGAAAGCTAAGACTTTCAAAGCACTCACTGTAGAAGCAATGGCGCAAGAAATAAGCATGCATCCAGAGTTGCTTAATCAAGTTGGTAAGGATGGAGAAACTCCCTTTTTTACAGCTTTCGATAATAGCCGATTTGACTTGGTAGGTGAGTTAATCAAATTGGGAGCTGATATTGTTAATGAAAAAAGAGAGGACTATAAAGAAGGTTTGTTAATTGAACTAATAGGTCGAATAGACCAGTCGAACCCAAAGTCTACGTCCTATAATTATGAAGAAAGAGTTAAACAGTTTGGCATTGTAGTAGCCGCATTATTGGAAAAAGATTTTCGAGTATCAAATAAAGTTATCGAAGAAATCGTTGGAATTAATCAATGTAAGAGTGATGCTGTAAAAGAAATAATCACAAACATTATTAAGAAAATAAAATCTACGCATTTAACTGAGCTCAGGGATAAAAAGTTTAAAAATTATAACAATGAGGATTGTACGCTTTTAGAGTGGGTTACCGCGCAAAAGATGGATGAAGCTCAGAAGTGGCTTGTCGACAATACCCCTCGGCCGAACTTTTTACAAAAGCATGAAGATGCGGACACGTTTGAAGGATTGACTGTAGAAAAAATGACGCAAGAAATAAATGCGTATCCTCCAAATGAACGTCTTGAATTGCTTAATCAGGTTGGCGAGGAAAAGTCTACTCCATATTTGACAGCCCGTGATGCAAAGAGGTTTGATTTGGTCGGCAAGCTGATTGAATTGGGAGCTCAGATTACTGACAAGGATAAGGAAAACCTTTTTATTCGGTTGATAAATCAACTGCAGACCTTGAAGCCAAAATCCACTGAGTATGTTTATGAAGATAAGATTAAAGACCTTAATACTCTAGTAGCCGAATTATTTAGAAAAGGTGCAGTAGTATCTGATAAAGTGATTAAAAAAATAGTTATAACTGCATGTAAAAGTGATGCTGTAAAAGAGGTAATCACGAATATTATTGAGCACATACAAGATATAAATCTTATCAATAAAGAAATGAAAGATTCTGACGATGAAAAGACAACGCTCCTTCACTGGACAGTGAAGCAAAACATGCCTAAAGCGAGTGCAAGGCTTATTTTTCAAGGCGCAGATTTGGCACTTGTCGACTCGTCTAAGTGTACTGCATTGAGCTTTGCGATGGAAGAGGGATCTCGTTATAAAAGTGGTATAATTAGCTCTATTGTCGAACATTTACCTGATAATCATTCGCTTATAAATAAAGAAATTATATTGAAGCAATCGACTGCTTCTATGCCAGCAGAAAAAGTAACGTTTCTTATGGCGGCAGCTGAAAATTTAGATAAAGATGTTTGTGAGCTGCTTATAAAAAAAGGGGCTTCAGTTACTCGTACAGTTGGTAAGTATGTACCACTTGCTTCTATTTTAAAAAATTTCTCTGGTCATGAGACTGATAAAAACGAGCATTGGATGTTACCTATTTGGGAGATTGTTTTTTTACTATGGGAGGGGCATGAAAATGACTATTCCGTTGAACTTATTCCCTTTAAAGAAGCAGTTGCCTGTATACAATTTATTCCAGCAATAAATATGAATATTATAAAAAAGTTTACGTCGATGATTAATGCATTCATCAAAAAAATTAATTTTGAAGATGATTCCTACAAAGCGATATTTACTGTGATGCTTAATAAGATTAGCGACAGTAAAGACAAGGTACAGTTTTTAATTTTGATAGACGTTATGAGTCAAGTTGTTCAAAAAAGTGACTTTGATATTAATCGGCTATCGAGTGCAAAGAAAACTCCATTACACGCAGCAATTGAAGTTTTCTCTAAAAAATGGTGCAAAGAGTCATGGTTTGATATTGATGAATATGCTCAATTAATTCAAAGGATTTTAAATAGAAAACCGGATCTAACGATTAAGAATGTCAATAAACAAGGTCCATTGCATTATGCGGTATCGTTGGTTCTTGAAAATAAGATAACCGACGCCTCTGTGATACCAAATTTTTTAAAGATACTAAGCAAAATTGTGCAAGCTGATGCGTCGATCAAAGATGCTTTGACCTATTTGGAGAAGCAAGAATTACATCATAAAGATAAGCCTCTTTGTTATTCTGTGGCCAAAGCGATTATTCAAGACTTGAATAACGATCAAATAGCTGAGTTGTATGATGTTAATATCAGTTCATTTGTTATTGATGTGGTTTGTCAAAATGATGATCTTGAGATGTTTAAACTTTTAAAAAAATACAAAATTGATCTCAGTGGTATAAAGCCGTCTGATAAGAATGTTTGGCCGAATATTAAATTGTACTTGACCAAAAAAAATGATAAAAAAGCTCAAGAAGATGAGAAAGCAAGAAAAGCCGAAGAAGCTCGGTTAGAAGCTGACAGATTAGAAAAAGAGCGGCTTGCTGAAGAGGCTCGAAAAGCGGAACTTGCTCGACTAGAAGCTGAAAGAATAGCTGAAGAAGCTAGAAAAGCGAAAGAGGCTAAGAAAGCTGAAAAAGCAAGACTAGCAGAAGAGGCTCGGTTAGAAAAAGAGCGATTGGCAAAAGAAGAAGCCGATCGATTAGAAGTTGAAAGAAAAGCCAAAGTAGCAGCGAAAACAATACAAAGTGTCTTTAGATCACACCGAGCAAAAAAAGCTAAGCACGAAGAGAAAATAAGACGAGCTGAAGAGGCAAGAAAAGCAGAAGAGGTTCGCCTAGAAAAAGAGAGAGTGGCAAAAGAAGAGGCTGCTCGATTAGAGGCTGAAAGACTTGCAGAAGCTGCTCGATTAAAAGCTGAAAAAAAAGCTAAAAAAACTTCTGGTCTTGGAGCACAGCTTAATACATTGAAAAATAAACTTACAGACCTCCAAGGTAAGCTCAAAGGTCTTGCAGGAGTGTTAACGACTTTGAAAGGAAAATTGAGCACGCATTAAGTGCGGTAATTTTCCTTTTGTATGAGGAATTCGGCATAATATCGCTTGCAAGAACCTCTATCATTATTATATCCTCTTACAATGCAACAGATTCAAAGTAGAAGCTGCGTATTTTTGAGCATATAGTTTGTGTGGGGAGTTTTGGATGAATTATCGTTTAATGTTTGTAGTATCACTTGTAGGTTTTATAACAAACGTATTTGCTGTTGAGTTACCTCCTCAACCCCAATCTAAGCCAGAGCCTCTCGTTTGGCCAAGCAATCGCTTTGAGCTTCGTGGATGTATCAGGGTCGATAATATAAGCGCCGAAAAGGTTCCAGAATATCGCATCTATTATCAGGGCAAAGAACAACGAAGCACTCATGAAGGCTTTTTTTCACTTCCCCTTGAAAGTGGAAATATAGAAAAATATTCACTTGTAATTTGTAAAAAAATTGATCAACAGTTTCAAAAAGGGAATACAGTTGATTTTTATGGAGTTATTCCTGATAAAGATTACCGTTATTTTAGCTTCCGTCCTGGAAATAATGCTGGACAATGGCTTGCGCAAGAAAAAAAGCTTACAAAGAAAAATTTCGTTATTCCAGCGCATGCGGTAGTGGTGCTTATTGACCCAAAATATGTCGACCGACTTGAGCCTTGGAGTTTAAATCTTCCAGAACAGGTTATCAAATTACCAGCGATTGTCCTGAAGAGTATGACAAACAATAAGGCTTTAGAACGCTCCTCGGCTAAGTCTATTTTGTATTCATTGGACTCCCGTCCATTTCACCAAACATCTCGTCTTGAGCGAGTTTCAAAGAATCCAAAAGTTATGCTGGTCCTAGACCGGTAATTAATTTAGTTTCTAATTGAATTTTGAGACTTGGGGGCGTTTTACAACGCCCAAGCATTTCATTAGTCTTGAGTTATGTGAGGTTTTCAATAATAGGGGGAACTGACTGACAAACTTTTAATGGGGGTTTAATGGTCAAGCGTATTATTGCTCTTCTTGTTGCCTGTATTTATTTGTGGTCATTTGTTCACGCTGAGCTTATTATTGGCAAGCGTGTGAATGGAAATTTTGTTGCGCTTAAAAGCTCCGATCAAAAACTTTTTAAATCTGCGTATAAAGTTTTAGCAACCTATCAATGGCCTATGTGCCTTGCTCACGTACATACATTTTCAAAGCAAGAGAAAAAATCTCTTTTTTCATCAACGCCATATGCTGAGGAAGACTTCATACGAAATAAAATTCAGCAGATTGATAAAAATTTAGATCTCATTTTTGTTCCGACAACAATGTATGAGCTCTTTTGCTATCTCATGTTTTTCAAAAATTTAAATCAAACTGGGAAATCGAGCGTATATGATTTGACCCGCTCAATAAGCAATCAATTTGCTCTTGGAGAGTTTGATTCTTTCTATCATCAAGCGATTGCTCAAAGACCAGTGTATGCTCAGCGGCGCTTGAGTTTTGATTTTTATGCACAATTTAATGAATCTTTGGAGGTGCAAAGTTTTGCATTTCTTATGCATCAGCAACTTGCTTCATTTCTAATTAACCATGTTGCGGGTTGTGCACGACCCGCAACCTCTGGAGCATTCGCTCAAAAAATTAAAGAGCACAGCAGTTTATTGACTCAGGACATTATTGATCAACT
>CAYSDC010000035.1:0-5084 GCA_964429765.1 uncultured Pseudomonadota bacterium
CAAAAAAATCATCCGACATTAATAAAGTTTGTTTTTTCACAATTCTATTATTTTTGAAAAATGCCTCTTCTGGTGCAAAAATACATGATCTTAGTCCATAATGAGAGATCTCTGGAATGTTAGGAAGAAAGAAAACATTCATTCCAAATATCAACCCGCCCCCAGCTGCTTTATTTTGCAAAGCCTTTTTTTGATTTTTAGTTGGAGTTGCAAGTCTGTTGTTACCAATCTTTTTTAAATGTTGTTCAAGAGGCTCATAATTATTAAAAACTAATGCTGGGTGAACAGGGATAACATATGCTGCATTTGTATTAAAGTGGCGATTATAGAGGTTGAAGAATTCAAGCGGGCAAGCAAAGGCTTTGTTTTTCATAAGCTTTTTATTCAATTCATCTTGTAAAAAACTTGAAAAAAGTCCTTGTATATGTGTTTGAGCAGATTGTTGTTCCCATTGCTCAAGTACTTGATATAGCGCGTAAATAATTTGTTGATTTCCAATACTCCCATCAACTGCTCGATCAATAGTGAGAGAAATCATATTTTTTAAATACGCCTCTTCGCTGCTTGTTCCATCAGGACCAATGACAATTTCATTGCGAGCAAGTGTTGTTTGCATCTGTTGGGGAAGCGGTATGTGTAGATCGACACTATTTCCAGATGAATCGAGAATAGCGTTGGGTAATTTTTTGGAGATAATGGTAATGCCATTAACCGTCATGAAAAAGTGTGAAATTCGTTTGTCTGGGTCAAGCGGTTGCGTGGTGGCAGGAGTTGTAATGGTATCTGGTTGCCGAATATTTTGAGTATTCTTGGTTGAGCTGCTTGGGACTAAAAGGTGCTGCAATGCATTCCAGAGCGATATACCTGTTCCAGTATCTTGAACGATGATGCTTTCAGGAGAGATGAGCATTGAGACTTTTTTATTTATTTCTGTGCTTGTGTTGATAAGGACTGTCTTTTTTGACGAGGCGTTTTGTTGCACTATGGATACAATTGGAAGATGTTCGTAAAATCGAAGAGAACTACTGAGTTGCTTACATATAGATTCGCAAGTTTTGGGGGAGAAATTTTTTTGTTCAGATTTTATACGAATAGTGGTACCTGTTTCTGAATTTTTTACTTGGGAAGAAAAATTAAATGTTGCAGTGATTTCAGGATCGCTGCCTAAAGTAGGTACAGCTTGAAAAGTTATTGAATAGCTTTTCAGATCATTACGAGAATCTCGATATGTAGTTTCCACTACAATCGTTGGTCTATCGGCTTGAGGTGCATCTAAAAGCTTGAAGATCGAAAAGAACCCGACTCCATTTTTACCTGTGGCATAAATTGGATCAAGCGAAGCATCACATGCATTAATGACAAGCTCGGTAAAAAGCTGATTGGTTTGTGGAAAAATGCGAGAGGTTGCATTTTTTAACCATTTACATGCTAATGCGTGTCGTGTTGGATTTTTTGCAGAATAATCTAAAGGATTGCTGAGGTACTCAATGAGTTGTGCTGCAAATTCTTCACGCGTATTACTTGCAAGATGCGCTTCAATAATTGTGGTAAGCGGAAGTGTAATTTTTTCACTGTGAGCTGTCTGCTCAAACTGAGCAATAGCTGTTGCACGAACTTTTGCCTGGGGAAGCTCTTCAGATAGAGGTCCTCTTTTAGTGAGTACACTATCTTGCATAGCGGACAATGAGAATACTGTTTGCAGTACAAAAATAAACGTAAAAAGAGATTTTTGCTTCATATCCATAATCGAAGCCCCCATTTTTGAAATTAGAATAACCTGAGTCAATATTTATAATAGTAATTAATTTTGTATTTTTTTCAAATAGGAGACAAAATACCCCTTTTTTGATTTAAAAAGGGGTATTTGCAGAAGCGTAAAAAAAGCTGAAATTACTGAATTCTCCTTAGATTAGTCTTGCCGTCTAGCGATCTTCTTGGGAAAAAACCTGTACTTTGAGATGTTCTATCCCATCAAATTCGCTCTCGAATCCTTGCTTTATTTTTACTATAACTCGTAAATCATCTAATGTTTGAGGAAGAGCGATAGCTTTCCCTTGCCCTGACAGAGCTTGAGCAAAAATCTTTTTTCCTTCAAACAAAGTAATTTCAAGATGCTCAGCAAGTGGATGATCTACTTTGAGGTATAACTTATCTTGAGCATGTTTAACTAAGTCGATTGCAAAGTCTTCACTTTGACGTTCATCCGTATGGCTAAGAGGTACATTAACTGTTTTTCTCAGTGAATGACAATATTCGCTGCTGCGCCAATTGTCTGCAGCTGCTGGTCCATCTGGCCCTTTTAATCCCCAATCACCTAAAAAGTGAAGCCATTGAGCCTGTTCAAATGGAACACCGTTTGATGCAACAAAGGAAAGGTTTTCCCATGTTTGCCAATGAGCACCTTTATCGCTTACGCGATCAAACCCTTTATTGGTAAGGATCTGAAGTTTTTCTTCAACTTTGTCAGGAATGAGTTTTATAGGAGACCTTGGAATTTTTGGATAACTTGCATGACCAAACAATGCTGAAAGAACTATTGGATGTGTTCCATTATAAAAATCTAACTCTTCTGCAGAGTAATACGCTTGGTCGGTTCCGATTACAGGCAAGTCTTTTATATGCTTTTTTGCTCGTATTTTTGAAAGTCTCGATTGGGGGTTTGGTATTCTAGAAACATGTCGCGCGTAATATGCCCATTTAATGGTCCTTTCCTGTTCTAGCCCATTTGGTGTATTAAGACAAACGTCTATATGCTCCCAATCCCCTTCGTGGTCACCCAGACTCTTTATTTTTTTCAGCGATGAATCGCCTTTAAGTGTTTGAGCAAGAACTATTTCTGGAATTGATCCGTTAAATGGATAAAAGAACCAATACTGAAAAATGACCTCTCCATTATTTCGTTGAAAAATATTTGTATAGCATGGTGATTCTATGAATAATTTATTTAAATTTTCATCAAATCGTGGTTTGGTACCGCCGTAAATTGTCAAAGTATCACCAGTTGGAGAAAGAAAATACTTTCTTTCTTTGTAGCGCTTAAGATGATCGTATGTTAATGTTCCCCGCTCAATAACTATTGTATCGTTTGAAGAATCTTTTAAAGCACAATTTTGTAAGTAAAAATCTATGCTTGATGGGAAATAGCGTTCTGATTCATGTAAAATAACAAGTGGGGCATATTTTTTTGCTAGCTGCTTGAGCGAAATGAGTGGATCTTGTATTTGAGGTTGAACTTTTTTTAACTGATCCTTTAAAGGCCGAGCTCGTTTTTTCGATTTTTTTATTTTTTTAGTACGCCGATCTTTCTTGTGAAAAGATTTCCTTTTTACTTTCTTGGATTTCGTTCTTTTTTTACGCTTAAGCTCTTTTTTATTTTTTTTCTTGGTTTTGATTAATTTTTGTTCAGTTTCTATGTCTTGATTGGGGGTGCTTATGCATGTTAAAAAACTTAAGCATAATCCTATTAAAACGATATTCATCAAAGATTTTTTCATAATACATTCCCATCATTTCAAGATACTCAGTCTTATAATTTGAATATAAACTTAGCTTGAGCTGCGAAGAATGTTCAATAAATATATGATTTAATGAGAATTTATTGTCTTTGAGCTAAAAGAAATCAATTTTTGCCTGATCAGTTAACCAGCAATATTTTACTGTTTTAAAGTCGATCATTGGGCGAACATAAATGGTGTGGTATAACGCCTGCTCTTGCAGTGCATGTCGAGAAACTTGTCCTAGGCAAAAGCCTTCAGGAAAAACAAGACCTTGTCCACTTGAAAGGACCAGATCTTCATCTGAAACCGAAAGTAGATGATTTACATAAATAAGTTCGCATTCATCAGGATTATTAATGCCTTTAACTATGCCATTGGCGTTAGTGATATTAGTGTATGCTGCAACTTTACAATGCTTATCGGTAATAAGCACCACTTTGCTATACCAAGGGTACACATCGGTTACTCGACCGAGAATTTGAAATTTGTACAGAGCAACCATATCCTTAAAGACACCATGGTTGGAGCCTTGGTTGATGTAATAATAGTGTTCATCAGTATCAAAGTGTTGAACAAGGACTTTCGCAAAGAGTTTAGTTTCAAGGTCATATCGCTGTAAAAAATCGGTCAATTCTTTACTCTGTTCATAATAATGAGCAGCGGCTGCTTGGGTTACGAGTGCTTTTTGCAATTCATCGCATTGTGCCTGTAGTGTCTGGCATCGTTCGCGCAATGCACAATGCGACTGAAAAAAATTGACACATGAATTGGTTGTTGCTTGTACAACGCTACCAACCCAGAAAACCGGGTATGCGACGTATGAAATTGTATCTTCAAGTATGCCGTGCCTAAAAAATAAGACTCGGTGTGAAACGAAAAAAAGACCTGTTGCAAGGCAGCAGAAAAAGAGTATTTTTTTGAGCATTCTCATAATTCTTTAGCTCCGTTGACCATGAGAGCCCGTTAGAGCTTCATTGTTTGCATTGTCGGTAAGATATTCTCTACGCTGTTCTCCTGAACAATAATATCTAACATAGCTCGCATTTCAGCTTCATTTTGTGTTCGCAAAAGCTTAGCACGCCATTCGGATGCTCCCTGTATAGTTCGAATATATTGAGGTATTTGCTTTTTAAAATGAGAAAATCCTCGTGACCCGTAATGTTCCATATTCAGATCAAGATGTCGTATGCAGTAATCAAGCGAAGTTTTTGTATCAACGGCGAAAACTTTGCCTGCAGCGGCATCCGTCATTTCTCGCATTTTCCATGGAGCGCCCCATAATGCACGGCCGATCATAAAGCCATCGACTCCGGTCATACCATAGACTTTTTCAGCTTGTTCGAACCGATTAATATTTCCTGAGAAAATAAGAGGAATTTTAATTGCGGCTTTAACCTTAGCCGTTAAGTCGTAGTCTAATCGAGATGCAAAACCCTCAGGTTGCGTGCGAGGGTGGATAATCAGCCCGTCAACGCCCAAATCTTCTGCGAGCTTGGCGATGTCAACAGCATTGCGTTCTTTGAAGCCAGCGCGAATTTTGATAGTAAATGGTATGCGTCCAGCAATCGCTTTGGTGAATTGTTTAAT
>CAYSDC010000035.1:5148-6521 GCA_964429765.1 uncultured Pseudomonadota bacterium
AAGCGCAGAGCCTGACCCTGATTTGATAACTGCAGGAGCAGGGCATCCACAGTTAAGGTTGATCATTACAAAGCCTTTGGCAATAACTTTTTCTACCGCTTCGTCGATTAAATCGAGTCGATTAGCAGAAAATTGAAAGGCCAATGGTTGTTCAATCGGCTGATAGCGTAGTGAAGGTTCTCCTCGCTCGTAGCACACGCATGACACATGACGCATTTCGGTGAACATCAGCTCTGTAGCTGAAAAATCACGGATAAGTCGGCGCAGTGGCGAGTCGGTAATGCCATCAAGCGGAGCTACCATAAAACGAGGAATTTCTAGTGAACCAAAACGAATTTTTTCAAACCAAAATGTATTACTCATACCATCCACTTACAAATCCTAAATTCATTAACAATGCTATACATTTCACTATTTTATTTATTATTCAAAACCACCAGGAAAGCGTAAGTGATAATCGGTACTCTGTTCAAACGCGTAAGCAACTTTGTAAAGAAGCTGCTCAGAAAGCCTAGGTCCAAGCAGTTGGAATCCGATAGGTAAGTTTTCTTGAGAAAAACCGCATGGAATCGATATTGCTGGTGTTCCGATAATGCAATTTGCAGTACTGTAATAATCGTTCATGTACATTGCAATTGGATCATTAACCAGCTCTCCAATTTTAAAAGGAAGGTTAGCCGTTGTTGGGCTTGCCAAAAGATCAACATCTTTAAATGCTGCTTCAAATTCTGCCCGAACCATTGCTCGAACGAGCTGTGCTTTGTTGTAGTACTGATCTTGATGTCCAGCAGAAAGGACGTAATTTCCAACCAGAATGCGACGTTTGATCTCAATTCCAAATCCTTCTTGGCGGGTATTGAGGTACATATCGAATAAATTTTCCATATGTTCAGAACGGACACCATACAGCGTTCCATCAAAACGAGAAAGATTTGAAGCTGCTTCAGCTCGGCTAATAATAAAATAAAGCGCGATGCCATATTTAAAATGAGGCAAATTGATTTGCTTAATGGTAGCGCCAAGCTTTTTAAGTTGTTCAATTGAATTGTTAAAAGAGCTTCTGATTTGTGGATCAAGGCCGTCAGTTTCAAGCCCATCGTTGATAACACCAATAGTAAGCCCTGCAGGAATCTTGCCATCAAGCGCTTTGGTGTAATCCTGCGCTTCTTGCTGAATGGAGGTGGAATCAAGGGGGTCGAAGCCAGAAAGGGCACTCATAACCAAGGCATTATCGTATACTGTTTTTGTCAGAGGTCCAACCTGGTCGGTTGATGAGGTAAAAGCTATAACGCCATAACGTGAATTATGCCCGTGTGTTGGGTACATGCCTACTAGGCTGCAATAAGCGGCAGGGTGGCGGACCGACCCTCCGG
>CAYSDC010000035.1:6557-11996 GCA_964429765.1 uncultured Pseudomonadota bacterium
TATGCGTTGGGCCAAAGGCTGAAAAGTCTCCTGAACTGCCCATTGCAAACTCATCCATGTTGGCAGAGCCAAGAGAAACTGCGCCGGCTTGTTTAAGCCGTGCAGTAACTGTTGCATCATACGGAGCTGTATAATTTTGTAAAATTTTTGAACCAGCAGTGGTTATACGACCTTTTTGGCAGATATTATTTTTGATAATACAGGGAATACCACCAAGAACTTTGTCGGCTGCTTGATCGGTTGGACGTTCTGGATTGTCAAAAACTTCAAGTGCAGCATTAAGTTTTGGGTTGTATTGCTTGAGGCGTTCTTGATAAAACGCAGAGACTTCAGCAATCGAAACTTCTTTGCTTGCAATTGTTTCTTTAATTTCTTTGATTGTTAAAAATGGCTTCATAATTTTTTCTTTAAGGTGTTCACCCATTCAAGATACTCGAAGGGCAAGATAGGATGTTATTTTTCTTCTAAAATTTGTGGCACACCAAAATAGTTTTCAATGCGTTCTGGAGCAAGCGCAAGTAATGGCTCCGGATCGGTTGAGCGTGCAATGTCATCGCGGAGTACATTAACATTTCTTATTGGTTGAGCTTGAGCACAAACTTGAGCTGTTTGCAGCTGGTCAACATATTGCAAGATTGCGTTAATTTGATTAACAAAAACAGGGATTTCTTGTTCATCAAGTTTGAGTGATGAAAGGTGTGCAATTTTGAGTAATTCTTCTTTGGTAAACGTAGCCACTAAATCTCCATATAAAATCGAATTAAATTTCAGCTCTTTGCCAGCCACGATTTTTAATTCTTATCAAGAAAACAATGCCCATAATTCCAGTTGTTACATAGTATGAGCCGTAAATGAGCAAGAATTTAAGTGACTGATGTGTGTCGGGAATGAATGACAAACCATACGAAATTGGTATGAAAAAAACGATTACAGCAAAAAATCGTCCCCACATGACCGTTTTGACATCCCCTGCACCACGTAAAGCCCCTGCCAGTATCAATTGAGTAAAATCAAAGATAACCAAAATACTGACAATTTGCAACGCAAGTGAGGCAAAGTCGGTAAATTTGTCTTTAGGGTCGAATAGCCCAATAAAATAGGGCGCTTTATAGCACATGAACAGGAGTGAACCCGTTGTGAGGACCGAGGTGAGTAATAGGGTCTTTTTGATATTGGACATAGCCCCTTCGTTATCACGGGCTCCCAAGCGGTTACTTACCAAAAATGTGATGATTTGAGCAAATGCTATAGCAGGCAAGAAAGCGAAGCGCTCAAGGTCTTTGACTACGTTATAGGTAGCAATGCAGGTCTTTCCCATGGGAGCTATGAGTTTTGAAAGCCAAACGTAAGAAAGTGAAAGTGTTGTCTTATCAATCATAATTGGCCAACTTAAGCTGAGCAAATGGACAGCTTTGCCTGGTCTAAAAATTGAAAAGAACGTTTGTGAGAAATATTTTTTATATTCAGGGTTCATTACAATATACGCAATTGATAAGGCGTTAACAACGCTATACTGGATAATGGTTGCCAGTGCGGAGCCTTGGAGTCCCAGGCGAGGAAGGCCTAAATTACCCAAAATAAGTCCATAGTCAAAAAGAATAAAGAGCCCAATCCCTACAAGATGAATAATCATTGGCATGTGAGTATTTTTCACCGCTTTCATAAAAGCGATAAGCGCGAGTGATGAAAAAATGAGTAAAACACCTAGAGATCTGAGCCGTAAAAAGGGAGTGCCGAGTACAATCATTTTTGGAGGAACGCCAAGCCACCAAAAGATGTAGGGAGCTGAAAAAAATATCAAAGCAAATTGTGAAAAACCGATTAAAAAGGTTGTCCAAAAAGTATCACCCAAATCTTTTCCGCATTCATCAAATTCTTGAGCTCCATTATGTCGCCCCATAATGGCTATTGCTGCAACCGGAATTGCTTCGGCAAGCTTAATAAGCGTATGCAAGAAATTATTTGCCATTCCCAATGCACCAAATGTCGAGAGTGACCCAAGCTGAGCAATGAGGTATGAATCAATCATCGGTGTCAGTGAAAAAAGAATAGTCGATGAAATAATTTCAGGCAGCCAGTAGAGGATTATTTCTTTAAATGAGTCGCCACGGCGCATCATGGTTCGAAAGCTTTCCCGAATTTTCATGGGCATGCCTTTACGAGTATGCGCAGCTCTTGCTGCATAGATTGACCAGTTTGAAAACAACGTATCAAGAATGTAATTGAATTTGGTTTGATTTGCAAATTACCAGGTGACTGATTTCACAAGAGAAAGGCTCTGTTGGGTCATTAAACAAAGCCTTTCTCTTTTCGTAGATCGATATTTGATAAACGTTTAATTGATACTTTTAATCGAAAAAATCTTATTTTTGTATATGAATTATTGTGCGAACTTATTAATAGAGTGCTATTTTGAGCCTTCTTTATCAATTAAGCTCATATTGCTTTTATATATTTCATCAAGTCGTTTTTGTTTTTCACTAGGAGTAAGATCTCCATACTGACTTTTCATTTTTGAATCTCCAACGCGCTGTACCCACGCATCTGACGTAGCACTTGAAGAAGCGCTTTGTGATGAGATTTGTTTTGGAGCATCATCTGTTTTAGTTGTTGCTTTTGATTGCTCAAATTTCTTTTCCTCATCACGCAATATTTTTCTCATTGCTGGAGAAATACCTTCCAAATTAGGAGTTTTATCTGCTTCAGGAGGAAGGGGAGGTAATTTACTTGGTGGTGGCCCAGCTTTTTTTTCAAATTCTTCAAGAGATTTTTGATCGATACTAAAACCAACGCCTTTCTTTGAAGCTGATGGTTCAGTTGATTCAGTATCGCTGCTCAATCCAACACTCTTAGATTGCTTTAAAATCCCACGAGATGGTTGTGCATCAGCTGGGAGTGGTTCTTTTTTTAGTAATGTATCGCTTGTCTCCACAGCGCCAAAACCAACGCCTCTTCTTCGTGGAGCAACGGATTCAATAGATTCCGTTTCCCCAGATTTTTTCAAGATGCCTTTAGCAGGCACTGCGGTTGGGCCAAGGGGTTCTTTCTTGGTAGCTGGTTCTTCATTAATTTCACTCAAACTGACGCTCTTTTTTGTTCTAGCAGTTTTAATAGGCTCGCTTTCTTGTGGAGTTGTGCGTTCTTCTAATGCAGACTTTGCTATAGTAAGAGGTGCTTGGGTAAGTTGGACGTTTTTCTTTGCGGTTACAAAGCTCGCTTCATGGTCTGCGAGTTCATAATGTCGAGTAGCAAGTTCAGGACTAATGTTTTGAATATCGTTTCTTATTGCTTTTCGCTGGGCTAAAAGTTCTTTTACTTCATTTGATGGTGTAGATTTATCTGCTAATTTTTCTTCGACTATCTTATGGCTTGCTGCTAGATCTGCGTATTTTTGTTTGTCTTCAGGTGAAAGATTTTTTCTTGCATCTCTTAAGCGATTTGTTTTAAGGTCCTGTTCTGCTTGTGCGAATGTGCGCATTCATGCCTTCAAAGCGCGCTCTCGTTTCAATATTTTTTACTGTTTTTTCCATTGAAGAGGCTTTGTCGCCAAGTTTTTTCTTTTCTAGATTAAGTTGCGTTAGTAGTTTTTGATTCCGGTCTTCTGGATTTTTTTTCATTTCTTCACGAATCTATGCTCTTGTTTCATTGAGCTGATTTGTTATGCCTGAAAGATCTTTTGTCATTTGTTCTGATTTGGCTAATTGTTCTTCTTGTCTTTTTGCCCTCATTGCGATTTCTTCTGGGGATTCTTTTTTCTGCAACAAGGCTTTGTTTGCATCAGCATCACGAGCTGTGTTATCCAGTGGGCTCGTGATATTCATTTTAGTGTTTTCTCTTGCTTGAGCCCTACGTATTCTATCAGCGTCTTCAGGTTTCATTCGAGCAAGCGATTCTTCAGTGGTTATTCTAAAACCGGTCGGCCCACTAATTTCAATTTCTTTTTTGGGTTCACTACTTCCTCTGCCCATTATTCGTTGTAAAAAAGATCGACTATCTTTTGCAGATTCAGTTGATCCTGTGGTGTTGCGTGAACTGCGACTTTCTGAACCGCTTCGCGCTGAACTATCTGAGCTGCCTACAAAACCCAATTCATCAAGCGTTGATCGAGTATTTTCGTAGCTTCTTTCACTACGAGCTGGCCTAGCTTTTGGTTCGGTTGGTATGTCTTCTTTTTTTGTTCCGGAGCCACTTAATCGCTCTTTGAGGCTGCTTATTTGTTTCATGCTCCATAATTCTTGCATGCTTATAAGCGCAAAAAGTGTTATGAGCAAGGGAATAACTTTTTTTATTTTCATACTGTGATCCTCTCGCATAAAGACCTTTTATTTTATTATGCTGATTTCTGGTATGTTTATGGTGTTGGTGAAGCCCAAAAAGCTTCCTCTTCTTGTCGCTGTCTCTTTTTATCTTCTTTGGATGGTGCGACCGCTTCGCGACGGCCTGTCACTCCTTTATTTACATCATCACGCGGATCAGAGAGCTGCGTACTGGTTGTTTTTTTTGTAGGTTCGTCTTTTCGCTCATCAGATGATTTTAGTTGCTCTTTTTTAGCTGCAAGTGCGGCTTCAAAAGGACTCAGTGTTGATGGTGTTACAGATTCTGGTTTTGTTCCTGTTGGTGTAGATGTGACCAGTGGTTCTGATTTTGGCGTAATGGTATCTTTTTTTGGGTCTGCAGGCGTTGTAACTTGTTTTGCTGATGCGGTTTCTTCTGTTGATGTTTGAGCAGAAGGTTTTTTTGTTTCTTGTCCTGTAGGCTTTTTCCCAGTAAATTCGGATAATGCTTGAGAAAGGGCTTTGTCTTCTTCTGATTGAGGAGGGAGGCTAACACCAGCCCTTTTTAAAACATCTTTAGGTGTAGAACTTGAAGGTTTTTCTTCAGAAGTCTGCGGGGTTGTTGTTTGAGCCTTCTCACGTGTTTCTTTCAGTAAGTTTTGTATGCTTTGAACTTCAAGTCCAAGATCAGTCTTCTTGGCTTCAGCTGCCTTACGTAAAGTTCCAAGTTCATCAATTTTTTTAAACTCGTTCATTACTTTAGAATCAATGTTTTGTATCTGTTTTTCATAGCTATCAAGTTTAGTTCGACGATCATTGACCTCTTTTTTTTGTTCATCAATTTGCTTTGCAACTGAATCTAGTCTTGTCGAAATAGCAGAAACCTCTTGCGAATTTCCGGATTCGATTGCTTTCCTCAGTTTACTTTTTAAATCTGCCTGTGTTTTTGCCGTATCAGAACTAAGATTTTTTTCAATTTCAGAAATTCGTGCTTTTTCAAAATCCCTCTTATTAATTAGCTCGGTTTCTTCAGGGTATTTTTTTTCTGTTTTCTTTATGTAGGCAAGGTGAGCGTTTCGTGTGATTTCAGCATCTTTTTCTGCAACACGTAAATCTTTTTGCGCATCTTTTAGCCCTTGTTCAAAGAGCGGAATTTGGCTTTTTG
>CAYSDC010000035.1:12006-14264 GCA_964429765.1 uncultured Pseudomonadota bacterium
TCCTGATTCTATTGATAGCTTAAAAGCAAGGTTTGATAATTTTTTCTCAGTTTCAGCAGCAAATCTGCTGCTGGTTTCTTTCTTGAACAGACTGCTACGTGATGGCAATGCTGGAGGAGCATCAGGACTTTTTTGACCTATTTTTATACCAGAAGGTACTTTGTCAGTATCCGTCTGAATTATTTTTGTCCATGCTCGTGGAGCTTCAACAGATTTTTCTGCAGCTGTTTTGAGTGATTTTTCTGCGGCTTCTACTTAGATGAGCAGCATGTTTTGTTTTTGTGCCATAGATTTATTAAGTCGCTGTTGTTGATCGCGTAAATTTTCATATTCTAGCCGGTCTTGAGGATCTTGGCTTTTTTGAACTTTTTGACGAGCAGCTTCAACCTGCGTGGCGAAATCAAGAGATTTTTGTTTTGCTATATCAAAATCTTTTTGAGCTCCTTGAACGCCTTTATAGTCTTGTACAGCATCAAGTCTTTTTTGCAACGATGTTGGTGCTCCAGGCCGAGGAGCAGAGATTGGATCTTTTTTATCACTGAGGCCTACAAAAGCCTCTTTGCCTGATGAGCGCGATGATTCGTCCAGAGTTGCTCGAGTAGGAGCTTCAGCTGTGGGGCTTGTGGTTCGTGTAGATTCGGTAACTTTTGCAAGAGCTTCAAGAGTTTTTCGCTCTTCGCTTGTAAGCGGCTTACTCCTTCCCTCTTCAGTCCTGCGAGCTTCTTTGCTTTCTATTTTAGATCGGATGCTCGCGAGGTCTTCAATATGCCTTTCAGAAAGTTCGCCCCGGCTTTCAGCTCTTGTCACTGCGGATCTTAAATCACGTGAAGTTTTGTCAAGGTTTTCCAATGCTTTACTGACGGTGCGTGAACTTGTCTTGCCTCCAGCTTCGGCGCGCTCACGGGCATTTTTAAGATCTTGCTGTGCGGTTGCAAACTTATCCATCTTTTGAGTTAAAGCATCGCGTTTTTCTTCTTTTTGTGACGAGCTTTTTCCAAAGAATGGAATCGCTTGAGCATTACTCCACATCAACGCAAAAAGAGCCAGAAGCGTGAGTGCACTCAGAGGCATTATTTTTTTCATCATTTACTCCCTAACTTCACATAATTATTTAATTTATAATAAATCAATATAGTAATATACAAACTAATTTTAACTAAAAATATATTCAAATTGCAACTATTATAATAAGTGTCTCTGTATTTTAAAATTGGAAGGTAAATTGAGATACACATTTCATCAATAATGAAAAAGGCCGAATGTATCGGCCTTGCATAACTAAAGGCATTAGCAGGGAACAGTTTTGTGTTTAATGCTATTCCATTGGAGTGGCAATAAAACTATCAAGTTCGGTTGTTTCTTTAGAATTATCAGATTCAGTTTTTACTGATGAGTCTTTTTCGTCTTGGATGCCTGTTGGTCGATTGAGATGTTCTACCGCTATGAGACCACCAAGCGCTGCAGCACCGCCTGCAGCCGCAATGCTACCAACAATAACAGCTTTTTTTGTTTTACTCATCCCTTTTTTCTTTACATTTTCTTTAGGAGAATCTTTAACAACCTCTTTAATTTCAGAATCTTTTTTTGAGCTTCTTTGCTTTGGAGTATCGTCTTGAGTACTTGCCGATTGGGTTGATTTTATACTGGATTCAGCTTCTTTATCAGTTTTATCACGGGTGCTCGTTTTCTTCTCTTGCGAAGGCGCTACAAACGCGTCATCGGTTATACGGGGACGAGATTTGTCTGTTCTGGTTGTTTGAACGAGCGTTTCAACGTCTCTTTTTGCATTGAAATCTCTGCCTACCTGCTGCGTCTGGGTTCTCTCAGTTGGCAATTTTATTTGATCTTCTTTGGATGTTGTATCCCTTGCATTATGATGTTCAGGATTATTTCCTCTTACAGCACGGCTAGCAGCTCCTCTTAACCGCCCAGGTGTTTCTTCAAGCGTTTCACGCATTCGGTCTTTGGTTGATGGTGGAACTGCGCTTGGTGGTTTGATGCTGGCTTCTTTAAGCAATCCTGGTGAAAGACTAGTAGCTCTTTCCGGTCCAGCATGGCTTTGCATAAAAACAGAGCTTATACAAAGAAACAAGGCGGCAATAATAACTTTTTTATTCATAAAATCTTTATTATTTTAAGTATATTTTGTAGGTCCCATATTATTAAAAAGGGCTTGCTTCAAATGATTCGGCTACACCGCTTCCTGTATCAAGAGCTGCAATGTCTTTTTGCTCAGGGCCAAGACAAGCTCGAAAAAG
>CAYSDC010000036.1:0-2032 GCA_964429765.1 uncultured Pseudomonadota bacterium
CTCAGTTACTTAAAGATAAGCATCTTAAATGCACTATTTTTGCAGGAGGCGTAATCAAGCCTGTTATCTTTTTTAATCGTCCAGATCTCTATAAAATATTAAAAGAACACGAAGATAAACCTTTTTCACTCGCCTGCCATATCATTAAAAATGAGTGGGAAGGTATCGTTAAAACAGAACTTCAAGGCCTTGATATTCTTCTTGATTAGGATTTTTTAAAGCACTCATTTTTTAGAACCCATACGAAAATTAATTGATGCTACGAATCTTTAAATAGTTCTTTCAAGATAGTTGCAAGGAATCCCAATCGAGATAAGGCTCTACATTGCTATAATCATTAAATAGAGGCTCTTTAAATAAAATACCAAAGTAGTAAGGCAATACAACACGCTCATAAATTTTAAGCGCATCTTCAAAATCTTCACGGTTATTAAGCCTAATCACAACGTCAGCATCTGGATCTTTAACCACCATTTCAAGCGTAGCAAGAAGTCGAATCATCACACGAGCAGCTTGTCTTTGATCTCTTGTTCCAAAGTTAATTTTCCGTTTGAATTGCTGCCCTCCCGTTGATGGGGAACCCTTTTGCGGCATCGTAGACATAAAGCGCTCCGCCCAACCTAAAGCTTTTCCTTCAGAAGATTTAGAGAGGTCGCGAACCCGGCTATTTTTTTCAGCTTCAGCCACCCAACCTTTATAGACGTTCTTCCAATAGGTACTTTTTTTAAGTTTTTTCAGCAATTTTGAAGTGGGCATAACGGTATGAGTGCCATACTTATTTTGGTAGCGCTGAACAACCATAAAAATTGCCGGCACATACCACCCTGTCTTCCTCGTTTTTGATAAATCGCAACCAAATGCAAGTAAACCTCGATTGGTTACATCAGCATGCCAGTCAAGTCTATACACTGTATCATCAAGTTCTCCATACGCAAGCCGTTGTATTGGTGGAAGATTAAATAATTCATAGGGAACTTTTGGTAGTGCTTGCACGTCTCCACCAATCCATCGCTTAAAATAAGTTTGTGCTGCATAAAAATTTCCATCTGTTCCTTGCTTAATAAACATTGGAGGAACAGGCACAATGGCTGTTGGGATGGTAAATTGATTTCCAATTTTCTTTTCACCATCAAGCAAGTTACAAATCGCTGCATACCAAAAAACACGAATGTCTCTGAAGAATTGAGCAAGCACCGTTTCGGATCGACATTCCGACCCAAATGCATGCAATACACGCATTTTTGCTCCATCTGTCGTTTTTACAAGCACATCAAGAGGCCCTTCGATACAGCTTGTATTCATTACATTAAGCTTTTCCCCTTCATCTTGCCACAAAGTATTTATCTGATCATGCGATACTTTTGTTGTAAAAAACTCTTGCAGAATACGGGAAAATGCTTCAGCTCGCTGAAAAGAAAAACATTGCACATTAACAAAGTCTTTCGTTAGACCAAAAATTTCTTGTA
Source organism: uncultured Pseudomonadota bacterium (assembly GCA_964429765.1). Classification (GTDB taxonomy): domain Bacteria; phylum Babelota; class Babeliae; order Babelales; family RVW-14; genus JAFEAY01. Next base: position 1,467 of record CAYSDC010000036.1, read on the forward strand.
AGCGCTTTGTTTCATGATTAAATTTATCGGCAGAAAGCGTCCGCAAATCTGAATAGCCTGCAACTCCAACCTGTTCAATTTTATGCTGAATTAAATCGGTAAGAACCGGTAATGTTAGCCCCTCAATGCCGCCAGTTTGCCGCTCAATAATTAATTGAAACAACGCCAATCGAACAAGCACCTCGTCCTCAAAACCTTTGAGAATTTTCTGTGCTTTTTTTTGTTCAATCAGACAATGCAAGAGCTCGCCACAACTTACAAAATCTTTATACAAACTATAATCAGGATTAAAGTCATTAAACAAATAGGCCATCTGTTGCAACAGATAATTAATGCGAACATTTTCACGCGATGAGCGTGGATACATGCTCATAAAATCGACAAAAACAACATTCTGGATATTCTGTTTTTTGAGCTGGCTTACCAAATCATCTAAAAAATGCTCATAGGGAAGTGGCAATCGAATTCCTTGGAAGAAAAGCATCTGTTCAGATTCAATATTTTTTAAGCCTTCAGATTTAACATTACTGAGTGGAATAAGAACTCGAAGCTCGGTAGGCGTCGTT
>CAYSDC010000036.1:2111-2987 GCA_964429765.1 uncultured Pseudomonadota bacterium
GCGAATGATATAATGCTTATTCTCATAGAAAAATGGAATCCATTTCTTATACTGCTTCTTTAAAAGCAAGAGATTTTTAACAAACGCTAACTCAGGATTCTCAACATCATGAAACTCTGGAGCACAAAAGCCTTTTTCTTTAATTAATGCAACAGCCTGTCTCTGTAAACCTTGGTAGTTCTTACTATATTCATCTTTGTTTTTTTTGAACTGTTCTATAACCTTATCAACCGCATCATCATCAAATTCTGTTCGAGCATCAACATACACAAGACCATCAGGCTTGTAGGTAAAATGGCTCATTTGAGCAGGCAAGTCGGCAATAAATACATTATCTTTGCACTGAAAAACCTCAGCTAATTGTGAAGATGAATTATCAACATGCCCAAATTGGTCAACATCGCTACCATACTTCATCGCATTTTTTATATTACCCAGTGTCGTACTTTTTCCAACACCATCAACAAAGCTACAAAAAACATATGCTGTTGGCTGATCATCTACCGGCTTAAGTTTATCAAAAAGACGATGTACAAATGATTGCGCATGACGACTCACGTATTTATCATGCTTAGAGGTAATCTCAATTGGATAGGTAATATCCGGGCCGGTAAAATAGCTAAAAAATGGAAGATTCGATTTAAGAAGATGTTGTGCATATGCAACCGAAAAAAGAATATCTTGTGTAGCACCAACTTGCTTATTTCCCACTTTTAATTCTTTACTATACATTTTCTGCCAAAACGTTACCAAATCTCTAAAAATATCTAAGAATTTTCTTTCACGAAATTTTTTAACAACGGATGCTTGTGCACTCAGCACCAATGGATAGGCTTCTCCAAATGCGTGCTCATGAAAAACGCACGCACGATCATC
>CAYSDC010000036.1:2997-5699 GCA_964429765.1 uncultured Pseudomonadota bacterium
GGTCTGCATCAATATGCTCAAAAACATGCTCTTGATTTTTAAATGCTGTTGCCGCAATTGCTTTAAAATCTTTAAACAAAAATCCTGTCATAAACCCAAAGCGGTTATGTAAACGAAGCGACCAGCCGACATTATTGCGCAGGCTTGCCTCATCGTTAATACGTGATTGACGATAGTCGGTATAGTAAGAAGGAACCGCACTCTCTTCATACCCAACAATGACAATACGCCCCTTAAGAGCAAGCCCTTCATTTCTGAAGCGTTGCTCTAGAAGACCAAGGCTATGAGCCGTTTTTTCAAGCAAAAATGGGTGATATTCGTGCGTATATCGCCCTTCAGGATTAAACTCATAGTGACGAATGAAGCTATCAAAAAATTGTTGTACTTGAGCATTATCATGCTCTTGATCAACTTGTACGAAAGGCTGACAACTTAAACTTGAAAGAATCACTATACATAGTAGGCTCAGATAGCTCATTATCGAATAATTCATTAATAGCCCCCTCTCATACCGCTTCTATTGCGCGATACAAATGATTCATCATCAAGACCATCATACGCTTCGACGCCATATTTATGCCTCAGAATATTAATGAGCTCTTTGCATGTTTTTAAAACTTCATAATAATCGGACTCAAATTCAGAACCTTGAAGCTTATTCATAACAAACTCAAGATCTTGCAAAAAACGACTTGCCAGTCGAGTACTTTTGAGCAAAATCCCTTCATTAAAAAGTTTAATAAGGTAATCAAATGAAAGAGCATAAAATGCATGTACCGTTTTCTTTTGACGCTCATTAAGCGCTTGAAGTAATGACTTTACAGCCAGTCTCCTTGCTTGCATTGAAGGTCCAAACGGAAAGCCAAACATACTGACACCGCTTTGAGGCAAAACAACGCTTCCAGTTTTACTGTCAACATAAGCTTTGCGCAAAAAATCACTGACAAAACTAAGCTGGTCAACAATATATTCCCAGTAGCGAACAATAACAAAATTATCCTGCTTATCAACAAAATAAAACCATGGCTTTTCGGTAAAAACATCAACAATTTCTTGCAAGGCGATCACCATTTGATCAACCGTCATATGGGCAAAAAATTGATTCCGTATAACAAATACTTTTGGGTAGTATTTTGCTAAATAGTCTGTATAAAATCGCTTACGCTCTTGCTCTTCTTCCAAAGTTTTTGGATCAACAGCTCGTTTTTTATGGCTTAAATCTTTTTGAAAATCTCGATATTGATCACTTAAAAGTTCTTTGAAGTTTGGATCTTTAAACATCTCGACAACTTCCGCTACAGAAAATTTTTTCTCAGTCGACACGTGAGGAGTTGCCACTGGTGCGATTTCGTTATCGCCATAAACAAGCGGAAAGCTCATACAAGCCAAGAACAGTAGTTTACTGCGTAGAAAGCAAGAACCGGACAAGACCTTACCGAGTAGGGCTAAACGAACTACCATAAAGCTCCTCTCCGCATGAGCAGATAAATTGAGTGGTATAAACATACATATTTTTTAGATTTCCAGAGACAGACTCAAGCGAATAGTCATCACTTCGATTAATAACAAGCTCAAGCGCTGTTGCACACTGATCAATGAGGCTATCGATAATCTGTAATCCATTATGAATTTTTTGTAAAAAGTCTTCACCTTTATAAGCGCCATGTGCAAGCAAAAATGCAAGCATTGACTCAAACGAATAGACAAGGGTCATATAATCATCAACCAATTGTCCACAAAAGTGTCTGTACAAAATATCTGAGCTCACCAAATGCTGACCGGTATAATCTTGCTGAGCAAACGCATACAAGGCATCATTAAGCCTTACACAATGCGATGCAACTTTTTTGTACATTACTATAAAATTCTCCCGATCACTGGTAAAAATCATCGGCAACAACCGAGCCGCCTGCTCCTGACCTTGAGTAAGTGATGCTAAGACAACTCCGGTGATAAATGCCGCTATTGCTTTATCAGCGCCATACCATGCAGCAGATTTTAAATGACCAGAAACAGTTTGATGCTCCATTAAGCTATCATAAAATCGCTTGCTTGCTTCACGCTCAGCGTTTTTAATCGCTCTTTCCTGAGCTTCTGTAAGTGCCGCAATTTCACCGGGCTGCGCATCTTTGCCTTCGACCGGTTTAAAATACTGATATCCAGCATAAGCAACAAGGCCCATGCCTGCAGCACCAAGTGTTCCTAAGGTTGCTTTTCTGATTAAAGCGCTTCGCTTGAGCGATGCGTGCAAGGTTTCACGCTGTGCCATAATTCGCTTGTGGTCAAGCCGCCTGAGCGTTGCAAATGCTTCAGCTTGATTGAACTTTTGGACTAACGGTTGCTGCATTAAAGCATCAGTTATATCGTCAAGTTGTGTATCTGCTTGCAACTTCATGCACATAAAAAGCATGCAGAACATGCTAGCCAGACACAATGTTGCTGCAATTCGATGTCGTGGAGCGATCCCGGACATAATCCGGGATCTTGTGATATTTTTTGTTAAATAGATGCGTTTCATGGTTACCAAGCACTCAAAAGCTTATGCTCCCCATCCACCACTAAAGCGGTTTGGCATATCGTCATCGTTGCTCGATTGAACCCGAGCTGGGCTGCTGCGACGCAAAGAATCGGTACTTGCACTAAACCCTAGAGTACGAGGTTCAACCTCTTCTGCCAATCGGGTAAAGAGCTGCTCAATATTT
>CAYSDC010000036.1:5709-10480 GCA_964429765.1 uncultured Pseudomonadota bacterium
ATATTTTTACGCATAGCAGGAAGAAGTGATTTATTTGACTCGATAACCTCATCAAATTCTTTAACTGAACCGGCTTTAAGCATGAGGTCGCGATAATTTGAAAGTCTATTTTGTAGTTGTTCCGCATAAAAACAGATAATATCATCTTTTTTGTAATAGTCCTTACGAGAACCAAGTATATAAATAAAGTAATCAAGCTGCTCTGCACATCCAATAATGTACATACGCCACGCGCTTACACTGTTTGAAGTTTCAACTTGTTCTTCTTCATCAATATCAAAGCCACTGCGCAGTGTCATGTCATGACCACGGAAGCTATCTTTTGGGCCATCTTTTACGTTCTTTTCTATTTGCTCCATAGTTTCTGAAATAAGCTTTTTCCACCCATTAATTTCTTTAGTTTTGAATGGATCTTTTGAACTATGAAAAAGAACTTTGTATATGTCTTCCCACAAATCAAGCGTATTCAAGAGCATCAAGTCCCAGGTTCCACCCAAAATGAGTTCAATTGTTGCTTTAATCTTTGAACTAACCGCTTCGCCAAGAGCTTCTGTAGCGCGGATTATAAGACCTTTTTTAAGACCATCCGTAAAGCTATCTGCCTGCTGAAAATCAAATGAATCCCATGTCTTACCACCAATTCCTCGCCCTACAATAGTTCCAATTTGTGCAGAATTACTTTGCCCAATTCCTAAAAGTTTATTGCGATGTTTCATCATTGCATCAAGCATTCTTGCCTGACATTGCATCTCCTGATTCTGTTCCTCTGTTCTATTCTCTGTTGTTCTTAACTCTTCATGCCTAGCCTTCTCGTCCCTCATTGCTTCCCTCAATTCTTTGAGATCCGCCATGCGTTTAGAAAAAGCATCTGATTCTCTAGGTCCATCAAAATAGATTCTTCGCTCGCCAGAATACGCAGCATAAGCTGTGCTCATGCCACCAATAAAGAATCCAACCACAAGAAAAAAACAGACCGATAAACGTTGTTTTAATACCATTGTTTATTACCCCAATAATGCTATTTACTCTAAATTCATAAACAAATACCAACTATAATCAAGAGTGGAGTATACCACGGCACGCTGGTAAGACAAGCGGGATACAAAGTTTTTAAAACAAAAAGCTCATTTGAAATAAAAAACAGAAAAAATGCGGGGCTTTCAAGCTTTTCAGCTCACAAGTCCCCGCATTAAGATGATCAAATATATTATTTTTATTCTATTGAAATTTATTCTTGATGATTGTGAAGACTCTCAAGGTACGCTTTACGCTCATCTTGCTTCATCTTCATTAACGTAACAGCGATACTTTGAATGATTGCATAGCGCAAAGCAATCTTTATGAAAAGCATATCCATGGGAGCACTTCACGCCACGAGGCTGATCTGCACCAATCTTAATATCTTCATCACAAATAAAGCAGACCATACTAAAAAGGTTTTCAATCTCACTTTCAGACATCGACCCAGCATAAACCGTATAAAAAGAAAAAATTCCAATAGCTGCAAACGTACACATGTGTAAAAACTTTTTAAACGTCATGCTCAATTCCTCACCTTCTGATAAGTGTTACTTTTTTAACATTTTCTTAAGATAGCTACCGGTAATACTATCCTTAACCACAGCAACCTGTTCAGGGGTTCCCTGTGCAACAATATATCCACCTTGGTCGCCACCTTCAGGACCAACGTCGATAAGATAATCGACCGATTTTAAAACATCAAGGTTATGTTCGATAACCAAGACACTATTTCCGCGATCTACCAACTTATTGAGCACGAGTAAAAGCTTTTCAACATCGCAACTGTGCAGTCCGGTGGTTGGTTCATCCAAGATATACATCGCATTTTTATCGCGCTTTGCAAGCTCATTAACCAGCTTAACACGTTGCGCCTCACCACCAGAAAGTGTCGTAGAAGATTGACCAAGCTTGAGATAATCAAGCCCTACTTCACACAACAAATCGAGGCGCTTTTTCAAGCGAGGGAAGTTTGCAAAAAATTCTGCTGCTTCAACAACGGTCATATCAAGAATGTCAGCAATGTTTTTGCTACGATACATAATTTCAAGCGTCTGTTTATTGTAACGTTTTCCTTTGCACGATTTGCAAACCATAAAAACGTCTTCTAAAAAGTGCATGGAAATTTTAGTTACGCCTTCACCGTCACACTCAAAGCAACGGCCTTCGGGAACGTTAAAGCTAAAACGTCCACATTTATATCCACGCGCATTACTTTCAGGTAACCCTGCAAATAAGTTTCTAATTTCATCAAAAATTCCAAGATATGTTGCTGGGTTAGATCGAGGAGTTCTGCCAATAGGACTCTGATCAACAAGTACAACATTTTTAAGGCTATCAAGCCCTTCAATCTCTTCAAATGAGCTTCCAATTGAATAGCCCAACGAAAAATATTGACGCAATGCAGGAGCAAGCGTCTGCATAACCAAGCTACTTTTGCCTGATCCTGAAACTCCTGAAACTGCACAGAAAATACCTAACGGAAATTTGACTGTTACATTTTTTAAATTATTGGCCCGTACATTTTTGAGTGTCAAAAATCCAGTTGGAACTCTGCGCTTTTCAGGCATAACAATCGCTCGCTTGCCAGAAATATACGCCCCTGTCATTGAGTGAGGATTTTGTGCAACTTGAGCTGGTGTACCACAGGCGGTTACCTGACCACCTAAAACTCCAGCAGCTGGCCCCATATCAATAAGATAATCGGCTTCTTGGATAGTATCCATATCATGCTCAACCACAACAACTGTATTGCCTTGATCACGTAATAACTTAAGCGTGCTAATCAAACGATCGTTATCGCGTTGATGCAAACCGATGCTCGGTTCATCAAGAATATACAGCACGCCACTCAAAGCAGAACCGATTTGTGTTGCAAGACGAATACGTTGCCCCTCGCCACCCGAAAGCGTACGTGCTGAACGCGAAAGCGTCAGGTATGTCAATCCAACATTAATCAAAAAGCTCAATCGGCTTATCACTTCTCGAAACAGTGGATCGGTGATCTCTTTTTTATCACTCTGCTGCGCTAGTTGCTCACACAACTCATGGAGTTTTGAAACCGAAAGCGTACAAAGGTCATGAATATTTTTATCTCCAACGGTCACCGCAAGAGCTTCATCGCTCAAGCGTCTGCCTTGACAGTACTCACACATGCGTTCGCGTGATTCATAATCTAAATAAGGAGAGGTCCCTTGATCTGAACTTCCCCAAACAGATGATGAACTTTCATAGGTAAAGCCAAGTCCGTGACAATTTTTGCAGGCACCAAGAGGTGAGTTAAATGAGAAAAAGCGTGGCTCAAGTTCAGGAAATGAACGCACACAGGTCAGACAGATACGTTGAGAGGAATAGATCTGTTCATTACCCTGAGCATCAATAACACTACACAAGCCGCCATTGGTGTTAAATGCTTTTTCAATCGCCTCTTGCACACGAACAACTTCTTCAGGAATGATAGTAATTTTGTCGATTAAAATATTGATCGTATGTTTATATGTTTTTTCCAGCTTAACCGCTTCAATTTCTTTGAGCTCTTTAAAGCGATAATCTTTACCATCGATAGTAAAACGGTGAAATCCACTTTCAAAAAAGCGCTTCAGATCACTTTTGAATTCACCCTTCTTCTGAATGGCAATGGGCGCAGCAATAGTCACGGTCTGATCTTTAAATTTGGTCAAAAGCATGTGCGTAATATTTTCTGGCGATTCAGCACTAATTACAGCACCACATTCAGGGCAGTGAGGTGTTCCAACGCGAGCAAACAGCACGCGTAGGTAGTCATAAATTTCAGTAATTGTACCGACAGTAGAACGAGGATTGTAACCCACGGTCTTTTGATCGATAGCAATTGCAGGACAAAGTCCTTCAATTTTTTCAACATCAGGACGTTTTGAAATACCCAAAAATTGACGTGCATATGATGAAAGTGACTCAACATACCGACGTTGCCCTTCGGCATATAAGGTATCAAGCGCAAGAGAACTTTTGCCCGATCCTGAAGGGCCGGTGATCACCACCAACTGCTCTTTTGGAATTTGAACGTTAACAGACTTGAGATTGTGCTCTTTAGCACCGGTAATTTTTATCATCCCTTTGCTCATGATCCCCCACTTTTCTGGTAGCACTTCAAGAATTAATATTCAAACAGCAATTCAAGATATGGTACCATGTTTTTGGAAAAATGTCACGAACTACCCCTCAAGCAATCTATATGGGGCTTTTTTTACCTTCCATACCGACGCTGTCTGCTGGCAAAGTCATCCAGAACTTTTTGCATATCTTGGTTCGTTAAATCAGGAAAAAGCTTGTTAAAGAAAGCAAGCTCGCTGTAAGCACTTTGCCACAAAAAAAAGCCCGAAAGGCGTCGTTCGCCAGAGGTGCGGACAATCAAATCCGGGTTTGGATGCCGCTGACCGGCCGTATCAAGAAATTGGGCACACTGCTCGGTTGTCAGAGAAGTTCCGAGCATATTGCGGGTCTGAAGCTTTTCAAGCATGCGCAAAGCTTCGTCTTGTCCACCGTAATCAATGCATAGATTGACCGCATGCTTGGTAAATCCTTTAGTCTTTTCGATAGCCGCATCGAGTGCCTGTACCACGTAAGAGGGCAAGCGGTCTCGACGGCCAAGATGCAATATCTGGGCTTCCATGCGCAGACACAGCGGCAAGAGCGCTTGATTGATACCCTCAACAATCACCTGCATGACATCAAAGACCTCTGCAAAATCTCGTTGCCAATTTTCGGTAGAGAA
>CAYSDC010000036.1:10490-13593 GCA_964429765.1 uncultured Pseudomonadota bacterium
AATCATTGGAACCGTTTTTAGCGATGCTTTGCGCAGCCCTTCAACAAGCAGAACCTTGTGATCTTTTGCCCATCGACGATTACCGTCTGGGATAATGGCTATGTGATTAGGAACAATCTTTGCCCCTGCAACAAGCTCAGGATTTTGACTCTTCTGAATCTGCACAGTTTGATCTGCAAAACACGCTGAGAAAAAAATTAAACAAAATGTAAGAAACTTAAAACAAGTTTGCATAGAATCACTCCTTCTTTTTATGCACGCCTTTTTGCATCAAGCAAACTGAACATTTGCAAAAAAACAAGAAGAAAACAAAACCATATGAACCTGCGCAAACCCGCTCGACCATATGAGTTCTTGTCGCTTGAAGCTGACCTAATAAATCATTTTCCAAGCTATTGACAATCATCTTTTCAAAAAATTCTAGTGCATTAAATAAATGAATCTTAAGTTTATTCCTGGTTGCTCTGTTCTTTGTATAGGAATTATTTTGATTATTCCAATCATAAATCAATTTCATTGTATGCACATCATCAAAATAAACTGCAGCTTGGCGGTCCGATTTTGCTTTCCTATTAAGAAAACAAGCTAACTCTTCATGCAATACTTGAAGTTTTTCATCATTTCGTTTGAGTGCTTTAAAATTAAAATCACTTATGCAATTAAGGTGTTTTTTTGCATTGTGGTAAGACATATTCTGGCAATCGTAAGTTTCAATAAAGTGCTTGAAATAGCGCTTTGCGTCCATTACTACATTGAGGACATTGATCTCTAGGTTTGTCCTATTCTCAGCTACCACTTTCTTGCTCGTCATGACCTTTACAAGAAAAGGTAAAGCCTTACATAGATTTTCTGTCATTGTAATGCGTAAGCTTTCATTTTCGGCAAAACGTTGTTTCGTAGTTCGCCAGCTATCAATCAGTTGAGTAGCCTTATCGTTATCAAAATAGACGGCCGCTTGAACGCTGAAACCAGCTTTATAATTGAAAAAGTAAACCAGAGCCATATACAACTCTTGAAGTTTTTGATCGCTTTCTTTAAGCGCACGAAAATTAAATTCTTTGATCAGACTAAGTGCATTTCGAACAGTTTCATATATATGCAAAAGCAAAGCCTCTTCATCCTTACTTTCTACTTCTTCACCATGATTTACACAACAATTCAGAGTATTTTCTTTGTCAGGCGAGATGCAAACCGGAGATACTTTTTCCACCATGCACATGAGCTGAGAAGATAAAGCAGAAATAAAGAAAGTAAACAGAATCGCTCGTGCACGAAGTAATTGAATCATACGGTATCCTAAAGAGTTATAAGTAATACAATGGACAAAAGGACGGCAATTATATCCGCTAGACTTTAAATTGTCAAAGTGAAACAAAGTAAGAAATACAGAGAAGAAGCAACCAACGTGCAGGCCTTTGTTCTTGATGAGCTCATCATTGCAAATCAAGCTTACTTGCAAAAATAGACAACTTTGAATTTAAAAAAATGCTTTTTTTAAAATATTGTTAATAAATACCCTTTTGACAATATTTTAAACTTTTAATAAATTTATTAAGTATCTGTAATATATTTATTCTATGGAGGAATTCTTATGAAAAACGTAAAATTTTTCACCCAAAGCCTTAAACAGCTTATTGCTACTGTTTTTTTAATTACAGCGTCGCTGGTAATTATCCCTGAAACTCAGGCAATGTACGAGGAGTATCAAACGCTTATCGGACATGATGAGACGGACGACGTTGAAATAAATTATGAGTGTCTGAAGCGGGGTTTCTGTTCAGTAGCATTTTCGCCTGATAGTACCATTCTTGCTTCTGGATTAAACAACCGCACTATCAGAATATATACTTGCGAAAATGGAAAATGGACACTCCGTCAAAAGCTTATTGGACATAGAGGGGCAATCACATCAGTAGCATTTTCTTCAGATGGTATCACACTTGCTTCTTCGTCATACGATGGAACCATTGGAATATGGACTTGTATAAATGGAAAATGGATATGCCATCAAATGTTTACTGGAGACGCAGCAGAAGTCTATTCAGTAGCATTTTCTCCAGATGGTACTACTCTTGCTTCTGCATCAGAAGACCACACCATTAAACTTTGGAGTCGAGCAGGTGAACAATGGATTCTTAGCCGCACCCTTACTGGACACGAAAACAAAGTCCATTCAGTAGCATTTTCTCCAGATGGTACTACCCTTGCTTCTGCATCAGAAGACCACACCATTAAACTTTGGAGTCGAAACGGTGAACAATGGATTCTTAGCCGCACGCTTCCTGAAAACGGAAGCCCAGTCTATTCAGTAGCATTTTCTCCAGATGGTGCTACCCTTGCTTTTGGATTATTCGATGGGAGCATCATACTGTGGAGTGGCGAAGATAAGGAATGGAAACACCATCAAACAATTCAACCGCACCGTGCAAACGTACTCCTTCCAGTAGAGCCATTCCAAGCAGTCGCATTGCCAGCAGTAGGCGTACTCTCAATAGCATTTTCTCCCGATGGAACTACACTTGCTACTGGATCACAAGATGAAACCGTTAAACTATGGACTTGCCAAGATGGGGAGTGGACACGCAACAATCAACAATTTAATAAATATCGCAATTACGTACTCGCAGTAGCATTTTCTCCCGATGGAACTACCTTTGTTTCTGCATCAAAGGACAACCGGATGAGAATATTTATCAATACTAAGTTAATAACAACTATCACTAAAAATCCTCTTTCAAGCATTACCCCTCTTAATAATGATCCAAAAGTACTTTCTGACTCAAATAACGAAGACCTTGTTAATGATGATCAACAAGAAACTTCTGGAATAGAAGAAGAAAACCTTTTTACTCAAAAAAATCTACGTAAGAGACAAACTGGTAAGAATAAACGCAATCCTAACCCTAAAAAACGGAAAAAGAATACTGTTACGTTAGAAGACCTTGATTCAGTTACTACTTCCCGCAATCTTTTATAAAAACCCAGTAATTTTGATTTTAGCCAAAGGCCAACCTGATCAGGTTGGCCTTTGTGCTTGATTTCGCTCATCATTGCAAATGGAGCTCGCTCATAAAAATAGACAATTTTGATTTAAACATGCCTT
>CAYSDC010000037.1:0-689 GCA_964429765.1 uncultured Pseudomonadota bacterium
GAGGCACAAACCAGCTGCATGTTGGTATCAACGAACAAGGAGCTGTCCAGTACGACGGCACAGCCTGGAAATCGCTTGATAAAAATGATTTACAACAGATTGAAATAGCTGGTGATGGTACCATTTGGGGAATTGATACTAAGAAACAAGCATGGCGAAAAGATGAAAAAAAATGGACACTGCTCACAGGATCTCAACTTGATTCTATTTCTATAGGAAACAAACATGATATCTGGGGTTTACTCAAAACAACTGTTTATCGAAAAATTGATCCAACCGGCACCCTACCTTCATGGCGACCTTTTCCAGGACAAGCTCTCAGCGTTGCTGCTGGAGGTGACGGAGTGGTTTGGGTTATTGGAGCTCAAGATGCAACGCTCTATAAACTTTATCGCCCTGCAGCTCGGTGGCAAGTAATTATCAAACCGGGGGATGCTGCTCTTGGAGCACCTCAACTTATACGTGCTGCAGATCAATTCAATGTCGCCTTTCTTGATTTTCAGGGGCACATCTGGAAGTTGATTCCTGGGAAAACAGGAATGCAAGGTAAAGATTGGTTCATGGTAAGCGAACAAAATTTCACCACATTTTCAATCGGTAGCGATGGAACAATTATTGCACTTACCTCAACAGGTGAAGTTTTTAAACGAGAACCTTCGGGTGATGAGAAGACAACGCTTGAGCAAGCG
>CAYSDC010000037.1:709-3462 GCA_964429765.1 uncultured Pseudomonadota bacterium
CTTTATACAACTGACGTTGTTACCATTACTTCTGCATGGGATGGTCGACAAGTATGGACGCAAGGATCAAGCCCATATGACGCAGCAGGAACAAATCCTCCTCCCAATAATCATCTCGAACTTTTAGTTGGACCAGCAACTGATCAGCGGCAATTCGCTGGTGGATTTTTTATGCTTACGCATGGTCAAGATGACAACCCACAACAACGAGAGTTTATTAAGTTTGGAGATGAAGTTGAAATATTCTCGCTCTTTGCTGCTCCAGGAATGCAAAAAAAATCTGGTCTCTTAGGCAAAGAATGGAAATGGTGGGTACACACACCTCATGCACAACTGGGCAAAAGCTGGTGTGATCTTGCAGTCTCTCTACTCAAATACCCTGGCACTCAAACGGGGGCACAAAAATTCAAGATCTTAAGTCCCTATGGACTTACAGGACCTGTACGAAAAAATGACATCATTGAATTCGCATCGTCTGCAGCAAGTTCACAAAATCGTAGACTATTTGTCCGCACTCAAACCAAACCAGGAACAAATAGTTATGAACTGGTAGTTCCTGCGACAACAACGGTCGATCAAGAGAGTATTACAAAAGAGACGTTTGGTTCTGGCGAAACAAGCGGTGCTCAACTTTTTAGGATCCAACCAATTATTGCAAATCAAGTTCCACAAGCAGCACGAGCAGCGTATCAACAAGTAATTGGTAAACCAATTGAACCAACCGGGAAACAGGAAGCTAAAAAGCGCACAATGCTGACTGCAAAACTTGGCAATGGCATTGGAATCATAAGCAAAATAACAAATATCACCGCATATCCATTACAAACACCCACAGGCACAATTGACCGAGGGACCGGTAAATTTTTAGGAAAAGTTGGAGTAGAAGGTTTAATTGATAAACAAATTGCTCGAATTACTGCACCCGAACTTTTGGGGACTACGCTTGAAAAAGGATTTTGGCTTTCTGGCACAGCGCTTGAAACGATAACCAGTAATTTTGAAAGTGGCACCTTGGTAAAACTCAAAAAACTTTGGAGTAAAGGAATTGCTTGGATTAATGAATCACTACAGACTCCTGGAAGCGCCACTGTTATGTTTTTTGCGCGAGCAACTGATGAAGGAAATATTCAAGTCTGTTTTGGCGATTCTATTAGTACTCAAGATATTTTTCGCGTCATTATTGGTGGCTGGAAAAATACCAAGACCGCTATTGTTGTTAACAATGATATCGTTGCAGAGGTTGCAGCTGAAGTAAATCCATTTGCTCGAGCACAACCAGGGCAACTCCTTCCTTACTGGGTGAGTATATACAATAATTTTGTTATGGTTGGTGCTGGAACTCCAGGAACTAACATTATTCTTGCAAGCTCAGTTTCCTTAAGCAAACAACCAAGTAGAATTGGTTTTAGTTCTCATAATCAGCCTGTTGATTATACGGAAATTATTGTTGGAAATCCGTTCCTTATACAATCAGGAGGGAACAGCTATCAACAAAAATCTGAATCGTTAATAATTCCCGCCAATCAGGGAACAATTACTTGGTCTGAAAAACCACTCCGTGTATTTAATACTGGAACTATAACATTCCAAACAACCGCACTTCATACAGTGACCATGGTTCTTGATAACAATCAACAAGAGCACTATCGAATTGAATTTGGAGCAAATAATAATAAGTCTGCGCATATCTCTAAAAATGGACAAACTGTTCTTTCAATTAATTTAGACACAATTCCTTTTGCAAAACTTTCTGCCAATAAGCCGACAAACTTCTGGGTAAGTATTGACGATGGTCGCATTGTTGTTGGACAGGGAAACATTGGTACAAATACTTTTATGCTGTGGGAAGATCCTTCTCCTATCCGTGATGTTTCACGCATCGGTTTTGTTGGAACCACTTATAAACAAGAAATTACATCGCTTACTCAAGCTCCTGTAGTCAAATTTCAAGAACTTAAGCGAAAGTTTGAATATACTCGAGCAATGCCTCCTGCAAAACAATTTAAAGGTCCCATGGTTCTTATTCGACCATTTGAATATCAACTTATTCAAGATGGTCCTCGAGTTGTTTTTAAGGATATGGATGATGATAAAAGTTCTTTAGTTCCCGTTCTTTCAACCCCAATGCAAAATGGACGCTATCCATTTACTATTATAATAACTGCCAATGGCAAGCCCGAAATTAAAGGATTAGCTCCTACCGATGCGCCGGCTAAACTTGCGCTGGAACTTACAGCACAGGTGATCTCAATAGCGGGAGATCAGGCAATGGCCTACGCTCAAGCAAGCGGATTTGCGGCAAAAGCATCTAATGCTATTGGCGCAATTCCAGTTGTAGGACAAGCAGGTGTAGTGATAAAAAATATTGGGCTTGTTGCAGCCTCTGCGGGAATGGCAACAGCAGGTGTTGCTGCAAAAACCGCCGCTGCAAGTTTAAAAGCTTCTGCAAAATATGGGATCAGATCTCATAGTAGTTATGTTTATACAGAAGATGTTCCAACTGAAGTAAGTGGTAAAGCTGAAATTCCCAAACAGGCGATTCGAAATGAAGCAGCTGTTGGTCAAATACTCATCGATACGCAAGAGCTTAAACCTTCAATTAAACAAGATTTCGAACAATTAGTTGCGCTTTATCAACAGATTATTCGGCGCATTAACCACCCATATGTCATTTCAAAAATAACAACAAAAAGATCTCTTGCAAGTGGAATAACTTCGTTGATTGGAGCTTACAAGGCATATCCAGCTGAAAT
>CAYSDC010000037.1:3520-10274 GCA_964429765.1 uncultured Pseudomonadota bacterium
CAACTTTCTTATCTCGGCTATTACAAATTCATATTTAAAAAAGATGCCTGAGATGCAGCAATGGTCTGCAACAATGAGTGAATTACTCAAGGAACGGCTCCTCAAAGCCGGTGATCAGCCCATTGAACTGCCGGCTCTGCATGGGGAATATATCTGGTTTCCCTTTGAATTTGCAAAAACTGATCAAGGTGGGATCTCTTTTGAAGTTAAAGCGAACAATGATGTTTTTATCTGTTTTGCACAGGATCAGTTCGGTACAAATAATGTTACTAATCAACTTTATGAAATTTTATTAGGCGGATGGGATAACAATCGGCATGAAATCCATATTCAAAATCTTGGCCGCGCAGCAGCCGCGCTTAATAAAGAACAAAATGCTCAAGCGATGCTTTCGCCTGTTAAATTTAACAAGTACTGGATTATGCTCAATAATGGAACTATTAAAATAGGGCTAGATGATCCAACTAAAAATGTATTTCTTGAATGGAAAGACTCATTTCCATGGACAGGAATGCGTGTTATTGGCATTAGTTCATGGGACACCCCCATCACATTCAAAAACGCAAAATTACTTACCGAGCAAGGGACTCTTGCACAAGAAACACTCAAAGAACAAAAAGAAAAAGAACAAGCCCAAAAAACCCGTGATGCCACAACATTTACAGAAGATATAAAGGATTGGCAAAAAGATATGAAGTACAGGCCACCATCACAAACAAGCATGGATCAATACTACCGTCCAGCTCAAGGATCACTCCCTGTCATGCTACCACCAAGCTTGTCGCAACCATTAGCCCCATTGCCACCCCTAGAGCCAAAATCTATTAAAAAATAAGGAGATAGAATGAAAAAATTACCCTACCACAATCGATTATTTTTTTTATCTTGCATGATATTTTTGTGCAGTATGTATTGTAAAAATGCAGCTCAAATTCAACAACCTTTATCTACAGACTCTAAAGCAGATCAAGTTGTTGACACAGCTGGGTCAGGACAAGCAAGTACAGCAGTACCTCGAGGCTACAAAGCTCATTCGATACCATTACAATATATATCGGTTGTGCGAGGTGGAGATAATGGGCTCATGGTCGGAGTCACCAAAGAGGGTAAAGCTGTTATTTTTAAAGGGAAACAATGGGATTCTCTGGGAAATAAAAGCGATTTACAAAGCTGCGATATTTCAGGAGATGAAAGCATCTGGGCTCTTGATAAAAAAGGTGGAGTCTGGCGTTTTGAAAAAAACAATTGGGTTCTATTTCCAGGCGTTAAAGCGCAACAACTTTCTGTTGGAACCAAAGATGAAGTGTATATCGTTACTATGAATAATCAGATCCTACGTCGAGCTGATGCCGCAAATCCACCAAAAAAAAATCCGCAAGAAGAACTTGCTCTTTGGAGACCGCTTCCCGACTCTGCCGCTTATGTTGCGGCTGGAGGAGATGGAAGCGTTTGGAAAATTGATGCCCGAGATCTTGCGTTATACCGATTTTTTCGCGGCGATAAAAAATGGATTAAAGTAATTAAACCTGCGGAATTTGGACTTGGTAATCCAAAAAGCATGAGTGTTATCGATAAATTCAATATTATCTTTGTTGATTATCAAGGCCGCATTTGGAAACGAGCAACTGGAGGCCAAGGAGCTAAAGCGGAAGACTGGCAACTTTTAAGTGATTTTAAAACAGCTCAGGCTTCTATAGGATACGAAGGAACAATTGTCAGTGCTGATGAAAAAGGAACCGTTCTTGAGCGTATTCCTCTGACGCAGGAACTTAAACAACTTGATGAAGCACGCGGTGCAAAAGTTATAGCAAATCAAATTACACGACTCACGTCTAAGTGGGATGGCCGCCGAGTTTGGACGCATGGATCAAGCGCACGAGATCCACAAGACTCAAATCCTATTCCAAATAACCATAGCGAAATTCTTGTTGGAAGTGATAATCCAACAAAAGATCCTCGTCCCGAACAAGCATGTTTTTTTATGTTTACAAAAAAAGATAATCCAAATGACAGAACAGAACTCACATTTGGCAGCACGGTAGAAATTTGGTCCCTCTATGCAGCGCTTGGCGTTAAAACTAAAGCAGGTGGTCTTGGAAAATCATGGAAGTGGTGGGTTCCTACAAGCCATTATGACCCAAAGGTTGTTGGTTGGAATGATATCATTGTCTCACTCGTTGCAAATCCTAATACTCAAAATGGCTCGCAAGTTTTCAAACTTACAAGCCCCTATGGATTGACTGGTGCAATTCGCAGCAATGATGTAGTAGAAATTGAAAGCTTAGCGCCCGTATCACAAGGAAGAAAAGTTTGCGTAAATTTCACCAGCAGATGGAAGCAAGGATACTACTCGCTCATTGTTCCGCAAAAAAATGCTCTTGACCCAGCATCATCACAGCAATGGTTTGGATCAAAAGACCGGGGTGGAACACAGATTTTTTCGATTGAAACAATTGCAGATGAATCAGTACTTCCTGCTGCAGCTAAACAAGCATACCGCTCAATTACAGGAATAATTCCAACAACACAAGCATCCACTGGTAGCAAATTACGTGCAAGTCGTGTAACCGCTGGGCTTGGTATTTTAGAGGAGATTGTTAATAAATCTGAGTACCCAATCCAAACGTCTATTGGAACTATTGCATCATATGACGCCAAGCAACATGTCAACTATGAACTCTCCAATCCATTTTCTATCGCTGGTTTTGCTCGTGAACGAGAAATTACTAATTTTGATGCTGGCAAAATGTTAATGCTCAGACCTTTGTGGAGCCAAGGTATTGCTTGGATTGCTGAATCACTACAAAGCCCAGGAAGCACAACTGTCACCTTTCTTGCACGAGCATCTGATGACGGAAATATTCAAGTCATTTTTGGAGACCGCATTAACGTTAATTATATGTTCAGAGTTATTATTGGCGCTGATGGCAACACACGATCTGTTGTAAAGATGGGAGACAAGATTCTTGCTGAAGCAAGTGGAAAAACAAATAATCTTGCAAAAGCGCAACCTGGACGCTTTATTCCCTACTGGATCAGTTTAAACAATAACTTTGTAACTGCAGGAATTGGTGCTGCTGGCGATAACGTCTTTTTATCTGCATATGTTCCACTCAAAGAGCAACCAAATCGCGTAGGCTTTAGCACCGATGCAGAACGAATTGAATACACAGAAATTCAATTTGGAGACCCCCTGGTTTCACAAATAGACTCAACAAAATATCAGGTTCCTCAAAAGACAATTACTCTTTCTGGAAAGCAAGGCTCTTTGCTCATGACCGATTATGTATTGCGTGTTGCAAATGAAGGGACAATACAATTTAATGCAACAGCGCAAAATGACCTTTCAACAGTTCTGCAAAATGACCAAGGCGAGGGATATCGTGTTGTAATTGGCGGAGACAGCAATACAACAGCAAAGATTTTTAAAAATAATGATCTTGCATTATCAGCAAACATTGAAGCAATGCCATTTGGCAAACTTGATACAACAAAAAATAACTCTCTGTGGGTAAGTATAGATGGCGGCCTTATTATGGCTGGGCAAGGAAAAGTTGGTGAAAATATTTTCTTAGTATGGGAAGACAATAATCCAATTGATGGTGTTACCAAAGTGTGATGGGTAACCTCTAATCATCAACAAACAATCTCCAATATTAGCATTGCTTCATCAGTTGGACTTGGCGCTCAAAAAGAAAAATTTTCCTATAAAAAACCAATACAACGGTTCAAATATAAAGGATCCGTTTTCATCATTAAGCAATATACTTATGAACTTGTTCAAGACGGCCCACGCGTTACATTAACCGTATTTGGAGATAGAGCAAAGACAAAAGGAACTCCTTATTCTATTGCAAAAACGCCAATGCTTAAAGCAAAATATCCGCTGCGACTTGATATCGATCCAACAGGAATTCCTCTCGTTTATCAAACTCAATTTCCACTTGAAGCACCAGCAAAAAGTGCACTTGATATTGCTGCTGAAGTTGCTGATGCAACAGGCGATGCAAGCATAAGCGCGGCGGCCTCAATCAGCGGTGGTGCGGACCCTGTAAGTAGCATGGTTGCTCTTGGACTCAAAACGGTGATGGCTGGTGCTGGAGTTGCAGCAAAAGCTTCTGCTGCGGGAACAAAAGGAATGCTCAAGCATATGTATAGATCGCATGATAGTTACGTATTCACCGAAGGCGTTCAAGCCGATACATCTGCTGAGGCATCTATTCCACCTGAAGCAGAACGGAATGCTGAGCTTATACAGATGAGCATTACTAAAATGCTCAGACTTAATGCAACATACGCCCCCCAATTTGAAGAACTTGTAAGCAACTATGAAGATATTTTACGTCGCATTAATCATCCATATGTTGTTTCAGATTCTGCAATTAAATTAAGTATTTTTGATGGAATTTCGCGCATGTGCGCCGTCTATAAAACACAACAAGACTATCGCCTTCAAGATCTCTTCATGAATATGTTGATTCACGCTCTTTCAAATACCTACTTAATTAATCCTGAAGATAAACAAGATCAAGCTGCACGCGACACCTGGTACAAAACAATTCTTGAAATTTCAACTGATGTTTTTAAGTTTGCAAAAAAAGATACGGCTATCAATCTTCAACCACTCTATGGTGAATATGTCTGGTTCCCAGCAACACTTCCACTAGAAGATGATGGAATGGTTATTTTTGAAGCAAACGCATTAGGCGATGTATTTGTTGGTTTTGCCCAAGAACCATTTAGAGTGCGCAATACCGACAATAAGCTCTATGAAATAACGCTTGGTGGATGGGAAAATACACGACATGTTATTCGTATCAAGAGCCTTGGAAAATCTGCAAAAACATTAACAAAAGAAGAAAATCCAGATTCAATGTTCAAGCAAAATAAGTTTGAAGCGTATTGGGTATCAATTAAAAATGGGCTTATTCGTGTTGGAAAAGGGGCACCCGGAAAGAATATGATTATGGAATGGCAAGATCCATTTCCATGGAAAGGAATTAAGTACGTTGGATTCAGTAACTGGGATGTTCCCATTATTCTTCGAAATGTTCAGGTAGGTAGAATGGCTGCAAAAGCAGCAGCCAACGCGCAGGCACAACCAACACAACAACAAGAATCAGACGCTGCTCCAAGCCAAGCTCCTGCGCAAGAAGCAACACAAGTATCTGTTGCAGCAGAGCAAGCAATTCCACAAACCGAACAAACCCAAACAGCATCGCCTACAACTGCACAACCGGTAGAAGAGCAACAATCTGCAGAGACTCAATCAAGCGTAGGAGGAGCACAAGCAACGTAAACTAAACACGTGAAGTAATAATTAAAAAGGCGGAGTATATTTTGAAATATACTCCGCCTTTTTAATTAAACGTTTAACGAGCTTCTTGCACTTTTAATGTGTGGCTTTTTTTCATAGAAAACCATCTTAGGATCATGAAAAATTCGTAATTTACAATTAATATCACTTACAAGTGCAATAGTTCCAAGAGCACTTTTGATAAATTGTATGCAAGTAATCCCTTCTAGAACTTGATCATCAAATAATGTCTCATCGAGAATATAAGTAAATTTATCGCAATCACTCACTTGATAAAATTTCGCATACTTATTGTGAATAAGCATACCGCGATTATTTCTTTTGTAATGATGATGAGGCCTATAATAAATAAGTATCAATTGATTATTACTAAAAATAGTAGCCCGAACCTCTTTTAAATCTTCACATTTAATTCCGCATGTACTAGTAATATTAGCACACTCATTATATTCTTTATTAAACTGAAATATTTGCGCAGGCTTATCTTGATAAGCAAAAATCAACTGACTATTACCATAGTTAATATCCGCAGCATCTATTAAATCTGAAAGATCAACCCCAGGGAGATCAGAAATACTCTCAAACAGACTAGTTTCTTGGTCAAAATTAAATAGCTTTGACCCCTTACTTGTAATGGGGTAATAACAGATAAAAACGAGATACCTATGTGGATTATCAATGCAAATCATACGTTGAACGTTCTTCAAATCTGAATCTTCGATACCGCAAGTCGTCGAAATCTCGATAAATTTATTATCTTCATTAATCAAATATATTTTTGCCAATCTATCCCAGCTGCTGTAACAAATAGCAAGTAGTTGATTAGTAAGAAAAATAATAGTCTGAATATTCACTAAATCTAAAGACTTAATTCCGGAAGTTCCGGTAATATCCACAAATGCATTATTATCCTGATTAAACTGAAACAATTTTGCAGCTTGATCGTTATAAAGCATGACGAATTGATTAGACGAATTACTGTTGGTAGCAATAGATTTAACCTCAAAACCCCTCAACTCAACATCCAATTCCGTCGTAATTTCAACAAATTCAGGCCGAAGAGCACTGGTTACTGCTATGGCTATAATCATTAAAAAAAAAGGTTTAAAAAAATTCACGAAAGGACCTCTTTATGCTATTAAACATCTCAAAAAACCTATACTTCTACAACAGCAACATCATATAAACTAGTAATAGCCATCCTATTGCTAAATTGAAATAAATCTTGTTATTTACCTATTATTAATAGTGCAATAAAATTTTAAAAGCAATTCTATAATTAATTTAAATAAGAAAATTTGAAAATATTAGTTATAGGCCCATAAAAATATAATATATAATAAGTTAACAAAATATTGATCTAAGTTAACCGGCGAAATTTAATATTATATAGAGATCTATATTAATTTTATGAACTTAAATGAAAAGAAAATAGTT
>CAYSDC010000037.1:10284-10686 GCA_964429765.1 uncultured Pseudomonadota bacterium
AAAAGCAATTCTATAATTAATTTAAAATTTTATCAAAATTAATTATTACAGATCTTATATAAAGCTTCTACTCGATACGATTGCCTTCAATATTCACTGCATTTTCTTGGTTTTTTGTGCTATCCTTTATGGAGAAACTTTGATTACTTTTCAAACCGTTCTTCTTGCTCTTTGACGAAAGAAAACCCATGACACTTATATTGCTTGCACTTACACTTGCTCTTATCTTTTCCCTACTGTGTTACATTTTTTGCTTTTCAAAAAAATCTGTACGCCCGCAGCAATCAATTATCCTTACCCTTCTTGGAGCGCCTGGCGCAGGCAAGGGAACAATTGCTCAACAATGCGTTGATAAACTTGGAATGCAAGTTCTTTCAACAGGGAACTTATGTCGGCAAGCCA
>CAYSDC010000037.1:10881-12288 GCA_964429765.1 uncultured Pseudomonadota bacterium
GATGAACAAGCTCAACTTATTCAAGGGCTTCTCAAAGAAGGTAAGCTTATTCCTGATGAGATGATTTCTGATATGGTCAAGGTATGGCTTGATCAGAATGTTGGGCAAGGGAAAACAATTATCCTTGATGGATATCCTCGAACTGCCAAACAAGCAGAATTATTAACGAGTCTCTTACAAAGTCATTTTCCTACATTGAAATTACATGTAATTTCAATTTCAATTTCTGATGATGCAATTATTCAACGCATTAGCAATCGCCTTATGTGTGAAACTAAAACATGCCAAGCTGTTTACTCACGTACAACACTTGATGATGTTACCAGCTGCCAAAAGTGTGGTGGCTCTTTAATACAACGCGAAGATGACAAAGAAGCAATTGTTCGTCAGCGCCTTGAAGTCTATGCACACAATAATCAACCGCTTGTTAATTTTTACCAAAACGCCCACATACCTTTTCATAAACTGCATGTTGAGAATAAGAGTATGCATGAGGTTTTTAGTAACTTTAAAACATTATACCAAAGTCTTAAATAAGAGCTTTGATCAGGACAAAATAACAAAATCCTTCTGAATACGTAGCTACACATCCTACAGTGAGATAATAAGTAAAAAACTCACATCCAAAGGATTTTGTTATGAATAAAATTATACACCCACGCTATCAGTTTTTGCTGTTCATACTGATATGCGCCACGTATACACCCCTAATGACAGCACGTAATTGGATATTATTTGCTCCTTACGATAAGCCTGCAACAAAACTCATTGAATTTATCGCTCAGGCACGAAAAACTATTCAAGCGGCTGTTTATATGATTACCGATAAAGAGATCGTTCAAGCTCTCATTGATGCAAAAAAACGGGGAATTGATGTTCAGATTGTTACTGATCAAATAAGCATTGGCAAGTATGGAAAAGCTGATTTAATGGCTGAAAACAACATCCCGGTCTATATCCTTGATCCACACGCACAACAAAAGCGCGACCCTGTAAAACAGCTTACGCAATTAAAAATCAAAACAGACGAAAATAATCAGGCTATCAGCCAAGAAATCAAACGGACTCCTACGAAATGGTCAACTGATGAAAAATGGTTTTCAAATGACCCCCTCATGCATCATAAATTTATGATTATTGACGGAGTTTTACTCTGGACGGGATCATTCAACTGGACAGGGGCTGCTAATAAAAAAAATCATGAAAATGTCTTTATTACCAGCGATCGAGAAGCTTGCAAGCAATTTGAACAACACTTTACCCGTATGACAAGCGACGGCTCATGCAAGCTTTATTATCCTGGCAGAATTTCAACCTGCATACCAACATCGCTAGCAGGAAAAGTTCTTTCGGCGATTAATGAAATTAGTGGAGAAGAATTATTAGCACAAGAGATACTTGAGATTA
>CAYSDC010000037.1:12298-13431 GCA_964429765.1 uncultured Pseudomonadota bacterium
ACAACAGATTCACTATATCACAGTAATTCTGTACATTTGTAAACATAGAAAAAGCCGCTCATAAAGATCACATGAGCGGCTTTTTCTATGTTTAATATCTAAAATTTAAACGTCTAGATTTCTTACAAAATGAGCATGCTTTTCGATGTATTGACGTCGATCCTCAACATCATCACCCATTAATGAAGTAAACCATTGATCCGCTTTAATCGCATCTTCAACTGTTACTTGCATAAATGTTCTACGTGCCGGATCCATTGTTGTTTCCCACAACTGCTCAGCATTCATTTCACCAAGACCCTTGTAGCGCTGAATGGTCATAAACGATTTACCCGTTACAACAATGTGATTACATAATGCAAACACACCGGTACTTGTAGTTGTTTCTTCTTTTCCATTCAAAACAAATTCCCACGGAGAATCTTCTAAAAACTTAACCGGAACAAGAGCTTGAATAGTCTTTTCAACTTCACCAGAAGAGAAAAAGCTCATTGGAACATCCCAGCTCTTTTTAAGTTCTTTAAAAGTAATACTTGTATAAGGTCGAATTTCCCCTTCAAGCGCAATTTCATTCCTGTCGAGTTTCTGCTCTGTATAAGAAATGGTATAACGAGGGAAGGCTGTTTGCAGGCTTTCAAGGAGCTGTGTATGAGAGAACTGTTCAGAACCCCAACCAATTTTCTGCATAAATAAAACTAATTCATGAGCATGAGATAATGCTAATTCAAACTGATGCGATACTTTTTCAAGCGCTTTTTCATACGCAAGTAATCCATCAAGTAACAAACGCCACTCAGCATCATTTTGCAATTTCCCAGCAATCGACAGATGAGCATGACTCGCGGCCCAATTGAATAAAAACCGCTTGAACTCAGAATCGTCTTTAAGATATTGCTCAGACTTACCAACTTTTGCTTTGTAAAGTGGTGGTTGTGCAATATACAAATACCCTTTTTCGATCAAGGGAGACATATACCGGAAGAAGAAGGTAAGCAACAAAATGCGTATGTGTGAACCGTCAACGTCTGCGTCGGTCATGATAACAATTTTGTGATACCGTGTTTTTTCTATATTAAAATCGGTATTACCAATACCAGAACCGATAGCGGTAATTAAGTCTTTTATTTCATTAT
>CAYSDC010000038.1:0-333 GCA_964429765.1 uncultured Pseudomonadota bacterium
CAGGACCAAGGAATGGCCGCATGTGAATGGGATGAAGACTCTTTTCTTACGTCCAAATGGGGCAAAGTTTTTAAGTTGCTTGTCAGTTTTGGCTTGGTACTTTTGGCTTCAGCTTTGACGGTGCACGGTGCTGTAGAGCTTGCGCTTGGGTTCAAGATGCCACTGGAAACGGTTGGATCCACACTTATGGCTCTGGGAACATCGCTTCCTGAGTTAGTCTTGTGCATTAGCGCATTACGTCGTAAGCAGTATAGCCTTGCACTTGCGCCAACATTAGGCACAGTACTCGAGCAGACAACGCTCATTCTTGGAGTATTGGCGGTCCTTTCCGAC
>CAYSDC010000038.1:421-7776 GCA_964429765.1 uncultured Pseudomonadota bacterium
GTTGCGCGGAGCTTCGATGTTTATGTTTCTTGCATTTTTCATCATCAGCTATGGCTTATTTCGATTCAGCCAGGTTGGACGCAAAACAGGCGTAGCGCTTGTTTCGCTTTTCTTTGGATACCTTGCGTATCAATTTACCGTTGGCGGTATTTTATAAGAGTCTAACTAGATTTCAAAGTATAAAAATTATGGGCGCAGATGAAAGTCTGCGCCTTTATTATGTCGAGTTTTAGGTTAAGGTTCGAAGAAGTTTATGAGCCGACAAAATTGGTAATCGGTGATGTAAGAAAATCTTCAAGGGGAATACCTTGCTCCCCAATGAGTAAAACTCGATTTGGTTTAAATTCTTTAACAAAAAGATCAACACCCGAACGTTTGAAACTGTCTGAGTTACTTTTAACTTCGATGGCGGTAATGTTATCCCCAAGCTTTAATACAAAATCAACCTCTTTATCACCTTCACGCCAGTAGAAAAGTTCTATTTGTGTTCCTCGTACGCTATTCAATAAGTGAGCTCCAATCATTGATTCAATGAGTCTTCCCCAAAATGTAAAGTCTTGCTTTGCATCTTTGAATGTTCTATTTGATTGGGCGCTCATGAGCGCGGTATTAAAAACAGCGAGTTTAGGACTAGACCCTTTTTGTCGGACTGCTTGGCTGGCAAATTTTTGTAAACCATCAAGGAGTCCAGCTCCAGATAAGAGGTCTAGGTAATGAGCAAGTGTTGTTGTGTTACCAGCATCTTGAAGTTGCCCAAGTATTTTGGTGTAAGAAAGCATCTGTCCTGAATAGGTACAGCCAAGCTGGAATAATCGACGGAGCAATGCCGGTTTATTGACTTGTGTCATAAGCAGTATATCTCGGGAAATGGTCGTTTCAATAATCGAATCGTTGATATAATTCGTCCATCGCGAAGAATCATTTTCATCGGCGAGCGACGCAGCCCCTGGATAACCACCAAAGTATGCATAGTGCTGCAATGTCCAACCAAAACTTTCGCGCATTTCATTGAAAGACCAGTGAGTTATGGGGATAATTTCAAAGCGTCCAGCAAGGCTTTCAGTTAATCCTTTTTGTACAAGCCATGGAGAGGATCCTAGAATAATAACCGATAAATCTACGCCATTACGTGTATCAGCATCCCATAAAGATTTTATTAAATCTGACCAGTGAGGAATCTTTTGGATTTCATCGATGATAAGGATGCATCCATTCTCAGAGGTAATTTTTTGTCGCGCTATTTCCCACTGCTGTTCTAGCCATGCAAGGCTTTGTAGGGTTGCAAGGTCTGCAGATATGAAGTGAAATGGTTTATCAAGAGACTCTGTTACTTGTATTGCAAGTGTGGTTTTTCCCACCTGTCTGGGACCCAAAAGGACTTGAATGAATCGGCGAGGCTCTTGTACTCGCTTAAGGAGTGTGCTAAAAATAGGGCGTTTTTTCATTGTAACCTCTATACTTATTGATTTTTACTCAGTCTATTGAGTAATTTTACTCAGTGCATTGAGTAAAATCAATAATCAGCTTAAAAATAGCTTTTTGATATGAAAGTCTGCGCCTTTATTCTTGGTATCGATGAAGCCAGAGGTTTTCAAGAAATAAAACCACCGTGGCAATAATGTTGTCTTTTCGAGCATAAATATCTGTTCTTGTTTGAGCATATGTGCGAGCCTTTGTAACTAACGCTTGTGCTATATTTGCTTCATTAAGATTTTCTATGCGACGTTTATTGATGATTTCTTCAACCATATTTACTGCAGCTGAAGGAGAAATTGCATCCCAAAACTCATTGTTTCCTAAAATGAGAAAGCGTTCATCGCCCGTTAATGTACGTGTTTGTATTTCTGGCTCTGCCTTAAAAAAAGGAGCAAAATTCTTATGCCCAACTCCACGAGTTGTGGCTATCATCTTGTTTTGTCGTGCAAGCATATAAAATTCTTGAGTTGGGCGAGTACTCACAGAATTGCAGCCAGAGTCGTACTCTTCAAGACGTTGAATTAAAAGTTTTTTCGTTGTATAGAGCTGTACATCGACATTCTTGCGAGAAGATCGTTCACAAGAAATTGTATTTTCGTTGGGTAGGTGAGGATTTGTGAGTATGTTGGTTGATTTTTTTGTTTGGAGTACAGCTCCTGAATCGCCCGCGTGAACGATGTGGAGTTTGTAATCATTCGTTGTAAAACTTGTTTCGAAAATTGATAACAGAACACTTGTTCCCGCGCCATTTCCATCAGGGACTTCATTCTGAATTTGTTTAAAAGCCTTGTTTATTGCACCTTTAATCCCTTGGTTGGCTAGATAACATTTAATTAACTTTATAATTTTTGCTTGAGCGTATTGCGCGGTAGAGGATCCAAGCCGTCCATCAAAGATGCCTAATGAAGAATAAGTTTTTAAGTTGTCTTCAAATGGCTGGTAGCTGGAGTGAAAAGTTTCTTTTTCAGTAAAGCTGGTTGATGCGGTTGTATGAAAACGAGAAAAGCGATCGGGTTGAGGTTCATCTGGTTGTTTTTCAACGTGTACAGGCTCACTTTCTTCAACCATAAAAAAATCATCTAATTCTGGTAATTCTGGTAATTCTGGTTCTGATGGAACAACTACAAAATCTTGATCTTGAAATTCATCCATTCCTTGAAGTGCTGTTGTTGAAATTAAGACGTGGAGTCCGACCAAAAAGAGCTTTGTTTTCATAGCCAAGTATCCTCTGTGGTGCTTCTGGCAAGCCTATGC
This sequence comes from uncultured Pseudomonadota bacterium, assembly GCA_964429765.1. Taxonomy (GTDB): domain Bacteria; phylum Babelota; class Babeliae; order Babelales; family RVW-14; genus JAFEAY01. The sequence goes on from CAYSDC010000038.1 coordinate 3,152, forward strand.
CTGTATTGGGTTGAAAAAGATAATCGTTGCAGTGACGTTATCATGATCCCAAATTTCAAGAGCTTTTGCTACCAACTTTTGAGCAATACTATTCGCTACATCTTTTGTTACAGTATCAATGGTAAGGCCTTTGAGCATAAGTTCTCGCAGAACAATATTAACAGCAGCTTGATAGCTCATGACATCCCACAATCCATCGCATGCCAAGATAATAAAGCCAGGTTGAGTGATTTCAAATGATTGTACAAAGGGGGTGTTGCTACAAAAAGGTTTCGACTCAACATCGCCAATTCCACGACTTGGTGAGAGCTGGACATTTGTTATTATACGGCCAACAGGATGGAATTTATTGATTATTATTCCTTCTCCATCAGGGCTATACGATTCTAAAAAAGCGTTTGTTTGTTCCTCTTTGTATTCAGCAAGTGCTTCTTGAGTATTTTCGTCTGATGGGGTGAATATTGTTTCCCTTGTTTTTATGTAAACTAGATTCTTATCATACATTTTGACTGTGCCACCTTGATTAAGTATGCGCTCTAGCTCGGTTTGATTGCACGGTGAATGAAGCTCTGTTACGCATTCCGCATGCGTTCCATCAAAGCATGCAACAGCTTGGGCATCGCCAACATTGGCAATCCAAAGTTTTGTTTTTTTAAATAGGGCTGTGACAGCGGTTGTTCCTGATGGGTTTTTAGGATGGTTTGTAATAAATTGATTGTCTACCAGCTTATACGCTATTAAAAAAGTATCAGCATTGATATCTGTTGATTGTAGTTGCCACAATATATTGCGGTGTAAGTAGTTAGCTGTGAAGTATGCGGCTCTTACGCCTCTATGCCCATCGTAGATGCCAAAAAAATGTATTTTATCAGTTATCATAGATTCTTCATCTTCAGATGGAAAATGTTTATCTTCCATGCTTGGGCGTGCATTGCCTTGTTCTGCGTGCGTACCATGAGCTATTTTTAAAGGGGCAATATAATCTGGGAGTATTTCTGATTCTAAATCCATGCTCAAGCAGCAATAAATAGGTGCAAGGACGATAAGCCACAGTGATATGATTTTTTTTAGCAGCATCATGTACTCCCCATAGTATAGGTAAGAAATCCCCAAACGAAAAAATAGATAAGTTTGAATTATACTCAATTGACTTAGTAATTTTATGTGCTCCATTAAGCATAATCAATATTTTGCCGTTAAATGGCTTACTTATAGCTTCGGGGTAAAGAAAATGAGGGTGGCTGTGACGTTGTCATGATCACAAATTTCAAGAGCTTTATAAACTAATTTGGCTGCAATTTCTTTTGCATCATCATGAGTTATTGTTTGCAGTGTTAGATTTTTGAGATTCATTTCTCTGATGACAAAGTTGACCGCAGCTTGATAGTTCATAACATCCCACAGCCCATCACATCCTAAAATTAAAAAGCCGGGCTGATCAAGTTGTAGATTTTGCACAAAGGGTATTGGAGTAACAAAAGGCACATATCTTTTATCTCCAAGCCCTCTACTAACGGCTAGATAGGACGAGTCCTGTAGGATGATCTTTCCTGTAATGTGAAATTTTTGAATATATTTTTCATCTCCATTAAGAGAATACCTATCTAGAAAATTGTATGTAAGTGCCTCTTGATGATTTTTAGGTGTGCGAGTATCTTCTTTGTATAACAACAATTCACCATTATCTTTTACAACACTTTGATATGTAGTAGTATTTTGCTGTCGAAATATTCTTACAGCACTATTGGGTAATCTCATAATTCGGATGCATTCATTCTTATCTGCAGGTGAGTGTATTTGTGTAATGCATCGTGCAGCTTGATTTTCAAAATACAGGACAGCTTCAGAATCGCCAGCATTAGCAACCCAAAGTTCTGGGCCTGCAAATAATATTGTAACAGCTGTTGTGCCGGCATTGTTTCGCTGGTCAGCAATATATTCCTCGTGTGTCTTTTGATATGCATCAGTCAAAGCATTCATATAATTGCCTGCGTGAAAACTTTCAGTTTCTACAAGAATACGGTGCAGGCGTGCTTGAGCATATTCAGCGGCGCCTTTTCCCCCATGTCCATCGTAGAGACCAAAAAAGTGTATGCCATCTGCAATCAGTGAGCCAAATTCTCCAAGCTGACTGATGTGAGCGTTCGGCGGATAATGTGTATCTTCCATGCTCGGACGTCTATCCCCCTTTGCTCCATGAGTTCCATAAATAAGGGTAAGTGCGGAATTTACTTGGAAAGGGTGAGTATCATTTTCTGAATCATTCTCATCAGCTGAAATTTCTGGAGTTGAAATTTCGCTATTTGTAGTTAATAAATCTTCAGCAGAACATGACGTGTTAAGCGAAAAAAAGCTTATTAACAGCAAGAAAAAAGTTGATTGAAAAAACATAAAAAAGCCCCTTACCTAAGATGTCATTGTGAAATTTTTTAAGAAATCCTATTTTTTATCTTATCTTAAATAATAATTAAAAAATGACAATCTATTTTATATGAGCAAAAAGGCTTTTGTAGGGGGATTTTTGATGGTGATGAGAGATTTTAATTGAAGTATGTGAGAAAACCCAGCCTATAAAACTTCATGCTGGGTTGTGGTGGGGTGATATAACATCACCCCATAATGTGAGGCTGTTATTACTCTTCAGGAAGAGCTGGGGCTTCAGAGGTTGAAACATCCGATGTTGAAATATCAGGTGTTTTTTCGTCTTGAGCAGGCTTTTCATCTTCGATGGAACTATTAAGTTCAGCCATCAATGCTTCAAGTTCTTTATCTGTATCGGTTTCGGTATACTCAGCAAAAACTGGACAGATTGCAGTAAGTGCAAGAGCAAGCGTAAGGGTCAACATTTTCTTCATAAGGAATCCTCCATCTAGGGTTCATCTATGTAATACGTACGACTAACTATCTAGTCTTAGTATTACATAAATTTATCATTTGTAAAGTATTTTTGATAAATATATGCAAATTGAATTTATTAAAGTCAAGAAAAAAGCCCCCAAACAACTGTTTAGGGGCAATAAAAAAGCAAGAAAAATAGCTAAATTTGATTAACTTCAGCTGTCTTTTTATCGCTGGCTTGATCAACTTTTTCAATAAATTGATCGGTCACCTTCTGCATCAGAACAGATAAGCGCTTTGCAAAGTCTTCTGAAATAATACGTTTTTTTTCAGCTTCACGGAGTTCATTATGAAAGTCTTTTCGGACGTTGCGGACAGCAACTCGGGCATCTTCGGTCTTCTTACCAAGGAGTTTAACAAGCTCTTCACGGCGTGAAGCACTCATTTGTGGCAATTGAATGCGAATGATGCTTCCATCATTTGCAGGTGTAAGTCCAAGGTCTGAGTTGTGGATGGCCGCTTCAATGCTGCTAATAGACGATTTATCCCATGGTTGGATGGTCAAAAGTCTTCCTTCTGGTGCCGCAAGTGTTGCAAGTTCACGCAGAGGCATAATTTGGCCATAGCATTCAACTCTAAGATTTTCGATTAATGCGGTACTTGCTCGTCCGGTGCGAATGGTGGTTAACTCTTTTTCAAAATGTTTTACCGCTTTGTCCATCTCGCCGGCTAAAAGTTTCTCAAAACTTTTAGAATCGCCTTCTTGAAAAGCTATTTCATCCATGATCTAATCCTTATTTATCGTATCGTTGGGAATATGGTACTTCCAAATTCATCCTTTTGTGCGACGTTAAGCAGTGCTTTTGGTGCAAAAAGGTTAAAAACTCTGATTGTAAGTTGGTGTTCTTGTGCAAGTGTCAGCGCTGTCATATCCATAATGCGCAAATTTTGCCGTAGAGCGTCATCAAATGAAATTGATTTAATCGGCTTGCTTGCAGGATTTTTTACCGGATCGTCATCATAAACGGCATCAACTTTTGTTGCTTTCCAGACCTGCGTTGCTCCCATTTGCAAGGCGCGAATAACCGCATTAGTGTCGGTTGTAAAAAATGGGTTGCCCGTGCCGCCTGCAAAAATAATAGACTCATTGCGTTCTAAAGCTTGGTCGATTTTTGCTTGCGACAGCTCTTCAACCATTCCTGGAATAGCTACAGCGCTTAACAGTGTACTGGAAACCTGCTCATTGCGTAAGCATTCTTGTAAAATGATTCCGTTCATGACGGTTGCAAGCATGCCTACATCATCGGCAACTGATTGCCGTAATTTGAGATGCTTACCTTCATGACTTCCGCGAAAAAAATTTCCACCGCCAATAACAAACCCGACATGGTATGTTGCTGACAGCTCTTTGACTTGCTCTGCCAATGAGTATACAAGCTGATAATCAAAGCCTGTAGACGTTACTTCAGTTCCGATGCATCGTTCATTGTGCACACGAAAAAGTTCGCCACTGATTTTGATGAGAATTTTTTTCTTCATTCAAGCTTTCGCAATTATGCAGAGCGACCAACCGCAAAGCGCGCAAAACGAACAATACGTAATGGGCTACCAATTTTTTTTCCAACTTCATCCATGTGTTGTTTAATAGACATCTTGTCGTTTTTAATAAACGCCTGATGAATTAAGCAATTCTCACTATAAAATCTTTGCATTTTACCTTCAACAATTTTTTCAAGAATTGCTTCTGGCTTGCCGCTTTCTTTGTGCTGTTCCATTGCAGGTGTGCG
>CAYSDC010000038.1:7786-9732 GCA_964429765.1 uncultured Pseudomonadota bacterium
GAGATGCGTCAATGCAGATAGGATTGGTAACTGCAACTTGCATGCAAATATCTTTAGAAAGGGCTTTAGCCTCTTCAAGGTGTGATGAAATGTCGTTATCAGCTGCAAGCTCAATCAGAACGCCAATCGTAGATCCTGGATGAATGTATGCATTGACAATGCCATTTTTTTCAACTTTAAATTGAGCAACTTTATCAACTTTGATGCTTTCACAAATTTTTGAAATTAATTCGTTGAGTGATTCGCTCAATGACAAGCTTTGATTTGAAGCGGTCATATCCATTAAAGCCGTGATATCGGTTGACTCATTTTCTGTGCTTACTTGTGAAACTGTTTGAGCAAATATTTTCATCGCATCGGTATTTGCAGAAAAATCGGTTTCGCATGCAACCATGGTCAATGATCCAGAGCGAAAATCTGAAGCAATATGAGCTTCAACTCGACCTTGAAGCGTCTCATTATCAGCACGCTTTGCAGCAACTGCAGCGCCTTTTTTGCGCAAAATTTCTACAGCTTTTTCAAAATCACCAGCCGCTTGTTCAAGGGCTTTCTTGCAGTCCATCATGCCAACTTGTGTCTTATCTCGTAGCTTTTTAACAAGGTCCATACTGATAGTAGTCATTCGATGCTCCTGAAATTGTGAGAGTTTTTAACGGTTCTTTTTAATTTTTCTGGTAAAGGGGTTACATTTTTCCAGAGTTTTAGGTATCATTCTGCCAAAAATAGATGATTTTACAAGGTACGTGTAGCTACTTTGACAAAAAAGTGCTAAAAATTTAGGCTATGAGCGATGAGTTTCGTCGAATTATATAGACATTTAATAGTTGTGATTGCACAATTGCCAAATCTTAAAGGAGTTTTACTATGCCAGTACCCAAACGGAAGCTATCTCGGAAAAGACGCGATCAACGCTCTGCAAATAAAGGCCTTAAGCCAAAATCTGTAGCTCAGTGTCAAACCTGCCAAGGACCGCTTTCTACACATACCGCTTGCCCAGGTTGTGGATACTACAAAGGTGTCAAAGTTTTAAGAACTAAGACCGACCGTATGTATGCACGTGGCAAAGCACGTGAAGCAAAAGAGTCAAAAGCTCGTTCTGCTGAACCAAAACATGACGTTGAAGCGCAAGGCTCACAAGAGTCATAATCGTTTAAACGCCGTCTTGTTTGCGTGAAAATGCGTTAATTAATGCGGCTAGCTAAAAGGTAGTCGCATTTTTGCTCAGAAATTCAGGCAAAAAAGTTTAGCTCAAAGAGTTGAGTGTATAAGTTGAGAAAGAAGCTATGATTGCACTTGATGTTATGGGTGGTGATCATGCACCCCAAGCGGTAGTGCACGGTGCATTCCTTGCCGCACAACAATCAATACCCATTACGCTATTTGGCCCCCACGATCTGATTACATCGTTGCTTGAGGATCTTGATGCACAGTGGCAACGGTATCCGTTGTACATTGCACATGCAGATCAAGTGATTGGCATGGATGACGATCCCGTTTGGGCGGTCAAAACCAAGCCTGATTCCTCGCTTGTTAAAGCGGTAGCAAGTGTCAAGCATGGCGTTTGCCAAGCGGTGGTATCTGCAGGAAGCTCAGGTGCCTTAATGGTTGCAGCAACGCTTATTTTAGGGCGACAAGAGGGAGTTGGAAGGGCGGCAATTGCTGGATTTCTTCCAACAAAAAAAGGAAAAGTTCTCGCTCTTGATTTAGGGGCAAATACCGAAGTTCGTCCTGAACATTTATATCAATTTGCTCATTTAGGGGCAGCGCATCTTGTAGCTGTCAGTGGTGTTAAGCATCCGCGTGTTGCTCTCCTGGCCAATGGTCATGAAGAGGGTAAGGGTTCAGCCCTTGTTAAGCAGGCACATGTTTTGCTTAAGGGATCAATGCTTAATTTTATTGGCAATGCCGAACCTAAGCATGTTTTTGATCATGAAATGGATGTAATC
>CAYSDC010000038.1:9742-11163 GCA_964429765.1 uncultured Pseudomonadota bacterium
TTTCAGGCAATGTGTTACTCAAAACTTGTGAAGCGGCTACCGATATGCTCAGTGAATGGCTTGCTCAAGGCATAGCTGAGTATGCTCATTCAGATGTAAGTCAGGTACACGATATGGGCAAATTTTTACAGACCTCGATTGATGCTCGTCTTGATTACAAGCAGGTTGGTGGAGCATTGTTGTTGGGCGTAAATGGTACCGTGATTGTTTGTCATGGAAGCTCCGACGTGCAGACAATTCAATGCGCTTTAGCATTTGCTTGGAGCACCATTACACAAAGTTCAAATATTCAAATTGAAAATATTAAAACTGTACAATTGTCATGAGTTAGGTATAGTTGAAAAAAGTTATTTGAAATATGAAAAATAAATAATGAGGAGAGGAAGCTATGGATTTTTCAGAAAATATCATGGTCGAGTGGATTGAGCGAGCAGTCGATTTCGCTCTTGATAACAAAAAAATTTTTATTTCAGGTGCTCTTGCGCTGATACTTGGTAGTGGTGGCATGGTTTGGTATCGATGGCATGCGACTTCATTGGCCCAACAGGCGCACAAAACGCTTGTTGAAACGCTTCAAGTTTTTGAAGCACCAATTCAAAAATCGACCGATCAAACGAAGGCTGACCAAACAAAGTTCAGATCAGCAACTGAAAAGTGGACGCACGTAGCCTCTTTGTGTGCTGATGCACATAGCCGCTTTAAACGTACAACGCTTGCCCCATTCTTTTTAGCCTATCAAGCAGATGCTCTGCTTAACCTAAGAAAACATGATGAAGCATTGCCATTGCTTAAACAAGCTGAAGCACAAATGCGTAGTCAGCCGCTTAAAGATTTTATGAGCGTTAAAGTTGCTCTGGTTGGCATGGATTGTTCAACACAAGCTTTGCAGCAAGAGGGATTCCTTCAGCTCAAACGCTTGGCAGAAAATGCTGATCATGCGGCGCATGAATATGCTTTGTACAATCTGGGCTTGTACTTTTGGGATAACAAAGAATTTGCTCAAGCAAAAAATTACTGGCAACAGATGCTCGTTAAATATGCTCAAAGTGATGCCCGCTCAGCTGGTGCATACACCGATCTTGTTAAACAAAAACTTGCATTAATAACAGTTGAAAACTGAAAACGGTTGAAAAATTAATGAAAACTCCTATTCGTGTTCGATTTGCTCCGTCTCCGACTGGGCATTTACATATCGGCGGTGTTCGAACCGCTATGTTTAATTGGTTGTTTGCACACAGCACAGGTGGTACCTATAGTCTGCGTATTGAAGACACCGATGTGTTACGTTCTACTCAAGAGTTTCTTGCTTCACAGCTCAGTTCTTTAGAGTGGACAAGCCTGTTGCCCGACCAACCAATTGTTTATCAAATGGCTCGTGTGCAGGAACACCAGGCAGCTGCTGCACAATTGCTGGAGCAAGG
>CAYSDC010000038.1:11173-12785 GCA_964429765.1 uncultured Pseudomonadota bacterium
TCGTCGTGATGGCACGCCAACATATAACTTCTGCGTTGTTGTAGATGACATTTTTATGCAGATTACGCATGTGATTCGTGGTGAAGACCACATTACAAATACATTTAAACAGATCCTATTTTATCGTGCGCTTGGTGGACAAGAGCCGCAGTTTGCCCATTTACCGCTCATTTTAGGCCCTCTAGGTAACAAACTGAGCAAACGTGATACTGCCGTTTCGGTTCAAGAATATCGTACGCAGGGCTTTATGGCTGATGCGTTGGTGAACTACCTTGTACGCCTGGGCTGGTCTCATGGTGATCAAGAGGTCTTTACCCGAGAAGAGATGGTCCAATTCTTCAAACTCGATGATGTGGGTAAAAAAGGGGCAATTTTTGATATTAAAAAATTACTCTGGCTTAACGGCATTTATATCCGTCAAAGTAGTGCGGAGAAGTTGCTTACCGCAATTCATCAAATGGACGAGCAGAAGCACGCTTTGCTCTGTGCTTCATGGGCGTCTGAACAGCTCAATGCACTACTTGTGCAATATCAACAGCGCGCAACAACTTTGCTTGAGCTGAGTGATGGAATCATCGCTTTTGCGCACGATCCTCAACCGACTGACCTGCAATTACTTGAAAAATGGAAAACCGTAAACACGCAACCAATGCTGGAAGAATTTATGCGGTTGCTCCAACAATGTGGACAACCATCGCATGATAGCCTTCTAGAATTGGCAAAAGCGGTTTGCGCTCAATACAACGAAAAACTGGTAAATTTGGCACAGCCATTGCGCTTGGCACTGACAGGATCCCTGCAAAGTCCAGGAGTTTTCGAACTCATCACAATTCTGGGAACAGACAGAGCAATCAAGCGTATTAAAAAGCTTGTTGCTCAGCAGTCAGAATCCTGAGTATGCTGGTTGGAGGTTATCAGTTAATTTCTAAAGGGTAGGGCATTCTATGAAAATAGGCATGATATTTCCCGGCCAAGGTGCTCAAACACTTGGTATGGCTAAAGATATTTATGATCGTGAACGCATTGTTCAAGAGTATTTTGAACAAGCGTCCAGCTGTCTTGAAAATAATTTTGTTCGTCTCTGTTTTGCATCGTCCGAGCGAGAGTTGAAAGAAACGGTCAATGCTCAGACCTCAATTTTCCTGGTTAGTGCTGCGCTTGTTGCATTGCTCAAAGAAAAATATAGCATCGAACCTTCCATTGTGGCAGGACATAGTTCTGGCGAATATGCGGCAATATTTGCCGCAGGTGGCATAAGTTTTTCAGACGCTTTGTATTTGCTCAAAAAGCGGTCACTTTTTATGGAAGAGGCTACAGCTACCTTGCCTGGTGGTATGATTGCTATCATCGGCCTGGACTATCAAGATGTTCAAGGTCTGTGTGCTCGACATGACGATCCATCAAGCAATGAGCGTGTTGCTGAAGTTGTCAACTACAATACTCCTCATCAATTTGTTATTTCTGGTACGATTCCAGAGCTTGAAGCCGTTGCAGATGATGCACGCGCAGCTGGTGGAAAAGTGATCCCCCTCAATGTTTCAGGAGCATTTCATTCTCGACTCATGAAGCAGGCTGAAGAGGCTTTTGCTCAATACATGGTAAAAGTCGATTT
>CAYSDC010000038.1:12953-13344 GCA_964429765.1 uncultured Pseudomonadota bacterium
CCAAGATGCTTAAGCGTGAATGGCCAGACAGACAAGTTATGGCACTCAATACACCAGCAGACATCGAGCAATTTTTGGCGCTGCTTGGAAAAGAGGTTAAAAAATCTGAGCTAGAGCTTGATCTTGAGCACGAACAAGAGCTCAAGGCTGAACAAAAGGCAGAACAGTTAGCTGAAAAAGAGGCTAACGAGCATTCAGAAGATCAGGAGTAGTTTTCGGATGTTTTGTTTAAACGTCAGAGATGCCTACTTTTTAAAAAAGGATAGCGAAGCGCTAGAATCCAAGAAAAAATCATAATCAAGAATGTGCATGAGCATGAAAAATGTTTTGGTGACCGGGGGGTTGCAGGGGATTGGTCGAGCAATTGTTGATCATCTTACATCTCGTGGTG
>CAYSDC010000039.1:0-6947 GCA_964429765.1 uncultured Pseudomonadota bacterium
AAAAAAAATATTATTGCCCTGACTAAGGGATTTATTGAAAAACTCAGCGGTGAAAGCGGCACCGACTTGGTCGACCGCGATGGAGACCCAAATAAACGACCAACCTTTGAAGAGCTCAAATTTCTATCCTACGAAGCAAAAATAAATTGGGCATTACAAGCATCATGGAAGCAAAATATTGAACGCAGCCAAAGGCACAAGGCTGTTCCCGGCACAGTTGATGTTGCTTTTGTAATCAATGCTCAAGGAATTCCTCAAAATATTACTATCATGCAGTCCAGCGGGATGCCTGAACTTGATGATACTATTGTTTATAACATTAAAAATGCGGCGCCCTTTCCTCCAATTCCTGAGCACCTGAATATGGCTGAATACCCTGTTCGTCGATCAATTCGAGTTTATTTATTTGGGAGAGGCTTCTGATCTGAGCAACTTATGCTATTATTCGAGTTTCTTTCCTTCTTGCAAGCCAACCCAGTACATTAAAAATTGGGAATCTGGGGATTGTATCGAGCTTGGGGGGAAGTATATGTTTGTATCTAGACCAATCTACAATAACCTTTTTATGATTATCATAATTATGGCTATGGGCACTATTTCATTTTCAACGTGCCTTACAACCTCAATTCCAACAATACCTGCAAACATGCTCTCACTCAGCACAACACTTACATGGCAAGATTTCAATCTTGCACAGAGCAATCATTTACTAAAAAAAAGACATTCCGCATGGACTGCTCTTATTACAATTAAAAGTAAGACCGCCATGCGCTTACAGCAAATTAATTTGCAATGGACCGGCGGAACTATTAACTCAATGCATGGATCACTTTATCGAAAAGCACGAGTAAACCAAGAGCTGATTCCTATCCAAGAAAATTTGGTATCCGATGGAAACTGGAATAAGAAAAAACAACAAATCTCTTTTGAGCTCGATGAAAAAGTAGTAGCAGTGAATGAGTACTATTTGGTACTGAGCTTCCCTAAAAAAATTGCACCCAAATTACGTCACGGAAAGTTTACTCTTACGCAAAGAGAGCCCTTAAAATTGGTTGATTTATGATCAAACCATGAGGAAAAAAGATGTTAAAAAAACTGCTTATTACATTCAGCATAATTTTTTTTACTATCAACATTACCCAGAGCACCCCAAATCGAAACATCATTTGGAATAACAATTCCTGCTGGATTAATTCGGGTTTGCAGTGCATGACAACCTTTCATGAATTTCGTGCCAAGCTTGATGCACTACACATGAACAAGGATAGCATTGAGCTTGGACTCAAGACCGTCCTGAATGAACTTACAGCTCATCAAAACACCCCCATCGACACGTTTAATTTTTATGAAAAATCGGTTTCCCGCGGCATCGGTGCCATGGGTACTGGTGGTGGAGATTTTGTCCCAAGTATGTTGTTTTATCTTTTAACAAATAGAATACCCAAGCTTAAATATCTCTTCACCCAAGTTCATCAAATTAAAACAGAAAGTACTATAAAAACTTTATCAGCAGAAGCTAGAGATGCTGAAGCCAAAATAAAAATACTCCGAGATACATTTACGCCACAAATAAAAAGAATTCCATTCTTTACCCCTGATGCAGAACTCAAAAAACAACGTCAAGCTCTGGTAGATGAACTCAATAAAAAAGAAGGAATTTTAAAAGAAATTATAAAACGAGGAACAACTGAATTACCAACTTTCGAATACCGAATTGCTTATAACTGGCACATTAAGTCTCTTAAAGAGATAACAGAAGAAGACTCTTCTCTGATTGTGTTCCCGAAATATTTACTCCTCTGTCTTAGCTTTTTTGTTGATGATGAAATACCGTTAACAATGACGCCATACGGCTGTAATAAAAAGTATCATCTGCAAGCAAAGGGCCTAACATCAAATAACCATGCAACGTCAGTTGTTAAGAGTAGCGACAATAGCTGGTATTTTTATGACGATTTTGGGAGAAAAATAACCCCTGTTGATGAAGAAACTATTAAAAATAAGAATTACAAGAACTATAGAACAGATTTTTTATACTACCAAGCAGAAGATGTTGAGGATATTTTTATTCCCCAGAACAAGAGTATGACGCCTCTGCATTGGGCTGCACTTTGCCAAAATGTTGCCATGGTTAATCAACAAATTAAGAGTGGTAATCCTCTTGATGCAAAAACGGCAACCAATGAGACCCCATTACATTTTGCTGCCCTGACAGGGTCAACTAAAATCATAAAGTCCTTACTAAAAAATGGTGCTCATATTAACAATAAAAATAATACAGGAATGACTCCGCTCAGCTTTGCAATGGAACAACTCAATTTTGAAGCAATTCAAGACTTAATCAAATGTGGAGCTGATATTAATCAGACCTACCATGCTTCCGGCAAATTTTCACTTTCTCACCTTATATCCATTACATCAACTCAGAATAAAGAAATCTCATTTAAGATTATTAAATTCATTATTGCTCATGGCATACTCGATAATGTTTTGCATGATGCAGTCGATGCATGTTCAAAAAACAATTCGGATAAAATAAGAAAAAAAATAGCACTGTTACTCAAACCAAATCCTATAGAGCTAAAACTAACTCTGCTGAACCAACAACTTTTCAATCTTAAGAAGAAGCTGTCAATTCTTAAAAAATCTATAACTCAATTAAAAATTAAATTATTTTGAACTCAGTAAATTTGAACTCAGTAAAATTGACTTGCTTGTTTCAAATCTCAAAGATTGCCTTCGCGTTACATCCTGTTATGATTAAAAGAACGGTTTTAATACTGCGCCGCTTTGTGAGGAAAAAGGAGAATTTGTGGCAGATATTATCATCCTTGGCGCTGGGCTAACAGGTCTTAGTGCCGCTTTTCATCTCGAACAGCTTAACGTTCTTGATTACCAAGTTTTTGAAAAAAATGATCGTCCTGGAGGTCTTTTACAGTCAGTCAACTGTGATGGATTTACCTTCGATCATACCGGCCATCTCTTGCATATCAGTGATGATTATTTTCGTGCATTTCTCAACTCACTGGCAGACCTTGAAAATGATTTCTTATTTGTACAACGCCGCTCAGCAATTTTTTCTCATAACACGCTCACCGACTATCCTTTTCAAATGAATTTATATGGGCTCCCACTGCCCGTCATCGCAGAATGTCTTGAGGGCTTTATTAAGCGTTCAAGCAGACTGCGCAACCCTGGCAATTTTCATGATTGGGTTATGAAGCATTTTGGAAAAGGGATCGGTAAACATTTCTTTTTCCCCTACAATAGCAAGCTACTTGCATACAATCTTAAAAAAATTCATCCCTCATGGACTGGACGCTTTGTTCCATCAACAACACTTGAAGCTCTTATCCAAGGAGCATTGCAAAAAAAACCGCCCGAAGGTGTTGGGTACAATAGCGCATTTTATTATCCAAAAGAAGGGGGTATTGAGTGTTTTATTCATCGCTTGCTCAAACGTATAAATACTCACGTACAAACAAGCCACACGGTGGTTGAAGTGGATATGCATGCAAAACGAGTGACCTTTTCTAACGGGCGACAAGAGCACTTTAAAAAGCTCATCTCAACGCTCCCGCTTAATGTCTTATTGAGTCTTCTAAAAGAGCCAAGTAATAGCACGCTCAAAAAAGGTATCTCTTCACTAGAATGCAACTCTGTTATCAACCTTAACCTGGCATTTTCTCAAGAGGTTGATAACGACAAGCACTGGATTTACACGCCAGAAAAAGAGTTCCCTTTTTACCGCCTTGGCTTTTGGAATAATGTTTGCCCTAATTCGGTTCGCCCAAAACACACAGCCGCTTACGTTGAAATGACATACTTACCTGGAACCAAAACAGATACTCATTTACGCAGGTTAATTGATCAAGGGCGAAATAAAACCTTACAATTCCTGGGACTTTCATCAAGCGATATTGTCCTTGAAAAAGTATTACACTTACAACATGCTTATGTTATTTATAACAATTGGCGCGAAAAAAATTTAAATAATGTTTTAAACCAACTTAAAGATAATAATATTCATTCAGTTGGACGCTTTGGAGAATGGAAATATTCAAGTATGCAAGATGCTGTGTTAGATGGAAAAAATGTTGCTCAACAAATTGCTTCAACCCTGCATGTTCAAGACATTATCCCTGCTCAAAATTATACTCAAGAAGCATATGCTTTGACCGGGAAAAATATAAAGCATAAAGAGCATAAGCCATAAAACACCCTTGTACGGAGAAAAAAGGAGCTCGAGTAATGGAGTTAAAAGAATTTTATAACAATAAGCACGTCTTAGTAACCGGTGGCGCTGGATTTATCGGCTCTCACCTGGTTGAAAAATTAGTTGAGCTGGGCGCTCGAGTGACCGTTTTTGATAATTTTTCAACAGGAAATTTGAACAACCTGCGAACGGTACTTCCATTTATTTCAGTGACGTGCGCAGATATTCGATCAGCACATAGTATTGCCCGAGCAACACAACGAAAAGATATTGTTTTTCATCATGCCGCGTTCATCTCTGTCCCTCTTTCACTTGAACAACCAGAACTCTGTAGCTCAATTAATACACAGGGAACGCGCAATGTTCTTGAAGGGTGCATACAAAATGAGATTAAAAGTTTCATTTTTGCTTCTTCATCTGCAGTATATGGAAACTCTGTTAAGGTAAACACCGAAGAAGATCCGGTAAATCCGTTAACCCCCTATGCCCTCAGCAAGATTGATGGTGAAAACCTCTGCAAAGAATACGCTCAAAAAAGCTCATCTTTAAGTACCGCCTGTCTCCGCTATTTCAATGTATACGGCGAGCGCCAACGAGCTAATGGCGAATACGCAGCAGTGGTTGCCAAATTCAAAGAAAACTTGCTTAATCAAAAACCCATCACTATTTTTGGTACCGGAATGCAGACCAGAGACTTTATCCCTGTTGAGCAAGCGGTTATGGCAAATCTCAAAGTTGCCATGCTGTCAGGCTTAAAAGGGGAAGTTTTTAATATTGGATCCGGAAAGAGCACATCTCTACTCGAATTACTTGCACAATTGGAAAACGATTTACAGGTGCAACGAACAGGTATAACCTTTGCCCCTGCGCGTTCTGATGATATTTTTTATTCATGCGCAAGTTGTGAAAAATATAAAAACAAGGTAAAGTAATCTTCACATTGGCCGAGGTGGTGAAATTGGCAGACACGCTAGATTCAGGTTCTAGTCCCGTAAAAGGGGTAGGGGTTCGACTCCCCTCTTCGGCACCAGTCTTCGCTCCTACGGAGCTTCGCCTGACTGCGCCGCTACAATTATTTTTTAAATCCGCTCATAACGAATCGCACCGTCACCACGCCGTAGCTTTTCAGCGAAGACAGGCGCTTGCCATTTATCCCATGCTTGTTTATAATTTTAGTGCTCTACACTCAACTTTTGTGAGTGTATTACAAAGCCATTAAGACTATAAAAAACTATATCTCACGCATGAATACGGGAAGCAAGACCAATGAAACGCGATTACTATGAGGTGCTTGGCGTACCAAAAAACGCCTCTCAAGATGATATCAAAAAAGCATACCGCAAACTAGCGATGCAACATCACCCCGACAGAAATCCTGATAATAAAGAAGCTGAAGAAAAATTCAAAGAAGCTGCTCAAGCGTACGAAGTTCTTTCAGATGCGGGAAAACGTAAAAAATATGATCAGTTTGGTCACGCAGGCATGGAACATGGCGACTATGGCCAACATGCTGATTTTGGTGATATTTTTGAAAATTTCAGTGATATCTTTGAAGGACTTTTTGGGCAACAGTCTGGGCAAAAACGTGGTAAAAAACGTGGTGGCCCGGCACCAGCACAGGGTCATGATCTTTCACAACGCATAGATATTTCGCTTCAAGAGGCTTATTCAGGCGTAAAAAAAGAGCTCAAAATTTATCATTACCAACCATGCGAAGTGTGCAAAACTACCGGATGTAAAGATGGGTCCAAGCCAAGCGAGTGTAGCTCATGCCAAGGAGCTGGAAGCGTTGCATATCGTCAAGGATTTTTCTCTTACTCTCAACCATGCTCTGCGTGCTATGGCCAGGGTTTTAAAATTTCTTCACCTTGTAGCGCTTGCCGTGGCCAATCTCGTGCACAAAAACATGAAAAGCTCACCATCACCATTCCTACTGGAATCTATCAGAACGCTGAATTACGCGTTTCGGGCAAAGGTGATGCGGGTATTTTTGGTGGTCCATCTGGAGATCTATACTTGGTGGTTAATATTTTGCCACAATCAAAATTTTACCGCAGAGAAAATGATTTGGTGACAACGCTCAACCTCACCTATCCTCAACTCGTTTTAGGCTGCCAGGTTGAAATCGAAAATATTGATGGAACTCGAGAAACCATCAAAATTCCAAAAGGTTGTCCGGTTGGCAAAGAAATCAAAGTTTCTGAAAAAGGGTTTGTTAAATTGCACAGTAAAGGTCGTGGTGATTTAATCATCATCACCAACTGTGATATTCCAAGTAAGCTCTCCGAAGATGCTAAAAAGTCTTTGCTCGATTATGCAGAAAAACTCGGCAACAATAGCTCATCATCGTCTGAAGGTGGCATTTCAGGATTCTTCAAAAGGTTCTTGGGATAGTTAGAATTTAAAGTAATTTCTAAATCCTTTATAGATTATCAAAGGGCTGCTTTTTAAAAAGCAGCCCTTTTCTCTTTTCTTGCCTCCCACACCAGCTTTATGCTACACAAGAATGTGGGGGAGCTTATGCGGGGAACTTCATATTCATGCCGACCGTTACACGTCGGCATTCTATTTCTTTTATGTTCATATTTTACTCTTGTTGGTAAGAATAAACCGGCAAAACCGATGCCATTTATCTGCAAAAAAATGGCTCGAATATCCTTACTTGAACGATTATTTGATAACTTCTATGCGGTTGAACATGGTCAACTTTATCGATCGGCACAACTTTCTT
>CAYSDC010000039.1:6957-10218 GCA_964429765.1 uncultured Pseudomonadota bacterium
AAATAAATCTGAACGCTGGTGGCAACAAGAAAAAATCTGTGCACAAAAGCTGAGCGTTCAACTTTTTGATATTCCTATGAGTGCACGTAGGCTGCCGAGTAAACATGAAATTTCGCAATTATTAGCACTGTATGACCACGCACCAAAACCGATACTTATTCATTGCTACAGCGGAGCAGACCGCTCGGGAGAAGCTGCTGCGCTGTGGGCTCTTGATCGTCAAGGAAAAAATAAGCGAGCGGCGCTGAAACAGCTCTCTTTCAAATATTGGCACCTGCGATCTAGACGTCAACACAAAACACAATTTATTCGACTATGGAGTGGAAGAGATTGGCTGCTCAAAGCCTATAACCCTACTTGATTCAAAAAAATAAAATGCTTCTCTTTTTGATAATATCGTGCCATAAATAGAGCTGTTAAAATGCCTAAAAAATTTGTTTTTACAAAGGAATAACCATGGTAAAAAAAATTGTACTGGCCTCTTTGCACGTACTCATTCTCACAATGCAACTTCATGCAGGCAGCATATCACTCAATAATGTACGACAGTCGGTTGTTCAAATAGCTGATAGATACCTATTATCACAAGGGTTTCCAGTATCAGACATTCCAGCTCGACTCATGACTGAGTACTACCAAAAAATTGACTCTGTTATTGATTCGCTTAATCAGCAAGCTTTTGGAAAGAATTACCTCGACGAAAAAGAAGTTTATTCAGCGGTCTACTATCAATTTAGTAAATTTAGCGAGAACTTACGTACCGTAGTTCTCGCTAAAAATGTCGAGACCACGGTCACAAACATTGTTCAAGAAGAATTTAGAATTCAAAATATCAGCGTTTCCTCTTTGCCATCTTCTATGACACAGGAATTTCAAAATAGACGCCAAACAATAGTGCGTCGATTGCGGAATATTATGCAAGTTGATGGTCGTGATTATATCCGCACCAATGAAATTGAACGAATTGTTAAAGAAGAGATGACCGTACTTATTCATCGAGCTAAAAAACAGATACAAGATGCTCAGAAACCTGATGCAGGCTTTAACTTTTGGAATTTTTTATTTGGAGAAACAGCCCCAAAACCGGAAGAGCCAAGCACGCCATTTACCAATGAGTCAAGCAGAATAAAAAGCTTTTACCTTGAAGCTAAAGTGCTTGATGTCGTAAATAAACAACTTGCACAGCAAGGAGTCGATACTAACAATGTGCCATCACGCGTTATTGCAGATTACAGCCAAAGCATCCAACGGGCTCTTTCTGGTTTACGTGAACGGATGCAAAATCATGGTCGAGATTATGTCACCATTGCAGAAATTGAACTTTTTGTGAGCCAAAAACTTAAAAGTGTTATCGATAAAATCAAGCTTGTTGGCCAAAGCTGTTCTATCTGCTTAGATGGCTATTTCTCACGAGAGATTATTGGCAATCTTCAATGTGGGCATATTTTTCACAAGCAATGCATAAGCACATGGTTTGCACATAAACAAACCTGCCCAGATTGTAATCAAAAGAATGCAAAAATTGTTGAACAAGAAATTGTCATATAACAACATAGAAATCTATCCATTAAGGGTCTGTTATTTCATTCTAAAACAATGCTATGACAGACCCTTAAGATTCAAATACCTCAAATAATTCAATAAAAATATTTCAAACATAAATAACTAACAACTAATTACTTGTATCATAGCAAAATTTTGTTATGATATTTCATCTGATTTACAAATATTAGCTCATGTTATCAATGGAAACTACTCATGAAAAAAACCCTGCACATAATCACGTATTCACTATCTATGGCAATTACCTTATGCATAGCCCCAACACTTTGTGCAAAACCGGCAACAAAACCAACAACAAAAAAAACGGCCAAAGCAAAAGTAGATCAAAAGAATATTTATTTCTCGATCAAAAAACACTATCTCCCGGCGATTGCCAACCAAGCAAAAGCTGAAAAGAAAGCTGAAAAAGAGCAGAGTGCAAGAAATGCGGCACTTATGGCAGAATTTGAAAAGAAACGAAAATATGCGGTTAACACCCTCAACATTCCTGAAGTTGGACATGCTGAGAAGATCAATTTGATGTATTCGATTTTGGCCGCCTCACATGAGGGTAAAATATCATATCCCCATATATTGAACTCAAACGTTTATAAAGACCTCGAGATGCTGACAGGAAATGCGCCAGATTTTAATCGTAATCTTTTTTCAAAAATTGATTACACACTCACCACGGCAGGAAAAATACAACTGCAAAAGATGCTGTCTACCCCAACAGCTGATAGTAGAAAACTTGCCATTCACCAAAAAGTTGTCAAAAAATTGGTAAGTAACCCGACACTAAGAAAAAAACTTGAACAAAAGCTTCTTGAAATCAAACAAGTAGAAAACGAACTTATTTGGTTCTGGAAAGATATTCAGACAGAAATTTCATCTTTTTTTGAAGAAGCCTACTTTCAAAAAAGTTTACTCCTTTCTTGGAATAAAAATGAGACCGCACTCGAAGCAGAAACCCTTAGAACCTTTATCTCTCCCGTTGTAAATCTATTGCTGAGCAACATAATGCTTGCAGGCTCGTTTAAGTGGTCTGAACGATTAGGCCAACCGATACCGCCAATGATTCAATTGGCCAGTCATGCCGGAATGTTGGCATAAATAAGTTTCTTGTTTGGAATTCAATACGCAGTTTTTGGCGTTAACATCTTTGCGCCTGCAATAAATCAGTATACTATTTGTGATACCCTGCAAAAAAAGATGATTAATATTGCATCGTACATGGATAGCATTAAAGAAATAGGCTCTACCATCAGTGCTGACCCTGAACTAAACGCACTCTTTCCTCATGCAAAAAATCTTGCTCAAAAAGGTGTTTCTGATGCTGATGCAAAAGAGTTGATAAACACTTTGCAATCAAGTACATTTCACGATGAAGCATCATTTTTTTCCAACTATGGGCGAGTTTTAGCATCCTTTAAAATACTGCAGGATGTTAAAAACAATGTAGTCAATGCACTTGCTGCGGCAGGCGATATTGATGCCTACGTTTCACTTGCTCGCTTGTATAACAAACACGCATCGAGCACAGGCGCACAGTTTTGCTTTGTTGATTTTGTATCAAATGACCAACCGTATATGAAGCTGGATGAGTTCTGGCACCCAATGCTCAACCCAAGCAGCGTTGTTACCAATAGCCTAGAACTTGGCACACCTGATGCTGGAAGAAATATTATCGTAACCGGCCCAAATGCTGGTGGTAAATCG
>CAYSDC010000039.1:10228-12407 GCA_964429765.1 uncultured Pseudomonadota bacterium
GCTCAATCAATTGGGATTGCACCAGCACGCGCTATGAGCATGACACCATTTACCAAGATCAATACCTATCTCAACATCACAGATTCCGAAGGAAGAGAATCACTCTTTCAAGCAGAAATGCACCGAGCTCAAGCATTGCTTGAAACGATTAAAAATCTTAAACCTTCTGAAT
Source organism: uncultured Pseudomonadota bacterium (assembly GCA_964429765.1). Taxonomy (GTDB): domain Bacteria; phylum Babelota; class Babeliae; order Babelales; family RVW-14; genus JAFEAY01. The sequence goes on from CAYSDC010000039.1 coordinate 10,401, forward strand.
TTAGCTTTATTATCATGGACGAAATTTTCACTGGAACAAATCCAAAAGAAGGTGAAGCCGGCGCATATGGTATTGCAAAGCATCTTACCAGCTTTGTAAATAACATGACGATTGTTGCAACACATTTCAAAGAGTTAACGAACCTTGAAGCAACAACCAATGGCCTGTTCAAAAATTACAAAGTTTCGGTAACTAAAGAAAATGATCGCTTTGTGTATCCATACAAGCTTGAACACGGCATTAGTGATCAGCCAATTGCTCTTCAATTACTTGCATCTGAAGGGTTTGATGCAGCGATTCTGCAAGAAGCACAAGCAATTATGGATAAACACGATAAATAATCCTCACTATTTATTATTTTTGACCTATTAAGCGGGAGTTAAAAGCTCCCGCTTTTGCTGTTTTATAGCAAATTCTAACCTCAGCACCCGTTTGTTTTTTATTTTCAATTTGATATTATTACATTAATGGGTATAATCTAAAATCGATTAAAAATTTGGAAATCTTATGAAAAAAATTATTATTTTAATTGCATTCCTACTCAGCATGTTACCTGCCAAGCCTGGTATTGGCACCAAACTCAGAGAAGCCGTTTATAATGTTAACTTGCAAGCATCGCCTGATGGTCAACTTTCTCAATTTGATCCATCAATTGTAAAAAGCCTTACAAACCAAGAAACTGGGTTTAGTCATCCTCAGAAAAAATATAAACATGGAATAGTCCCGCTTCAAAAAAAACTCAGTCAGAGCTATACATACTTTCCAGAATTTTGCTATACAGATCCGAAATGCCATGAAATCCAGATAGATTTAGGTTCTGCAGTTACAGCAATCACAGAGTTACACGACGGCCGACTTGTATGCGGCTCAGAACAGGGTGTAGTAAAAGTTGTTTCTTCACCAGGAAACATTGATAGGTGCATTCAATTTAATTGTGCAATTGAGGGGATTATAGAATTACATTCCCAACATTACTCTGGATATATAGCTGTTCTTTTAAGTTATGGAATTGCGTTAATCAATCCAAATAATTTTAATCACAATATTTTTGAAATTCATGAAGGCTTCTTAGACGATTTTGATCTTATTGGATTCCAAGAACTGCACAACGGTCCTCTTAAAGGAATGATCTTAATTCTTGCAGACGAGAGACTAGTGATTTTTGATCCATTCAAGAAAAAATTCTACCCAAAAATAGATCACGATATGTTGAACAACTTTATTGAAAATACTTTTTTTGAAAGCCCAAGAGGCGATCTTTATTTTATAACTGAGGATTTTAACTTAATTAAGTGCTCATTAACGGTTGACTCAGAAAATATTAATATAGCCATAAAAGAAGAGCCAAACCCTCACGTAAATCAATTTACCAATGTATACAAATATCTCTACATCAAAAAAGGGGTAATCGCTTTTTCTCGATCTCAAAATGATGATGTCTTCTTGAGAGGAATAGGACTTCACAGAAATAATGTATTAGTAGATTATAGAGGAAACTGTCCAGCGACTTTACGACAGACTCAAGGTACCATTGAAAGCATAATCCCCTTAAAAAATAACTCACAATGTGCTTGTCTATTAAGCGTCCTTGGCAGTTTAAGATTCTTAAAACTTTTTTCATCATCCATTATTCAAGAATTTGATTTTTTAGATCAAGGCGGAGCCACAGTAATAACAAGCTTGAAAGAAGGAAATATAGCTATTGGACTTGGTAACGGCAATATATCAATTTGTACTCTGTATGACCCTAACCTTAAAAATTTGTCGATTCGCCAGGTTGCACTTTTGGTTAATTTGATAAAGTCCTATAATGAAGCTTTTGCGAATTATCGAGCTAATCTTGACGCTTTTGTACCAGCAGCCATGTTTGAACTTTCAGCACGTGCTCAAGATTATGTAGAACGTACCAAACAATTTATTCAAAACGAAATTGAGCCGATCGAAACTGACTTTTGGCATGAGGTACATGAACTGAACCAAGGTGGCGACTGGACCAAATGGCAGTGG
>CAYSDC010000039.1:12417-13241 GCA_964429765.1 uncultured Pseudomonadota bacterium
GCCTGAAATTTATCAAGAACCGTTTAAAAATATGGTTGCAGTTGATCCGTTGAGTGACTGGACGTCTTTACTCATTAAAAATAGTCATCCAAATCCAGGCGAAGAGAGCCCTGACAATAAACGAGCAAACAATTAATTAATCAGCACAAATAAAAAAGTCTTAAAGATTAGAATTTTATAGAGGCACAGAACAAATCTGTGCCTCTATTTTTTAGTAGTTTTGGTTGCAACCTCAAGCTAATCGCGATATAACTAATACAGACTCAAAAATAGAAATACACCCTCCTGCCTAAACCTTTGGAGCAGCCATGATAGACCTCAATCTTCTACGCACCGAGCAAGAAAAAATTAAACAGCTTATCTTACGCAAAGAGCCGTCATTTGATATCGACCTTCTCATTAAGCTGGATGCAGAATTACGCCAAGCTCGTTGCACCGTTGAAGATCTTCGCAAGCAAAAAAATGAGCTTGCAGGCATGGGGGCAAAAGGAGCCAGCGAAGAGGTTCGGACACAAGCAATTGAGCTGGGAAAATTGCTTAAAGCAAAAGAAACCGCACTTGAAGAACATGAAACCGAATTCAAAAAATTATATCTTTCTTGCCCAAACATCATCCAAGATGATATCCCTGCAGGAAACAAAGAAGCAAACGTTCCCGTTAGAGTTATTGGACAAAAGCCAAATTTTTCATTCCCCATCAAGCATCATCTTGATTTGAATGAAAAGGCTCAATGGTTTGACATGCAGATGGGAACTCAGATGTCCGGTGCTCAGTTTGTTTTTTATAAAACACTTGGCACTAAAATCATATATGCTCTTACACGC
>CAYSDC010000040.1:0-2869 GCA_964429765.1 uncultured Pseudomonadota bacterium
AAAAAATACCAATAATACTTTTTTACTTAAGGGGAGTTTACAGAAAGAATATAAATATGCAAGATTTTAGGCCTGTTGAGCATTATTTTGAGTATGGATTTTATTCTAGAAATTGGATTGCAGTCATGCCAGCTTTTTGTGCTGCTTGGATGTTTTCTTTTTGATCATCAATAAAAAGACACTCTTGAGGATTAAGGCCAAAGTGAGTGGCAAATTTACTAAAAGCCTCTTGGTCTGGCTTCATAACGCCTAGGTTCCCAGAAACAGCTATGCCATCAAAAAGATTAAAAATATCGGCATGTATCTGTTTCATAACCTCAAGCGTCTCTTTTTCAAAATTTGATAAGAGATATATTTGAATCGGTTCACCAGCTGCGCGCCTTTGAGCGCATGCTTGCAAAAGGGCAATACCACTTTCAATAGGCTTGAATGACTTGCGTGCAAATTCTTCAGGAGTAAAGGCAACGTGAATGATCTTTTGTACAATTTCTTTTTCTAGATCGCTTGAAAAGCGTTCAGCTTCATCCCATTCAGTAATTTTTTTTTGAACGTGTTCAAGAATTTGCTTACATGTAATTTCACCGCGCTGCCATTTGCAAACAATTTCAGGAAGCGGATATTCTTTATAAAAGTGCTCATCAGATACGCCTTCAATTTCAGAGATGAGTGTTAGGAGTGCTGTCTCAAAAATGCGCAAAGGGTTTTTTAAGTGCGTAATTCCATACCACAGTAAGTTCCATACACCAGCTTGGAAGAGCAGAAATTTTTTACTTGGGTGAAAGAGAACGCCGGTCAAGTCAAAAACAATATTTTTTTGAGTAATAGATGGAATTTTTGCGAGCAACGCCGCACTGTTCATAACGGTAACGTCTCCGTCTTTGTATTCAATATGGGTATTGTCAGCAAAAGGAGAGTAGGAATGGTTGTATGAAAATGAAGACCCCAAGATTAACAGTAAAGAACATGTTATTCGAGTGTAAAAAACCATAGAAAACCGTTCAAGTATTGCTAAAGACCTACGAATTATTCATCGTGAGGCTGATGATCAAGGTCGTCTTTGCTTTCAAAAACAAGAACCTGCAAAACCCTTGTTGGGCTTGCTTGTTGAACTTGAAAGCAATAACCTTCATAAAATACGCGCTCACCTTTTCGTGGTAAATGTTGTAATTTTTCTGAAAGCCATCCAGCAAGAGTAACTGAATCTTCGGCATTAAAGGTTATTTTAAATTCATCTTCAAGATCTTCTAAGTCAATGCCACCATCAATGAGCCAACCGCCTTTTTCAAGGGGAACAATTGAGGCATCAACGACTTCGTGTTCATCGGTAATATCGCCGATGATCTCTTCAACAATATCTTCCAACGTAACAAGACCTGCAACACTGCCGTATTCATCGATGACAATAGCCATGTGCATTCGTTTTTTCAAAAACTCGCTAAGCAACTGATTAATTTTTTGCGACTCAGGAACAAAAAGTACCGGTCGAACAAGCTTGGCAAGATCAATTTTTTGATTCTTAAGAAGAATCTCAAATATATCTTTTTGATGCACAATACCGACAATATTATCTTCATTGCCATCGTAGACAGGAAGGCGAGAATGGTGAGATTGATTGAATTCCTGGATCGCTTGATCAAAGGTTGCTCGAGTACTCAAAGCGATGATCTCAGTTTTTGGACTCATAATTTCTTTGACATGCGTTTGTCCAAGACTAAAAATGTTTTGCAACATTTCGGTCTTTTCTGTTTCCATCAACCCTTTCTCATCGCTGTAATCGATGAGAAATTCGATCTCTTTTTCAGAAACATCATCATGCTTTTCTAGGATGTGCGGGCCTCCAATACGCGAGCAGACCGCATCAGCAATATACAGAAGAAATGATACTACTGGATAAAACATGTGATACAAGATGTTTATAAGCCATAGAAATGAAGCGAATAATCGTTCATGATGTGTCTTTGCAAAGCTTTTTGGAATAATTTCACCAAAAATTAAAATCATAATTGTTGCAAGCGCGACACCAAATGCAAGGCCAATATTTCCAAAAAGGTGCTGCATAATTTCTGAAATCAGCACAGAGGTGAGCACGTGGGCAAAGTTATTGGCGATTAAAATGGTAATGAGGATCCGTTGAGGATTTTTTTCCCATGATGCGAATAGGCTTTTGTACTTTGCTACGCTCATTTGTAACTCTTTGAGTTTAAAAAGGCGTAGCGCTGTAAATGCTGTTTCAAGAAAGGCGAACAATGCTGAAAACGTTAGCGCCGTTAAAAAAATTATAATTTCCGCCAAAATCGACATAACTAAGCTCCTTGGATAGTCATTATGCAGCTATATTTTCAACTGCTTCTTGTCTACTTTACCGGTTGCATTCATTGGAAGATCGTCAAGACAAATAAATTTTCGTGGGATTTTATACGATGCCAGATTACTATTACACAAATCGCGTAATGCTTTTTCAAGATCTGGTGTGCGGTTCTTTACCGCAACATATGCGACAGGGACTTGTCCTGAGGCCTCTTCTGCGTGCCCGATCACTGCTGCTTTAAATACAACAGGGTGCATCAAGAGGATATTCTCAATTTCAGCAGGGTAAATATTAAACCCTTTATGAATAATTACATCTTTAATTCTACCGGTAATCGCAAGATTTCCAAATTGGTCGAGTGAGGCTAAGTCTCCAGTGTTTAACCACCCATCGCGTAAAATAAGAGCAGTTGCTTCAGGGGATTTATAGTAACCCATCATAATGTTTGGCCCTTTGGCTAATATCTCGCTATCTTCTTCGGCTATTTTTATTTCTACGTCTTTAATTGGCATCCCAACGGTTCCTAACATAGCACCACCTTCTGCAAATCGGTTGAATGTT
>CAYSDC010000040.1:2879-7171 GCA_964429765.1 uncultured Pseudomonadota bacterium
TCATAATATTGTCACCCTTAATCCAAAGAGTTCCAATTTCACCTTGTTTTACCGATTCTCCCATTTCATTGCGAATATCACACATAAGTCCTGTAACAGGTTTGCCAATGATATTTGTTGGAAGACTGGTATTTTGCTGATTCACACCAACAACAGGTGATGCTTCGGAAAGGCCATACCCAGAACAAATTCGTCTACCATAAATGATTGCAAAAGCTGCACGAATTTTGTCGGGCAACATATCTGCTCCTGAAACAAAGAGCTTGATTGAATCAAGTGGTGCATTTTTCATGAGGCATAAGAGGCCATAGAGTGCAGGGAAACCGAAGAAGACAGTAGGTTTCTTTATAAGACCTTCAAGGATAAGTTTGCGATCAATTTTGCGTACAATAATGACGCTTGATCCTGTCATAACAGGAAGCCATAGGCAGCTATTTTGAGCAAAGACGTGAAAAAGTGGTAGTACGCAAAAAAATCGTTCTTTATCTGTTAATCCACAAAGCATAAACCGTGCATAACCTTGCATGGTATTTGTTAAAATGTTTCGCGATGAAAGCATAACCCCTTTGGGTACGCCGGTTGTTCCCGATGTATAGAGGAGCGTACACATTTCATCATAACCAAGCTCAACGATGGAAAAACTTTCCATTTCTTGATGCGCAGTGTTTGGCAGTTCACTCTGGGTATCAATATCATCGCAATTCAGTAGCGGCGGTAGTACTGTAAGAGCGCCTTCTGTGAGAAGCTTTTCAATAGTTTGGACAAGTGATGATGATGCAACAATAAGTTTAGGCTCAGAATCTTGAATTATAAAAACAAGCTCTTTTTGGTGCAAGAATATGTTAACAGGTACAACAACAGCGCCAACCTGCCATGCCGCGAAATAAGCGATGTATAATTCGATAGAATTTTCACAAAAAAGTAAAATTCTATCTCCTTTTGTGATGCCCATTCCATGAAATTTTTTACTTAAACAGATTGAGTGATAAAAAAACTCTTTGTAAGAAAGAGATCGATCTTTATCAATTAAAGCGTCGTGTTCCGGATAAAGCTTGTATGCTTTGTGCAGGATTCTGCCTGCATACAAGCCATTCTCGCTGATGTTAAATCTTTTTTTAATCTGCTCAAAATAGAATGTATCATCAACAGAAGATTTTGCGCCAAAAAGCGAAGCTTTAATGTTTTGAAAAGTACCCATAAAAAACCGTTTTGTTATAGTATGATAGAGCACGGGTGTAATTATTCCTCGTATTTAATAACATTTACTGGGCAGATGTCTGCGGCCTCTTGTATGAGGTCAGCATTTTTTTCAAGGTCCGCGCCTTCATTAACTTCGGCAACACCTTTAACCTTGAAAACCTTTGGACAAATCTGCTCGCATGTTCCACATGAAATGCAGCCAGGAGTAATGTACACTTTTTTCATAACAAAAGCCTTTTTCTGATCAATCTATAGTGCGTCTGAATACATTCTAAAAAAGTAAGCGTATCACGATCGCTTATCTGGATGCAACAGCATTGTGTCATGCTTAGTTATCTTGATCATCTTTTTTATTTAAAAATGAAAAAATGTCATCACCTTCTTCATCATCAGATGAGCAACATTTTCCAGATCCACATCCACCGCCGGTTTCACATCCGCCAGAGCAAGATCCGCAGCCACCTTCTTCATCTTCATCATGTTCTGCATCTTCGTCTTCATCTTCAAAACCATCTTCATCTTCGCCTTGAAAGAGAGATTCGAGATACAGTTCAACTTCTTTAGAGTTGCCTTCTTCAAGTGCATCTTTAAGATCTGCAACCATTGCAAGCAATTGGTCTTTTGCAACTTCAGATTCTCGAGTTATTTCATCTTTGAAATCAGTTGTTTCAAGAATTTCTTCTTGTTCATCAATCAAAGAGTTTAACAGCAAAGTAGCTTTTTCAGCATCTTTGATGTCACGAATTTTTTTGAGTGCAACAAGGTGCTCTGTCAAGAAGCTAATGTCTCCACTTGCATCTTCTGTGAGCTGTTCAGCTTGACCAGCAAGTATGTCATGAATATTTTCAAGTGTTTCAACTTCTTCTTCATCATGAGCCGCTTCAATCTTTTTTGCTACATACGCAAGAAGATCTTCAAAAACTGTTTGACACTCTTGATGAGCTTGTCGTTGTTTTTCAAGCAAAAATGTTGTTTGTTCGATTACTTTTTCTAGCTTTGACACTACGGGTACCCTTCGAGTAATAAATATTATCTGTTAGAAAAGTTCAGTTCTATAAGCCAGTTTAACTTGTTTTTAATCAGATTGCCAGGGCATTTCCTAACAGATTCAATTGAGTAAAATAAGGCCTATTTTAGGCTAAAAAAGCGCTTTTTGCTCAAGAATAGTGATTAAATTGGATATTTTATAACGATGTCGATCGGCTAAAATAGGTTCTTGTTCAATAATATTTTTTATTGAAAGTGTAACCAGGGAGCCACCCTCGGTTTGGATAACGAGATACTCTTTTCCAGCGCTTGCCATAACAGCTTCCTTAAAATCGGCTAACGTTTTGACGGGAATTCCGTTAACAGTGCTTAAAATGAGGTCTGTAGAGCTAATCGATTCTGCTTTGTGTGCTTGAGAGTCTGGCAAAATGCTGGTAATGCAAACGCGAGGTTCAAGTTGATTGTCTTTTTTCATATATTTCATCATAGATAATAAGTTGAGCCCTAGCCTATCTCTGCTTTGTGAAACTTCTTTCATTAAATGAAGATAGTTTAGAGTGAGTTGTCCAACGACAAGGCCCCCGATAATTTCATATTCCGGCATAGCTTCAATCCATGGATAGATGTAATCGATTGCGTTGCGCTGACGAGGGGTCATAACATGCTTAAAGGTGATGTCTTCTCCATTGCGAAAAATAGTACAAGAGACAGTTTCTCCAAATGCTAATCGGTTTAGGTAGGCAATAAGAGTAATTTTACGTTTTGTCCAAGGTGATTCAAGATATCCATAGCGATCAATCTGGATACCATCAATTTGATGTAAAATATCCCCTTTTTGAATGCCAAGTAATTTACCGATAGATTCTGCTTTAACGTTGGAAATATAAATACCTCCCTTATGAGGACATTGTAGATATTTAAGCATGTGTTCGGTTGTTGGGTGCGGCTTCAAACCCCAGTAAGGACAGCGAACAATAGGTTGCTCAAGAAAGGCATTCATCATAAGTAATACGTTGTTAATAGGAATTAAGTATCCAATCCCTTCTGTATTACGCCCCTTAAGTGCGCAAATACCGACGACATTTCCCGCTTTATCAATGAAAGCCCCGCCTGAATTGCCTGGATTTACAGGGGCTGTAGTTTGAATGCATTCTCCAATTGAGGTATCTTCGCGTCCCGAAACAATTCCCAAAGAGCTTTTTATGGGTTCTTGGCCTCGTGGGAAGCCAAGTGTCATAATTTCTTGCGCTTCACAAAGTTTGTCCGAGTTACCGCATTTTAAATAGGGAATTTCATCGGAGTTTAGCAGCTGTTTAAGTTTTTCTAGTGATGCTGGAGTAAGTTTAAGAAGAGCAACGTCCCGTTCTGGGCATCCGCTTACATAGGAAAGTTCCAATTGTTCTCTGCCAAACATTGGATTATACATAATAATGACGCTTGCTAAGTCTATGACATGAAAATTTGTCAGAATAAAGCCATCTGGGCTCACGCAGAAGCCGCTTCCAACGGCAAGTTGTCGCTCTGGAGATTTAAATGGTTCTTGAAAGTTAGGCATGCTGATGTATGAATAAATTTGAAATACCGCATCTTTGGTCTGGTTACAGACCTCTTCCCATGAACGAACTTGTTCAGGAGCATCTTGAAGGGTAGATTTTTTTGCCAGGTTACTTTTTAAGGTTAACGGCTTTTCTATTTTTGCATGACAGAGATTATTGGATAAAACCATAGCAAGCCAGGTTATAGCAAGCTTTATGCATACATTTTTTAAGCAAAGTATATTCATACAAAGACCTTTGTTAACTATTTTTTAAATAAGCTCTTCTTGAGTAAAAATTTCATAGCAAATTTCTTGGTAGTCTTTTACATAGACTAGGTGTACTCGTCCATCGGAAGATTGGATAATCGATGGGTAACAAAAAGAGGCATTTTGATTTCTAGATTGAGCAATAATTTTTATTTGTCTCCATTCTGCGCACAATTTTCCTTCGGATAGCATAAAAACAAGTCTATACCGCTTGCTTCCCGTAATATCGTTGTAAGCAAGGAGTACTTTTCCATTGGTAAGTTTGATTACATCCAAGCTTGAGTCTGAGCCTGCAAGCTCA
>CAYSDC010000040.1:7181-8093 GCA_964429765.1 uncultured Pseudomonadota bacterium
AAGCTCATTAACTGGCTCTGGTTTTTCCCAAGTTCTTCCTCCATCATAACTCATTGATCGGTAGATATGTGGAAGATTTCTTACACGAAAAAGCATGTGCAGTGTGCTGTCAGTATGAAAAACAACCGGCTGTTGCAATATTCCATGAGGATCATCTGGAGCTTCAACAAGGTTACTTCTACAGCAATATGTTAAATCATAATTGATAAGCTCAGCATAACCAGCACGAAAGTTCCAACTAGCCTTGGTCGAAGGGCAAACTAGATAGTTCATTTTTCTCATAAATTCATCTGTATGCGTATAAAAGAGTGGTTTGCTCTTATGAGGTCCGACTGCACCAAGTGAAGCAAGGCAGCGCGGCGCTGACCAGGTTGCTCCATTATCGGCTGAACTTTTAAGATAACCGGTCCAATTTTCAGTACTTGTTCCGATTTTGTAAAATAGATAAATTGTTCCACTTGAAGCAATAAGGGTTGGAGTACTCCAACTTTGTTCTTCTTGATTAAAATAAGCAAGCCAAATCTTGCAATCGGTTATTTCTTTGTTGTCAGGGTTGAGAACTTTTTCGCCACCATAAAATGCAAGCAATAGTTCCCCTGGTTTGCTTTCAACAATGCTTGGAGCATGCATCTGCCCAATATTTTTACAGAGTTGAAGTGATGGGCCTTGCGTTGCTTGTGTATGTAATGGCATTAAAATAATAACTAACGAAATAAAATAGGTATGTAAGCGTTTGCTCAAGTTTTTGTTCATAGCATTTGTTCCAACTATTTTTTGCGTTGAAATTTCTTTTTTTTGAGACGAGCTGTTTCTTTTGATATTTTACTTTTTTTCTCTTCAACTACTGGATGAAGCAAGATTTGTAGGTGTTTGACGACCACATAAGCCGATTTTTCGGGCAACTCAAGTGTG
>CAYSDC010000040.1:8152-13021 GCA_964429765.1 uncultured Pseudomonadota bacterium
AGTATCAAAGTAGCCATGTCGTTCGGTATCTATGATAACAATTTTGTTAATGCCCTCTTTTTCGATTAAAAATATATTGTGAGGTCGCAGGTCCGCAATTCCCGTATAAAAAGTTGCTTGAACAAGCTCCCTGATCATTGGTTGAAATTCAGGCTTAATTTCGAGTTTTTGATAGTCTAACATAGCGCCGAAACTTTGCTTACTCATTCGTGATGAAGGGAGGTTGTCGATTTTTTCAGCCACAATAGCATAGTTACGGTCTGAAAGTTCTGTTGGCATTCCCGGTATATGATAGAGATATTTTTGAACGGCATACAAGAAGCGTGCATTATATTTTTTAATGAATTCATGAAGTTTATCGTTATAAAAAACGCGGCTAATATTTTGAGTACGTGTTTTGGCCAATATATGTCAGATGCAAGAATGAAAGAATTTTTATTTAAATCGGCAAGAGGCGTTATGTTGCCTTCAGAACAAAGAGCTTCATACATGGGAACATATTTGGACTCCCAGTTATTTTTAAGATTTTTTTGATCAATACTCCAACGTAGTCGATCTCCTGCTGTAAATCGACGAACTCCAAGCTTTGGTAGATATTGGTGTCGAGTTCGATTGACAAAAAAATCTCTGGCAGTTGTGTTTGAAAGAAAAAGATCAATGCCAAGACGGAGTTCTTGAGGTGGCGAAAATTTTTCAAGATATATTTTTTCTTCTTGTGGTGAAAGGTAGCCTAAAAGCGGCGTTGTTAAATAACACATGGCTAGGATTAAGCTCTTTATTTTTAATGACTTCATATGATACTCGTTTACTTGAAGATTTTTTTGTACGCTTACTTTTTATCAAGTGTGCAACTAAAGATGATGAAGTGCAATTGTCTTTTTTATCTGAGCAGGAGTGATGATGAGTGGAGATATCAAAAAAAAATTGGTTTATATTATTTTGTTGATATTCGTTCAATTGGCTGTTTACTCAAGTGGTAATAGTGAATCGTTGGATATAGTAAAACAAAAAAAAATAAATGTGCTTTCCATCTTTACGAGCAAGTGGATGGGTGGGGCTGAGATGTGTGCGCTGACGATGCATAAGCTTTTGCATCAGGCATCGTATAAAACGTATATGCTTATTTATAAAGACTCTCCATTACAAAAATATCTTCAAGATGATCAGTTGCCCTATTATGCTATGAGTTCTATTGATAAAAAAAATGAGCGAGAATTGTGTATAACACGTCAGATTAACAGTATCTGTCGTAAGCATAAAATTCAACTTGTGCAATGTCATACACCTGCAATAGCACAGCTAGCTCGTTCAGCAACCAAAGGGTTACATATAAAAGTAGTACTCATGTATCACGGTGTTGATGCGGTTGATTTTTTGAAATTTAAAAAATTAGATGGTCTTATAACCGTTAATCCAAGTAACGAATCTCTTATTCGTGAGGCAAATGATCAACTTAAATTGGGAATAAAAAAGATAACTCAAATGTACCCATTTTTTAATGAAGAACGATTTCTAAGATTTAAGCCAAGACAAATGGATAAACAAGATTTTTTTAAGCGTCATGGTTTTAATATTCTTGATAAAAATACTCCCATTTTATGCATGGTAGCAAACTTTTATGGGAAGCTTAAAAACCCTTGTGGCAACTATATATCACGAAAAAATCAAGAGCTTCTTATTCGTGCACTTTGCGCGTTACTATATGAGCGAAAAAAGCCAGCATATCTTGTTTTTTTGGGGGATGGTGCCGATAGGGCATGGTACGAGCAGTTAACTAAAGATTTGGGAGTAAGTGAATTTGTCTTTTTTGCAGGATTTTGTAAAGAAGTCGAAGAATTTTTATATCATACTGATATTCATGTTTTAACATCGGTCTTTGAGCCTTTGGGAATTGTGTATCTTGAAGCAGGGCTTATGAAGAAGCCATCGGTAGGGGCTTGTGGAACTGGAGCGGATCATACAATTATTGATGGTACTACCGGTTTTACTTTTAAAAATAATGATTTGAGCGACCTAACAGATAAGCTTGATATTCTTATTGACGATTCCAAGCTGCGCATGAAAATGGGGCAGCATGCATTTGAATTTGTTACAGGTCGTGCATCTTTTAATTCTAATAAGAGAGCATTTTTATCGAAAAGAAAGTTTGAAAAACTTACCTCTTTTTATGCAAGCCTTATGAACTGAAACAATTTTTATTCTATGTAGTTGGACAGGTTTTTTATATTAGTAAATGAGGCATTTATGATCGATTATTTACAAGGTATTGTAACACAGATTGCAGAAAAAAAAGTTACTGTAATTGCGGGGGGTATAGGCTTTGGGCTTCATGTCCCAACAACAAAACAGATAACCAAAGATGCCGAATGTGCGTTTCATATTTATTTTCATTGGAGCTCTGAAAACGGACCTAGTTTGTATGGTTTTCAAGATGCAATGCAACGCGATCTTTTTTTAATGATTATCGATTGTCCTAAAATTGGCCCGGGCATTGCGCTTAATATTTTATCGCAACTTTCGCCCGCACAATTTCTTGATATTATTGCAACGCAAAATGAATCTGGCTTGAGCGCTGTGCAGGGTATTGGAGCTAAGAAAGCTGAGCAAATTATTGTGCAACTCAAGCATAAGGTTGGAAGCTTCATTAATAAAAATAGCCATGTAATGGAACAGCAGCAAGGCTTTGTAATATGGCAAAATGTAAGCGATGTATTGAGTTCACTTAATTATTCCAAACAAGAAGTTGGTGGGGCATTACACTTTTTAACTGAAAAATATACGCATCAAAATGCCTCTCTTGATCAGCTTTTACGTGCAGCGCTTTCATTTCTATCAACTAAACAGGTGTAGCCATGAATAAGGCTCGGGAAGCATTTTCGTTGCTTGAGCTTTTCATGAGTATTGCGCTTATTATGCTTATGAGCTGCATGATCATTCCAAAAATAGTTGTATCGGGTGATCAAGTGCTTATTCAAGCGCTTGATCGTCTAGAAGTCCTTTTTCATAGTTTGCAGCAACGAGCACTTGCTTGTGGTTGCGACGTAGAATTAATGTGTGATATTTCTGAGCACTCTTATACCTATAAAACCCTTCAAGGAACAGAACTAACGACTTGTTTGGGCTCAGATATTCACTTTGGAGTTGTTCCAGGAACGATGGGTCCTCCGTGGCAGGCAACAGAAGTAGTTACAGCCCCCATTACGTTTAGAGGCTATAAGGGAAACATAAGCACAAGGGCCAGTGTGGTGTTTTATTCAAATGGAAAAATTTCACCAGGAGCTATGTATCTCTGTGACAAGAGGAAAGCTGTGGGGGGCGCTTTAACTTGTGCTGTATCTCAGGTATTCTATATAAGAAAGTATTTGTACAATGGCAAGCAATGGAAGCTCATTAACTCACAGTAGGCGCTATGATAAAGACGTTCTTTCGATTTGCGGGAGCATGCTTTTGTGGACTTATTCTTTCTTTGTGGATTTTACAAAATAATCATCGAGTTCAAGAACTGATATCTGAAAAAATTATTTCGTCACTGCAAGAGAGTTGGAAAGTTCGCATCGACACTAAAAATTTGCAGTTAAATTTTTTTACATGTTCGGTTTATTGTACCGATGGCATTTTTACGCCCACTGATGACAAAGATTTTTCATGGCGCTTTAACGAGTGTCGAATCAAAGTTTCTCCTTTTGACCTCATTTTTAAAAAAAAGCTTCGCTTAGAGATTACCTTTAATCAAATTTTTGCAAAAACACAGGTTAGCCAAGAGCGTGTTGATGTTATTCAGCACCTTTTTACTATGTTTGAAGTTGATGATGATGACTTAAAAATTAGGCTGTCGTCAATCAAGATTAATAATCTTGATGTTGAGTGTGCATGGAAAAATAATATTATAAAATCGAATATGCAGGGCACTTTTTATCTTGCAAAAAAGAAAGATGAGCATAGTCCCGATCGATCATGGGAGGGGCATGTAAATCTTGTATCAGCAACAACAAACATTGATGGCCAGTCTATCCTTGATCAAGCATCTGGAAGTGGTCAGATTTTCAAAAATAAAAGCAATGATTCTTGGGATGTTCAAGCTGATCTTTCTCTACTGAGTACTTTGGTTGATCCTTTTAATCAGTACAGGGCTCATATTGCTTGGTCTGCAAATAAATGTGCCGTTCATCTGACGAATCAATCAGATCTTACAAAATTAAATGTAGATTATGGAGATAATCAGGTGCGTGTATCTGGAACCGTCCCATTGGCACCCGTTGTACATTGTTTGAATGCTCTTCAAACAAAGCCTTCAAGTAATGTGCCTGTTCAAGGACTTTGTTCTATAGATTTACAAGGTTCATTGAATAATGGATGTGGAGATATTAAAGGAGTATGCCAAGTTTCTGATGGATCCGTTGGACTGCTTTCATGGAAGCGTATTGATATTTCTTGCAAAACACCAAAACCATTTGTACTTGCAGGGTCAGCAGCTGTGCATCTTTCTTCATCGCTTATGCTTAAAACTTTATTTGCTTATAATTATAAAAATAGTCAGGGCCTTATAAAAGTTTCCAATACGACGCCTATTCACCTTATTCGTGGTCCGTTGAGAGCTGAATGGTTAATTAAGCCAAACCAATTCAAAGGAGCGTTGCAGTTGGGCTCAGCCGCTGCAAAGGCTCATTATTCTTGCCATGTTGTCGATACATCAAGTGATGAACGTGTATCTATACAAGGAACATGCTTTATGCGGGATGATCAAATCTGGGCATCAGGAACGGTTTTGAATCAGGCAGATTCATCTGGGCGTCCAAGCATATTTGGGCTTAAAGCCATTCGAGAGCCTTCATTTCTTATTCAGCGGTTTGTTTATCAAAATAAATGTGA
>CAYSDC010000041.1:0-563 GCA_964429765.1 uncultured Pseudomonadota bacterium
TTTGCAGCAACGTTCAAATGATCGTGTTGCAGTGCATGCGATTATGCGTGGTCATCAGCATCTAGATGAGAACGTTGATGTGTTACGGGTGAACAGCCCAATGCTCACACAGATCAGAAATCAAGCAGGTGTTGTTCGGCAGTGGGATGGTATGGTCTATACCCTTGGTGCATCTGATCATATTACCGGTTACCATTCATTTATGGTGCTTTGTACTAAAAACGAAATGAAAAAATGGAATGCCCGTCATTATTTCAAAAAACCTGATGAGACACAATTTTGCATACGAGCATATCCATTTCTAGTTTGAGCTTTTGTAGGCTGGCTATGACGTTTTTCTAAAGAAGCGATAAAATATCAGCTTAGCTGCTTCCATGCCCATTACATAGGCAACCGCTATGCCAAACGTCCAACGAAGTTGAACAAATGTTGGTGGAACAAAATGGAAGAAATGTGCACCAAAATTGGTATACGGAATCCAGAGTGTAATGAGAACCGATGCGGTTGACATGATAATAAGTGGATTGGATGGTCGTGCTGCGGTGAGCATAAACATTTTTGTT
>CAYSDC010000041.1:612-1073 GCA_964429765.1 uncultured Pseudomonadota bacterium
GAATAAAAGAAGAGCAAGCCGGTGAAAATACAGTACATAAACCAATTAGTTCGTAAAATTTCTGGATCAGCGTGATAAAAGCGTGAAAGAAACATAAGATCAAAAATAGTGCTGAAAATCCCCAGAAAGACTGCAAGCCATGCTACCTCATTGAGACGATCGCGCTTTGGTCGTTTTAATTCTGCTGCATCGGTATTATCAGTTGCAATAGAAATAAGCGGAAAATCTGTGAGTAGATTGATGAGCAAAAGTTGGATAGGCAGCATCGGTAGATAATCAAGAAGTAGTGATACAAAAGCGATGGTATAGAAATTACTGAAGTTGGATGTTACCATGCCGCGTAGATACTTGAACGAATTTTCCATAACGCGTCGCCCTTCGGCGATACCATCAATAATCACATTAAGGCTTTTTCTTAACAGGATGACGTCGGCAGCATCTTTGGCAACATCGGTACTGTT
>CAYSDC010000041.1:1201-5003 GCA_964429765.1 uncultured Pseudomonadota bacterium
GCGGTCTTTTCGCATACTTTTACTTTTTCTTCGTAAGCGAGTTCATCAAACTGCTGCCCGGTTATAACCTCTTCAGGTGAATGTACAAGACCAACCTCTTTACCTACTGCTGCTGCAACACCTACCGCATCACCTGTAATGAGTTTAATGGCAACGCCTAAATGTTGTGCTTTAGTAAGCGCTTCGAGCGCTGTTGGTTTTACCGGGTCTTCAAAAGCTATAAGTCCCACCAGCTCAAGATCTTTTTCTCCTTCAAGTGATGTGAGCTGTGTAACTCCTGGTGCTTGCTTGACTGCAAGTGCGATGATACGACGGCCAATAATTCCTTGATCATGTGCCCAGTTATCTGTTTTGGTAAGAGTATCTTGACTTTCGAGTTGACAGTGTTGTGCTACAAATTCAAATGCGCCTCGTGCAATAATAAGTGTTTGAGAGCTGTCGGTTACCAGGGCAGCGTTGTAGCGTGCTTTGTGGTCGAATAGAAGTCTGTCGATTGTTTTAAAGCTTTTTAATTTCTCTTTCATTTTGGCAGGAAGGTGATTGAGAATTGCAAGGTCAAATGAATTAATCGATTGCTCATCATCGAGTATGTGTTCTTCGCAGGTAAGGCCAGCATACAGGATTGTTGAGCCGGGATCTTGTGCATAGACGTCGACAACATCAAGTTGATTTTTGGTTATAGTGCCGGTTTTATCGCTGCATAAAATGTCAATTCCACCAAGGTCTTCGATAGCAGAAAGTCTTTTTACAACAACATTTTTTTGGGCCATACGCCGTGCACCAAACGAGAGCGCGAAAGTAATAACCAAGGGGAGTGCTTCTGGTACAATACTTACGCATAGAGCGATTGCAAAGAGTGAAAGCTCAAAAATTGAAATAGGCGTCCCCTTGATAAAAAGGTGACCTAAAAATATGCATCCGATAGTAGCGATGACAAAGAAAAGAACAAATCGACTAAAGGTATTAATCTCCTGAGCAAATATGCTTCGTCGTGTTATTGCTGTGCTCAAGTATGCGATGCTTCCAAATTGTGTTGTGCTTCCTGTTGCAATAACAATCGCTTTTGCAGTTCCACTGGTCATCATGCTGCCACAGAGCCCAATTGTTGCAGGAGATGTTGTCGTGCTTTGCTCTGTTTCTTCAAGCTCATGAGTTTTGTGAACAGGAGCCGATTCGCCGGTAAGTGCCGATTCATCTATCCAGACATGCTCAGTTTGTAAAAAACGAACATCGGCAGGAATTGCTCGCCCGGCGGTGAGTACAACAATGTCTCCGGGGACAAGGGCTTCGGTTGGTATCGCTATAACATTACCGTTGCGAAGAACCTGTGTGCTGGTGGTCAAATATTTTTTCAGCAGAGATATTGTTTTTTCAGCGTAAAATTCTTGGTAAAATCCAAGCGTTGCAGAGAGCACAACAAAAAGCAGAATAAACAGGGTATTCCATGGGTCTTTTAAGAAGAGTGAAAGAATGGCAGCACCGAGCAAGAGATACATAAATGGTGATTCAAATTGGCGTATAAGAATTTGCCACCATGAGGTTTCTTGTGCAACAATAGTGTTTTGTCCATATTGCTTTTGACGCAGCAAAACCTCTTGATCAGCAAGTCCTTGATCTTTAGATGTCACAAATTCTTTTAATAATTCTTGTTCCGTTTGTTTTGAACGCATTTCTAGTTTCATACTATTCCTCCCCTTTATAATTTATGCCAAAAGTGCCTTGAGGCCTGGCAATTCTTCTTCCGGATTTTGAGCGGCTAAGTACGCCAGCGTGGCGCCACCACCCGTTGAAAGATAGTCCATTTTATCCGCAAGGCCATACTGAAATGTTGCTGCTACCGCATCTCCACCACCAATAACGGTGTATGCGGATGATGATGCAATAGCACTAAAAATGGCTTTGGTTCCTTGTGTATACGAAGCTTCTTCATAAATTCCCATGGTTCCATTGGCAAGGATTGTGCGCGCTTGAGTAATCACTTCGTTACATTGCGCAATTGTCTTTGGACCAATATCTACACATCGTGCTTGTTCAGGTATTTGGTCTAGTGTGCAGATTGCTGGTGTATCGCTGGCATCATTAATAAAAAGAAAGTCACTTGGTAGTACAAGTGTGATATCAAAATCTTGAGCAAGCTGAAGTGCTTTTTGGGCGTGAGCTAGGGCGTTACTTGATGTGTCTTTGGGAGCGTGCATTTTTCCTTGCGCGGCCAAAAGCATCTGTCCAACAAGACCTCCTGCAACAAGTGTTGAAATACGGCGAGCTTTTTCTTGGCGTGCAAATTGTTCAATCATTCCAATTTTATCATCAAGCTTGCTTCCTCCAAGCACCATGACAAACGGTTGCTTGGGATTTTGGCGAATTTGAGCAAGCTCATGCATCTCTTTTTCAACTAAAAGTCCACAAGCTCTATTTTCAGGCGCAAACTGTTCTGCCAGCAGTGTTAGTGATGTATCAGCGCGGTGTATGACACCAAATGCATCATCGATATACAGATCTCCAAGCTGAGCGAGAAGTTGTGCGAAATTGATGTTGACATGTTTTTCACCGCTAAAAAATCGAAGGTTTTCAATGAGCAGAATATTGTTGTAGTGCATATGAGTTTGGTCAATTGCTTGCATCAAATCGATTTCGTAATCAACATGATATCCTTGTTTTTCAAGCCAAGGGACGATAATACGAGTTGAAAGATTTTCATCAAAAGAGCTTTCTTTTGGGCGTCCTAAATGTGTAAGCAAAATGACTTTGCCTCCCTGTTCTTGAATATAGTTAATGGTGGGAAGGGCGGCCTTGAGCCGATAGTCATGTGTGATTTCTTTATTTTTGATTGGTGCATTTAAGTCTGCACGCAGCAGAACTCGTTTGCCTTTGAGCATAAGCGATTTTATTAATGGAATCATAGAAAGTACTCTTTCATTGGAGTAAATCAAAGTTATGGCATTAATGATGCAGTACCGGGATGGTAATGTTTTTACCTTAGCAAAGGATGGCTGGATATTGCTAGTTTTGAGCATGCAGGAGCAGCATGAGTTTGCAGAGCTGCTCCTTGCCATGGCTCATGCTATGAAAGCTTTACTTAGAGTTCAATTTTTTTGTAGTTTGTCATAGAATTATTTTTCATGCCTCATAATAAAGGAGAATTGATGCTCACTTTAGATTATATGATTGTATTTCTTGTTCTGGCTATAGTAGCGGGTCTTTTGGGATTTACCGGCATAGAAGTTGTTTCTATTGAAATCGCAAGAATTCTTTTTGCAATATTTCTCATTTTATTTATTGCTTCACTTGTCATGCGCTTAGTTAGATAATGCGCTGAGTACTTCTAAGATTTGATAGTGAGAGCACGGAGCATTAAAAAAGTTCCGTGCTTTTTTTGATATTCAGAGATTGGGGCGCAACAGAGTTGTTCTTTTTTTAGTATTATTTTTTGATCATTGATTCCTTATTTCTTGTGGATTTGAATTACTCACCTACTCGAGCAATAGCTTTGCGAGCTATGTTTTGCATCATGAGCGAAACAACGCGATTTCTGGTGAAGTGGATAACTCCAGCCACAGTTTCATTTTCTGTTTGGCGAAGAAAATCAATAAAAGCTTGTCTGTTTATTGCAATCAATTCTGGATCACTTTGAAGAAAATTAAATTCTTCGACTTCTAGATTTCTTTGTTCTTGCTGGTAATTTTGACGGATATCTGCTTGTTGCTGCTGATGTTGGGCAAGAAGTTGAGTATATTCATGTTCATGCTGTTGGTGCTGGTCTTCTAACTTTTTTTTCATGAAGTAATAGGTTGCTATTATGCCT
>CAYSDC010000041.1:5013-12848 GCA_964429765.1 uncultured Pseudomonadota bacterium
ACGAGTGCACAGCTGTTAAGGATAAGCATTTTACTTAAAATAGTTTTTTGGGGGAGCATAGAGGTTTCTGCATCAGCTCCATTATTTTTTGCTTCTTGCATGAGGGCTTGCTTGAAAAGGTGGAGGACTTCTTTTTGAGGAATGCCTTGTTCAATGAGAAATTGCGCCTGAGCAATAAGCTGTTGTGTTTCCTGTTTAAAAAATGTGGTATCTATGGTCGCTTGAGTATGATTTGTTGTTAGTGACATGCCAAGCAAAAGAATAAGTACTATTATTTTCATGCTGGTTCCTCGTTTTGTAACCGATAATCTTCTGCGCGTGCGCGCTCGCATGCATGCCCAATTGCTTGATGCATTGGCAGTAGTAGGTAATCCAGATTCGATCCATATCGATCTTGACCGATTTGCACTATGTTTTGTGCAATTTGTTCGATTCTTACTACTGCAGGTTCATTGCTTTGAGCATCTATTTGTCCGACCTCGTGAAGCACTTGTATATCACGCAGATAATTTCTATGCGCCGTAAGGATCGCCTGGTATTGTTGGTTGAAGATTGCGACTCTTTGTCTATTAATTTCTTCAGCTTGTTCACATCTATTTCTATGAAGCTCTTCATGTTGTTGGATATCATTTTGACAAGCTAGGTACATGACATAACTTCCAACAGCAAAGCCGATAACGCAGAGTGTACCAACAATAAAAATAACTTTTTTTGAATGAAGAGGGCTTTGAGCCTCTAAAGCATTAACCGGCTCTTGAGATGACGTTTCTTGCGTAAGTGCTTCTTTAAAGATTTGTAATACAACATTGTGTGGAATTCCCTGCTGGGCAAGAAATTGTGCTTGCTCAAGAAGGTGTTTTACCTGTTTATTTGAAGAAATATCTACTTGAGCATGAGTTGTTGCCATCGGTATGAACAACACAAAAAGTAGGACATATACTAATTTGAGCATATCTATCGATTCCCGTAGAGTTTTTAATAAGAGGCTGAATCTTTATTTTGACATTGTATGATATCAGCACCCCCCATAAAATCAATAAAACACTGATGAGCTGTGTTTTTGAAATAAACTATAAACAATTAAAAGCGTTTATGGTTATGTGTTATTTTGTATATATTTTTTACTTGAAAATTTGCAATGAGCGTGTTAATGTTGCTCAGAATTTGACTCTGCTAGTCATGTAAAACCTATTGAAACCGTAATAAAATCGCTCATATGAGGAATTTTTATGAAAATTGTTTTTGCTTTGATCTTGCTATCTTGTCCATTACATGTGAATGGGGCGATTGTTGACTTGAGTCATCTTGACCTGACTTATGATAGTGATGGTAATGGCGATAAAAAAGACATAACGCATTACACTACAGGTATCTTAGACGCGATTACCTGCAAAAGAGCTCTTGCAGAAATAAGTAAGCTTGGACAGCTTGTAAGCAAGAAAGCATCTATCGGGCAGCGAATTGCGGTACGCAATCAGCTTGTTAGTCTGGGCCTTGATGGCAATACAATTGAAGAGATGCTTAAAGCTGGGGCAATTGTTATAAAGACAAAGGATCACGCAATTTTTCTGACAAAAAAAGAATTTGATTACATTATTCAGGATTCATTCCCTATAGAAGGGAATAAAGTTCTTGTTCTTCCAGGAAATTCTGAAGAGGTTGATGAATACCTTGCCCAGGTGAGCGGATGCTATGAAGACGAACGTCTGCGCGATGAAGCTCTCAATGAACTTGAAAAGGCCCGAAATAAGGTTAAAGCATAAGAATAAAAGTCAACGCAAAAAGCTTGCTTCCCATTCTACTTAATACATACCATTATCACCGTTATTTAGTTTAGAGCGAGGTAAAACATTTAAATTTGAAATGTTTTACCTCGCTCCCGTTTGACGTTGTTTTT
This sequence comes from uncultured Pseudomonadota bacterium, assembly GCA_964429765.1. Classification (GTDB taxonomy): domain Bacteria; phylum Babelota; class Babeliae; order Babelales; family RVW-14; genus JAFEAY01. Next base: position 6,911 of record CAYSDC010000041.1, read on the forward strand.
CGATTTGTTTATCCTCATATATAATAATATTGCTGATTTGTATTTTATTAAAAATATGAGGTTATCATGGTTACATCATTTTCACGAAGTATACGTTATTTAGTTGTACTTGTTTTCGTTGGGCTTGCAGCTCAGCAGAGTACTCTTTTTGGCATGCAAAATGCTACGGACAGAGTTCGTTCACGTAGAGCAACGGCTCAGAATGTCATTCGTACTGCACAAGATGAATTAGAACACCAGCAAAACGTTCTTACTCAAGAGGCAGCAAGGACAGCTCAATTTAAACGAGAAAATGAGCAACTTGAAGCCCAAACAAAAAATTTCGATCTAAGAAATAAACGTGAACAACAAAAAGAAGAAGCGGCTGCTCGGGCAATTCAAGAGCGAGAAACAGAAATGAGATTGGTATTTTATACCATTCTTGCAGCAAAAGCTGGCTTATGGGATTATTGTCTTCGAGACAATTTGAGCTCTCAAGATGTCTGTTGTTTAGCCGGCATTGTTGCGGTGGATTGTGCCTGCCATCATAAATGTCATTGTTTGAGTGTCCCGTATCGGTTAAGTCATGCTATCCAATGTTGTTTTGAGACGCCCACAGATGGAATTGCAGCGTGGGCGAACGCTTTTAAAAACACGGTTTCAGGTATATTTTCCCACAGAAATCAGGATGAAGAACTTGCGGAGCGGCTCGAAGCGCTAAGAGCTGATTTGAATCGTGCCATTGCCGGAAACAGTTCAGACTCAGACTCAGATAGCGAATGAATTGATAAATTCAATTTGAATAATTAATCTGAAAGCCGCAGCTCAATCTGTAACTCATTGAGGCGTTTTTATTTCTATAATTTTAGTGGTAGGCTTACAATAATAAGCTTATTGGGGTCAGCTTTGATAGTTGATTAATAAAATAATTATGAAACGTATTACGCTATTGAGTGGAAGTTATTCTTAAAGTTGTGGGGGTTTGTATGAACAATTTTACCAGAATTATGCTCGCATTGATTATTGCAAGTTCCGGGTCTGCGGTGCAGGTCTTAGGTAGGAACTTAGATGTAGCAATGCAAAAAGGAATTGTTGAAACCGCTTTGCAAGGTGAAGCAATTAAAGATGTACTTGAAAATTTAATGATCAAGAGTCCAGATCAAGTACAGGCGCTTGATGTGTTAAGCAAAGAAGTTATGCTTCAATCAATTCAAGCAAATATTATTGAACAAAAAAAAGAAAAAGATCCTTCAGTTGTAGATACCATTCAAAAATATGTTCTCAGCCCGGTTTGGAAAACAGTTTTAAAGCCGTTTGTTCCGCATGTTCAGGCGTATATTGTTATTGCTATTGTTTGTATAGTATGTGCAGAATGCCTTGAAGGCGGATACGATGCTGCTCAAGTAACAAGATTAGCAGTATACCTTCCGTATACGGTTATAAGTACGTTGTATGAAACAGCTTCTATTGGCTTTGGTGAAAATGTTTCTGCAGATCTAAGCCAGGTGGGATCCAATTTGTTTTGGGCCTTTGCTCGTCGCATAGTCCCAGGACTATAATTTGATAATCTGACATTTCAATGTGCATAAACGTTGAATGCATTGAGGTCGTACACAATTTGTGTGCGGCCTCTTTTTTTATTGATGTCGTAATACCTGTGCAATGTTTATTCGTTGTGCCCGTTGTGCCGGAAGCCAGGTGGCGCAGAAACCAAGCAGCATAGTTGCAATAAATACAACAATAAAAATTTCTCCATCAATACGTGCTGGCAGGTACGAGATGTAATAGACATCAGGCAATTCGATGTAGGCATAATGTTCTAAGACGTATCCCACAATGAAGGCAAGAAGCAGGCCGCATGTTGAGGCGAGCAGCGTAATAATCAATCCAAGACGTAGGAATATGCCGCGAATTTTTCTACGAGAAAGTCCCATCACCTTTAAAATTGCAATATCACCTTGTTTTTGTTGAATCTGCATAAAAAGTAATGAAATCATATTCATACTTGCGACTAGTGTGATGAGTGCCAAGATAAAAAACATGACATATTTTTCTAGCTTAAGTGACGATACAAGTGCGGGATAGAGATCTTTCCAGGAATTGACCGTTAAGTGAGGAAGTCTTTGCTTAAGCTCTTGGAGCGCCTGATATTCATGGTCGATCGGAAAAAAGATACTTTTTATGGAGCTCCATATTCCTTGATAAGGGAGTGCTGCAAAAAATCCATGTTCTTTAAAAAGTGCTATAACATCGGGACGTTGAGTTGGCGTAAGTTTGATGGTTATGGCATCAACTCCTTGCTCATCAAATGTTTTATCAAGCCAGGCAAGTGATACAAATGCCAAATTGTTATCGTATTCTTCGAGTCCCACTTTAAAAATGCCGCTGATCGTTACTTTTTTCTTGCTTAATGCGATTCTTCGTTTGCCTGTTGGCTCTGGAATAAGAAGCTCAACTGTTTGACCAACTTTGAGTCGATGTTCTTGGGCCATTTTATACCCAATGAGGAGCGTGTTTTCTGTTAGAATGTCGGTGAGCGGTAGAGCAAAATTTTTATCCAAAACTAACCCGTGAGTTGTTCGAATGATTTTTTCGCTCAGAGCAGTGACGTCGGCTTCACGTTCTGCGTCAATTCCTTTAATAAAAAGAACAGCTTGTTGCTTATTGTGATCAAGAATTACCTGTTTGACTGTTGTTCCGCTTATCCCTGCTATCAGGTTTGGATATTCAGTTTTTAGTGTTGTACGAATATCGTTGTAATTCAGTTGATTTCCTGGGCTTGAGATAATGACCTGAGCATTGATTCCCTGCATTTTTTCATGGATTACTTTTTCAAATCCGTTGGTGATAATGAGGGTAAGCATAAGTGCAAACGTGCCGATGCTGATACCTAAAAAACAGATTTTAGTCATAAAGGAAATGTTGGAATCTTTTTCTTTGGCAAAAAGATAACGGAATACTAAAAGATTTTGAACGGAAGGCATAGCAATTCCCATCGCATTTTTATAGTCAATAATATAACTCGTGCCCAGTGTAGATTCTCAAGTAGCTTTTTGTAAAGGGATGTCGTCATTAAAAAAATTATACAAATGTGTTGGATAGAAGTGTACGCAGATTTTCCCGAATGTGTCATTTTGCTCGTCTATCTTTGACATAATTGCTTTTGTAGACGCCTGCGGGCTTACTTTTTGCATAAGGCTTAAGTTGAGTGATAATGTGAGCAACGTGTGCGATTGAGTTCAGTGGGCGCAAAGCATTTGAAACAAGCGCGCAAGAAATCGTAATGATCGGAAATTCTTGCATGTTCCCTTGACGGTTTAGCGTGATAATTTTTTTTTGTTTTCGATCATCTTGGTTATAAAATTCTGGCGCTTGAACATCAAATTGCGTGCAAATTTCTTGTGCTATAAGCTCTGCTTTATCCGGTGTTGAAATAATAACAAAATCATCGCCCCCAAGATGTCCAACAAAATCGGTTGGATTACCTAATTTTTGCGTGTTATCGATCAGTATCTGTGCGAGTGCAAGTAAAAGTCGGTCACCCTGTGTAAAGCCATAGGCATCGTTGTATGCTTTAAAATAATCAAGGTCTATATACATAATTGAGCAGGGTTGATCTAAGCGCTGAGCAATTGTTCTGATGATCAATTCATTTCCGGGAAGCTTGGTGAGAGGGTTGGCATTTTGATTGCGTAGCGCTCGCGTGCTGCTCATGAGAATACGTGTGCGTAGTTCAGTGTGATTGATAGGTGTTTGTATGAAGTCGTCTATTTCTGCTTGTACTATTTGCTCTTGAAATTGAGGTGAAAGCGTCGAAGTAATTGCAATAATAGGGATCGAGTATGTCCTGAAGTGTGCTTTGAGGTCACTAATTTCAGGCAATATTTTTAAATTGTACTCAATGATTATGATGCAGGGCGCTTGAGTATATTGATGAGCAAGCGTCAGCAAATTTATGTGCTTTTGGGGGGCGATAATGTGATAATCGGCACCCAACGCACGGGTGACTTCTTGTTGCATACAGCCCTGCCCAACAACTAAAATTGTATTCTTTAAAAGATTACTTTTCATAGCCAGTTGCTTTTGTTCATGATTGTTTTAAGATTTAGATTGGTTGTATACATTTTCTCGTTAATCCGGTTAATCGTTAAAGCGCTACTACACACAATTGTAATGATGATATACAATATCTTAAAGCGGTTTTCAAGAAGAGCTCAGATAATATTGAAAGATATACAGATGTATCACTATGCTCACCTTTTAATTTTTTCATTCGTTTTGGTATTGTTTCCGGGTTGCGTCAAGTATCATAAAATTTTTAAAAGTGAATTTCCCCAAGGAGTAGAACAGAAGGAGCCTTCTGCTGTAGCAGGAGAACATCTTCGTTCCTGTGCAATATACGATCAATTTCAAACGCTTGCCTTATTTGATGTGGTTTGGTTTTCTGACAAACTTAAGACGACGTACGTTGATATGGTGTGCAAGCGACACGGGAAAGATAATGAAGCGCGTGAGGCGCTTTTGAGACGTCAATTAGAAGAAAATAAGCACTGGATTACGTTTGCATTTTTAGCGGATATTCGTGATAAAACTCACGTTGCAATGAGTGAAAAAGATTCCGCATGGAGTCTGTATCTTCAGCTTGAAGATGGAGAAAAAGTTCAGCCGGTGAGTATTAAAGAGGTTGAGCTTGAGCCAGAATATCAAATATTTTTTGGATCTCGTTTTAATCTGTTTAAAAAAGCATATATGATTAAGTTTCCAGCTAAGCCGCTCGATGGTAAGCCTTACATGGATCGAGGCAAAACATTTAAAATGACTATTGCCTCTACCAAGAAAGCTGCAACTGTGGAATGGTCAATTAATGCTAAAAACTCTGAAGCGAGAGTGAAATTTCATGAAGATATCTATTGGGTCTGATCATCGCGGATATGCCCTAAAAGCTGCAATTATTGCACACTTTTCTCACTATCAGTGGCACGATGTTGGTGCCCATAATCAAGAACGCTCAGATTTTCCTATCTATGCAAAAAAAGTTTGCTTAGATGTTTTACAAGAAGCTGCTCACGAAGGTATTTTTGTGTGTGGGTCTGGAATTGGGCCTTCAATTGCCGCAAATCGACTTAAGGGCATCTATGCTGCGTTATGCTGGAGTACAGAAGTTGCACAAAATGCAAAAGAAAAATGCAAAGCAAATGTCCTAATTATTCCCGCAGATTATCTTACTACTGATCAAGCTTTTTCTATTATTGAGGTGTGGCTTAAGGCGACGTTTAAAGGAGGGCGTTATCAAGAGCGGCTTAGCATGATTGATGAATAAAATTATGTAAAAAAGGAAGATGGGGAGAGAGATGAAAAAAAGGGTACTGAGTGTTTTTTTTCTTTTGATGCACGGAGTGAGTATTGCTCAAGAGTACTCAGGACAAACACTTATAGGTGATTACGCAATTCAAGAATTGGCCGAATCAATTATGATCCGTCAGCATCTTGTACGCAGTCAGTTGTCTCAGTTGCACGCAGAGCGGGCAAAGTTTTTCAAAGAACATCCTATAAAATCTCGTTCAACGCATCGCGCTCGCAATCTATTAAAGCAAGATAGAGATGCTAGAGCTGTCGCCTCTTTTCCTGAAGGTAAGAAACAAAAAAAAAGAACTTTAACGCGAGCTCCTGCGCCAACCATAGGTGTTAATTTTCGTGCAGCACGTTTTTCAGATTCTGGTTTCTTTCCACCCGATAGCATGGGTGCAATAGGACCATTGCAATTTACCATGGCAATTAATGGCTTAATAAAAAGCTTTAACAAGCAAACCGGGCTGCAGATAATGGTATCGATGCTGACTTAGATGTTTTTTTTAATTCGGTGCGTGGGGGCAAGTCTACGAGTGACCCTCGTATCAGGTATGATCGACTCTCTGATCGCTGGTTTGTGATTGCAATAACTGTACCAAACTCTGGAGCT
>CAYSDC010000042.1:0-511 GCA_964429765.1 uncultured Pseudomonadota bacterium
TACACCGGGCTTTATTGCGTTCCATGCGAAACATTTGTGAATGTGCAGGTTGATTCTCCCAAAGATGAAAAAGGGAATTATGTCTGCCCAACATGTAAGCGTGGGTTGCGAGAAGTTGCTGAAGAAAGTTATTTTTTCAGACTTTCTGCATACGAAGAGCGGTTGCTCTCATTTTATGAAAACAATCCAGACTTTATTGTTCCCAAGGAGCGTTTAGCTGAAGTGGTTTCATTTGTGAAATCGGGACTCAAGGATTTAAGTATCTCACGAAAAACTGTCAGTTGGGGAATTCCTTTTCCTGGTGATCCATCACACACGGTCTACGTGTGGGGCGATGCGCTGAATAATTACATTACCGGCATTGGTTACGGTCAAGACTCGGAACAAGCTCGACGTGAATTTGCACACTGGTGGCCTGCTGACGTGCAAGTAATGGCAAAAGATATTGTTCGCTTTCACGCAGTTTACTGGCCAGCATTTTTGATAGCTGCTGGGCTGCCACTTCCAAGTC